>NZ_JAHYBW010000011.1:0-149256 GCF_032027985.1 Haloarcula sp. 1CSR25-25
TCCTGCTGGCATGATATATCTTCCCTCTGTATGCAACACGGAAATTCTATCGAGTACTGTAGGCTGGTCTCAGCGGTCAATTTCCCGATATAACAGGGTGTTATATGTCGTGGCTATCAAAATAATCATATGCCAACAACTGTGGACAACGAGGAAGCCGAACGTTCGCGCACAGAGTTGGCCGGGCTCGCAGCCTTGGGGCTCGCGTACGTGCTCGCCGGTCTGGGGTTGTTCTACGGACTTGCAATCGACTCAATGCAGGTGTTCACCGCTGCAGTAATCGCGATTTTAGTACTGCTGGCTGTTTCGATGGTCATCATTGTACGGAACGAACCACTTGTTTCCCGAGAGAACGTTGTGATTTCAGTCTGTGGGCCTTGTTTAGACGCGGAGTAGAGACTCTGTCTGACGGGTTTTGAAGGAAATGAAGCGGGCGGTTTCGGAGTGTGCCATCGAAACTAGCCCGCTTCACGGCTAGATGCGTCGGTTTGTCTCAAAAGGCTGTCGGGTCACCCCAAAACTCTCCGGTCAAGCGGGGTGACGGCGGGTTCGCCGACTGGGTCATCGTGGGGTTGCACTGCCTCCGCGAGTACCTGGATCACACCTATCGACAGTTGATGGACGTCTTACAAGAGATGCCCGGAGTTCTTGATACGTTCGGCCTATCAACCACCAATCTTCCGGACTTCACCACCGTTTGTGCGAGAAAGCAGACACTCAAAATGAAGGTCTGGCGAGTGCTGCTTCGGCTCTCTGTTTCTATTCACGAACTTGGTGATGTCCAAGCGATCGACGCCACTGGCTTCGGCCGACGTGCGGTCAGTCGTCATTACGGAAAACGTGTGGGATACTACTTCCAGGCCGTGAAAACCACCGCTCTCGTAGATTGCGAGACCAACGTAATCCTCGACGTTCACTGCTCGATGAAGCAGCCGCATGATTCTCAGATCGGCTGGCAGGTGTTGACTAGGAACCTCGATCAGTTGAACACAATCACCGCCGACAAAGGTTACGACTGGGACGACCTCAGGACGGAGTTACGAGGCCACGATATTAGACCAGTGATCAAACACAAAGAGCATTGGAACCTTGACAAAGCACACAACGCGCGGTTGGATGACGACGTGTATCACCGTCGATCGAACGTGGAATCCGCGTTCTTCGCGCTGAAGCAACGATTCGGTGATAGGTTACGGGCTAGAACGTGGTTTGGACAGTTCAGAGAGCTCGTGCTAATGGCTGCCGTGAGAAACATAGAACTAGCTGTGAGGGCCTGAAACCCGTGATCTATCGCGTCTAAACAAGGCTCAGTCTGTGTATTCGTAGCGGTGGCGCTCTTCCTCGGATTGAGTACCTTCACTGCTCTTTCGTATACCGTGCTCGTCGGAGTAATTATTCTCGTCGGCGTAATTATTCCTGGGCTGGTTCTTCAGTATGGGCCGTCAATTGTCAATTGAGATGGTTCACTCAATACCCTGTAACTACCAATTAGAGATTGGTCGATGTTATGGGATGAAACAGACGATGGTGAGTTGAGGGAGGCCTATCGTACATAGCGCTCGTTTGATAGGATCCAACTGTCCTCAGATGCTGCCTGGTCGAACCATTCTCTGTGGCTATATCTTGACGGCTACACTGACTGCGTCTCTGAACGAGTTTTCCGGTACAAATAGACGAGCAGCCCCGGTACTCCCAGGAACCCGTATGTGACCCCGCGAAGTTGCGGCGAGGACAATCCTCGTTTCACCGAATCACGGTACACATAGTACCCGACCGTCGGCCAGAAAATCAAAAGATACAGCCCCATACGAACGAGGAGGCCGTTGTATGCAGTGAGCCAATCCATTCTCACACCGTCGACTGTTGTCGCCGAGCAACACGCCAGATCAGGACCCCGAGCCCGACAGCGACAGCGTAGCCGAGGATGATGGGCGGGTCACGTCCGTTCACGAGCACGTCGTAGAGCACGACGAATCCACCGAGCACACTCCCGACAATCAACCAGAGGAGCTGGCTGCCTTCGGTCTTCGCTTTTAACTCCAAGCCAGTCGCGAGACGGATCCCGACCATTAGGGCTGCCAGCACCGCAGCCGTGAGGAGAGGTAATCCCAGCGCGGTGAGTGCTGATGCCGCAAGCACATCCGTCGACGTGAGAATAAGCGACCATCCAAACAGGCCGATGGCCAGCCAGACGACGCTCCGCCAGAGCTCCTCGTTGATGATTTCGCGCGTATCGGGTTTCATAACGGGAAAACTACGACTTGGGCAACAATAAATGTAGTCTGGTTGGGATTCAGACATCCCGGTCGAGGAGGAGCCAGGGCGACGCGCCCCTTTTTCGCTGGTGTGTAGCGGTCACCGCCACCTCCCACCACCTCCACGGTCCGGGCTGCTCACGGCGCACAGCGCCGTTGCGCTGCCGGGCTTTCGCCACAGCACAAGACCGTGTCGTCGCCGTGCCGCTGGGTGTTTATATGCCCCGTGATGGGTGAGGGGCGTTCCGGGAGGCGCGAGCCGCGTGGTCCCCCTCGTGAGTATCATGGCAACCAGAGAGATCTACGAAACGACGTTCGACGAAGACGTCCAAACCGAGACCGACTCGAATCAGTGTCCCGAGTGCGACGGCCGGGTCACCACCAATGCGATTGAAACCGTCTGCGAGGAGTGTGGGCTCGTCATCGACGAGCAGCGAATCGACCACGGGCCAGAGTGGCGGGCATTCGACGAAGACGAGCGCGAACGGACTGGCGCTCCGTTGACGGCGGCGCGGCACGATCGTGGGTTGTCGACGGAGATCGGCCGTGGGACCGATGCAAACGGGAACAGCCTCTCCGAGCAGAAGCGACGCCGGCTGTTCCGGATGCGCCGTGAACAGACGCGTGGGCGGTTTCAGTCGAAAGCCGAACGCAACCTTGCACACGGACTCAGTGAAGTTCGCCGGATCAGTAGTGCACTCGAACTGTCCGAGACGCTTCGTGACCAGGCCTGCCAGCTCTTCCGGAGTGCCCAGAATGAGGACCTCCTGCAGGGCCGGTCGATCGAGGCGATGGCCGCCGCGAGCGTCTACGGCGCGTGTCGGTGTAACGGGCGACCTCGAACGCTCGACGACATCATCGATTCAGCGCGCGTCGAGCAATCGCGGGTGACGAACGCATACACGACGCTGAATACGGAACTTGGCCTGCCAGCCCAACCCGTGACGCCCAGTGCGTTCGTTCCGCGGTTGGCCTCGGAGCTCGACGTCTCCGATCAAATCCGGCAGCGGGCTCGGCAGTTGGCGGAAGCATCCGAATCGACTGGGGCAACCACCGGGGTTCGGCCGTCCGGGTTCGCTGCAGCCTGTCTGTACAAAGCCGGACGCGAAGACGGGCAATGGCTCACCCAGTCGGACATCGCTGAAGTAGCGAACGTCTCAGTGGTCACCGTACGGACCCACCGCGACACACTGGACGAACTGGCTGTCTAACGCCCACACTGCTGATTTTCGGTTGTATTTTGTTGCCTGATTGATGTGAGAGCCATTGTTTAAATCCGAAGACGAAGCATGATACGGCCAGATCACTCTATGACCGACCAGTACGCCGACTACGAAGCCCTCCGACCGCTCGGCGAAGCAACCCACGTTCCCGACGACCAACTCGCCAGTAGTAGTGGCGAGCCCCGGCGGCAACGCTCTGGTGGCGTCGACGCGGGCTATCCAGACGACCCGACAGAAGGTGAGACCGAGTGCGATTCCTGTGGAGCGTCGATCCCCGCTGGCCAGTCGAAGTGCCGGTTCTGTCTCACGAACCATCTCGAAGCAGCCGACGATCAGGACACATCGACTGCCGAACAGACTCTCCTCCATATCATCCACATAGTCGTTGAGGCGTCGACGTTCTACGGCGCCGTCGGGAAGGGATCTGCTGCGGCCACCCTCCTCGCGAAGGGAGATGATGACCCAGAACTCGATGACTGCAAGCTAATCTACGATCTCGACGAGGAACCGGCCCCACAGCTTGTTGATCAGTGGCCCTCGCTCCCCTCGGCGACACGGGTCACGTCTGAATGTGGTAATCAGCTGCTCGCGGCTGCTCGTGAGCGGACGGCGTGGACAGAGACGACGCAGTCCCGTCACGACGGCGAGCACGCGACGTTTCTCTACGACGAAACGGGAGCGAGGTTCGCACCGAAGCTCGTCTTGCAAGCCTTCGTGAGGATGCAGACGACGACCTCTGGCTGGTGCCAGCGATTGCGCTCCAAGAATCCGTTGACAAGACCGATACCGAACAGCCACGACGCGAGTGCCCAAACAGAACTCACCTCGAGTGTCGAGAGTGTGATCGGGAGACTAAGCATCGATTCCGCGAGTTCGAGGCTGTCCCCGATGACGAGTGGACCGGGCAGCCAATGTGGGGCTGTCAGCGGTGCGGCACGCCACGCTACGGGCCCGAACCCGAAGCCGGTCAGTAAAGACGACGTCAAATTAACCAACAATCCTGGTCTCGGCTCGGAGTTGTTGGTTAACAGAAGCCAGCTCGCGACCACCCGACGATACCTCACCTGCTGACTGCCCGCCGGTGTTTTTCGGCGCCGAGAATTGGCGGAGGCGCACACATGGACCCACGAGACACCCCCGGCTATCGACTCCACCGCGCGCTCAGTAGCCTCACCAGTATCGACAGCGACCAATTGGAGCCCGCTGATCAAGAGCGAATTAGCACCGCGACGACGCTCCTCGAGCAGATAGATTTTCTCACCCAACCGAATACGATGAGGGACGGTGACGTCAACGGAGAATCCTGACAGCTCGACGCGTCGGCAGCGCAACGTCATGTGGCCGTCACAGCGTGAGCAGTTGCTCGCCCCCTGAAGGGGTGCGGGGGCGCGAGACAGCTCCCGAGAACAATCCATGGCAACACTCCAAGCCGCAACGACATCGACCGGCGCGCTCGTATCGGATCCACAGGCAGTCCGCGAGCTCTGTGAGAGCTACTGCTTCGGGACGCTCGACTGGGAGGTGACCGAAGACGGAGAGCTCACCATCTGGGGCTACGACGATTTCGAGGTGTACGCGGCCCGCGAGAACGGCCTCCCCGACTACGACGGTGGCATCGTCACCCATGAGTTCCTCGGAGAACTCGCGGAATATCTCGAAGCCGACGAAGAATTCGACATCCAGACAGCCGGATTTACCAAGTGCCGATTTCCCGTGCTGGCGAAGCGGTACGTCGTTCGCGACGGCGAAGTCCTCCACGCAGACCTCAGTTCCCCCGAACCGATCGACGAGTAGCGTTGTTCGTCCCCCGGGAGGGGTGCGGGGCGATCCAGTCGCGGTCGTCCCGTGAGGTGATTGCTCGATGGGTAACCGCGCACTCGTTGCGTACGAACGGACAGACGGACAGTACACGCTCCACTACTCTCATTGGGGCGCAGCGAACCTCAAACTCAAGCACCGGATTTCGGCTGAATCGCCGTTCGGTGGCGACGACACCGACTCGAAGTGGGCAAAACAGCTGCTGGCGGAGTTGGCCGATGGTCTCGAAGCAGACGCCGTCGACGGCTACCTCGCCGGCGAAGACCGATCGTCGACGGTCGTCGAGCCGAAGCCCCGCGCCACCGGGCTCACCCTCGACGAGATCGTCGCTGACCACCTCGACTACCTCCACCACGAGGCGTTCTTCGTGGTGTCGCCGACGTTCGAGGTGACCGCCTATCGGACGCTGTGGTTCGGGCTCCAGTACGACTCGGAGACAGTCGAACAGGGAGAGACGGTCGGGAACGGCGCGCTCGCGACGGTGCGCTGGTACGACGGCGAGCCGGTCGGCGACGGCCACCTGCAGGGCCAGTTCGCGGCCCTCAAAGACGTCGTCGGCGACATGCTCGACAAGGGCGTCTTCACACCGTCAACGGCGAGACAGTATCTGAAACGGAAGCTCGCTGAGCGGGTCGGAGACCGACAGGAGCTGCTCATTCCGACCGGAGAATCACCCTTCGAGACAGCGAGTCTCGGCAAGCCGTAACACCAATCCCTTAGTGGATATCGGGGGATGTCTAAGTATGTCAAATCAGTCTGAAGATGACGTTCGTGTTTGGCTTGTCGAACGGACGTACTCCGATGACGAGCAGAACCTGATCATCCTCACCTACGCAACACCCGATGGAGAACAGTACTATCGGAAGGAACGCGCACTCACGTCCTTCACCGACGTCCGAGATACGACAGCAGCAGTCGATGCTGAACCCGGCAATCTTGGCATGGTCGATGACCCCGACCTCCAGGAGCAATACGCGGCCGAAGCACAGCGAATGCAGGAAGTTCACGACCCTGACGACGTAATCTGAGATCTACTGGTCGACAACGCTGCAGGCCATGGGTTATGTCGTAGCAGGCCTTAGACGGGGTATGCGCGAACTCGTCTTCGCTCTCGAATACGAGCCCGGCTGCAACAGGGTGGCGGACGCCCTCGCCGACCACCCCGACGCTCGCGTTCGCTCGCTCTCGCTGCACGCCACTGCCGAGCGTCTCTGGCGGGTCGACCATGCCACCGGTACGCCTGAGGCGCTCAACGCCATCGAGGACGCCTTTCTCAACGGCGACTACTACGCTGACTGTCTCGCCACCGAGGACTGCAACGCCACACAGACCACCCGCGTCCTCGACCGCACGGACGACGCGCTCATCCTCTACTCAGATTGGGAGCGCACTCCGACCTGCGCCTCAGTCCCCCACATCGCTCGCGACCACCTCGGCGACGGCGTGCTGTTCGAGACTCGTCACGAGGGCCGCCACTACACGTGGCGACTCATCCACTCCGGCGATGGCGACGTGGCGGCGTTCTTCGACGCTCTCAAAGTCGCCGTCGGGGAGTGCGCCCAGATGGAGATGCTCCGCACAGCGGACACAACATCAGCTAGGGGAAGCGACGGAACACCAAGTGGATTGCCTCCAGCCCAAGAGGCTGCTCTCCAGGCCGCCGTCGAACACGGCTACTACGAATCACCCCGCGAGGTCGATGTTGGAGAACTCGCAGAGCATCTCGACGTGCCACGGTCAACACTCACCTACCGACTCCGTCGGGCGGAAGAACATTTGGCGAAGCAACATGTCGCCGGCGAGCGGGTAGCGGAAGAACGGCTGGCATCCCACTGAGGGCCGTAGTTGGAATATTCCAACAAAGACATATCGAACTCCCGCTCCTACCGTGACGTGATGACAGAGAATCCGGACGCAGCAGGAGGAACGAGCGGCGGCGGACAGCGACGTGAGCTGACCGCCCGCCTCGCCGTTCCCGAGATGGACTGTCCCTCTTGCGCCCAAAAGGTGAACAAGAGCCTCCAGCGTGTCGACGGCATTACTGACGTCACGCTCCAGCCGACCACCGGCACAGCCAACGTCACGTACGACCCTGATCGGACTAGCGAAGCCGACGTCGTCAAGGCGATTGAAGGCGCCGGCTACGAGGTCGTCGGGGGCTCGGACGCCGAGGGCGATGATGAGGACAACCAGGCGGCCGATGGCGTCGACATCGCACCACCATCGGAGGTCTGGACGAGTCCTCGCGCGAAGAAGACGTGGCTCGGCGCGGCGTTCCTCACCGTCGGGCTCCTCTTCGAGTTCTTCCTCGCAGGACAGAACATCGCCATCGCAAGTGTCCTCGAGTACCCGCTCCACATCGCAGATGTCCTGTTCCTCGGCGCCGTCGCGGCCAGTGGCATCCCGGTCGTCCGTAGCGGGTACTACTCCGCGAAGAACCGGAGTCTGGACATCGACCTGCTAATGGGGACGGCCATCATCGCCGCGACCGGTATCGGCTACTTCGTCGAGGCGGCGACGCTGGCCGTCCTATTCAGCATCGCCGAGCTGCTCGAGGACTATGCGATGGACAGGGCACGGGACTCCCTGCGCGAGCTGATGGAACTCTCGCCCGACGAGGCGACCGTCCTTCGCGATGGTGAGGAAGTCACGGTGCCCGCCGAGGAGGTGGAGGTGGGCGAGACCGTGGTTGTTCGCCCCGGTGACAAGATTCCGCTCGACGGGACGGTCATCGAAGGCGAGAGTGCAGTCGACCAGTCGCCGATCACGGGCGAGAGCGTCCCCGTCGACAAGGCTGCCGGCGACGAAGTGTACGCGGGCAGCATCAACGAGGAAGGATACCTCGAGTTCGAGGCCACTTCGGCCGCCTCGGAGTCGACGCTCTCGCAGATCATCGAGATGGTGCAGGGCGCACAGGCGAAGAAGACCGAGTCCGAGCAGTTCGTCGACCAGTTCGCCGGCTACTACACACCCCTCGTCGTCGTGCTGGCAATCCTGACCGCCGCTATCCCGCCGCTGGTTATCGCTGATCCGGTGTCGGTGGACCTAGCCGGTTACGGGTTCACCTTCGCGGGCGACTGGCAGGCGTGGTTCATTCGGGGGCTTACTCTGCTGGTGATCGCCTGCCCGTGTGCGTTTGTCATCTCGACCCCAGTCTCCGTGGTGTCGGGGATCACCAGTGCCGCGAAGAACGGTGTCCTCATCAAAGGCGGCAACCACCTCGAAGCGATGGGCGAGGTGGACGCCATCGCCCTCGACAAGACTGGTACCCTCACCAAGGGCGAACTCGCGGTCACGGACGTCGTAGCGCTTGGCGGTACGAACGACGAGACGGTACTCCAGCACGCGGCTGCACTCGAGCAGCGAAGCGAACACCCAATCGCCGAGGCGATACTCGAACGCGCCGAAAAGGATGCCGGCGATGACGTGCCGAGTATCGAGAAATTCGAGAGCATCACCGGAAAGGGGATCAGCGCAGACATCGACGGCGAGACGTACTATGCAGGCAAGCCCGCCCTCTTCGAGGAGTTGGGTTTCGACCTGTCGCACGCCCACCTCCGTGCCGACGGCGGCGCAGTCGCCGAAGTGGCCCACGAGCAGTGCGAACGCGAGGACTGTGCCGACCTCGAGGACGGCGCGATCTCGCGGTTCGAGAATGAGGGGAAGACGGTCGTCCTCGTCGGCACGGATACCGAATTGATCGGCATTATCGCCATTGCCGACGAGGTGCGGCCGGCCGCCGAACGGGCGGTCGCACGGCTGCACGAACTCGGCGTCGCGCACGTCGTGATGCTGACCGGCGACAACGAGGGGACGGCCCGTGCGATCGCCGAACAGGTCGGCGTCGACGAGTATCGCGCAGAACTATTGCCCGACGAGAAGGTCGATGCCGTGGAGGCGTTACAGGCGGAGTACGGCGACGTGGCGATGGTCGGCGACGGCATCAACGACGCGCCCGCGCTGGCGACCGCTGAGGTCGGCATCGCGATGGGCGCGGCCGGAACGGACACCGCAATCGAGACCGCCGACATCGCGCTGATGGGCGACGACATCAGCAAGCTGCCGTATCTCTACGGGCTGTCGCACACGGCGAACGGCGTGATCCGCCAGAACATCTGGTCGAGCCTCGGCGTGAAGGCCCTGCTTGCACTCGGCGTCCCGCTGGGACTGGTGAGCGTCGCGGTCGCGGTCATCGTCGGCGACATGGGGATGAGCCTCGGCGTCACCGGGAACGCGATGCGGTTGTCACGAATCGCGCCTGAACGCATGGACAGTAAGACTGGCCAAGAAACGGGTGCCTGAACCCATGAACACTAGCGAGGAAGGCAGTGCCACCTTATGCAGAACTGTACCACTCGTCGAACGCGAGAGCAACGAGCTCTCTGAACCCCTTCGGGCAGGTCCAACTGCTCGAATCCCGTCTCCCGAGAACGGGGACAAGAATAACCGTTACTCCGTTTGAAGTATTCCACAATAATGAACCCCTTCAATGCGATCCGCGAGTTCGAAGCCGATGGAACGACCTACAAGATGGCCGACCTCACCGTCCTCGAAGAGGAAGGCCTCTGTGAACTTGATAAACTCCCGGTTAGCATCCGTGTCATGCTCGAATCCGTCCTCCGAAACGCCGATGGGGAGGACATTACCGAGGACGACATCCGTGACCTCGCTGGCTGGCAACCGGACGTTTCCGACGCCGACATTCCGTTCCAGCCGTCCCGGGTCATCCTCCAGGACCTCACAGGCGTCCCTGCCGTCGTAGACCTCGCGGCGCTCCGGTCGGCCGTCGACCGCAAGGACCGCGACCCAACTCTCGTCGAACCCGAGGTGCCCATCGACCTCGTGATCGACCACAGCGTCCAAGTGGACTACTTCGGTAGCGAGGACGCCTACGAGAAGAACGTCGAACTGGAGTACGAGCGCAACAGCGAACGGTACCGGGCACTGAAGTGGGCGCAAAACGCCTTCGACGACTTCAGCGTCGTCCCACCTGGAACGGGAATTGTTCACCAGGTGAACCTAGAGTATCTCGGGCAGGTCGTCCACGAACGCGAGCAGAACGGCGAGAACTGGCTGCTTCCGGACACGCTCGTCGGCACGGACAGTCACACGCCGATGATCGGCGGCATCGGCGTCGTCGGCTGGGGCGTCGGTGGCATCGAGGCCGAAGCCGCGATGCTCGGCCAGCCCATCACGATGAACCTCCCCGAAGTCGTCGGCGTCAAACTTACGGGTGAACTCCCCGAGGGTGCGACAGCGACCGACCTCGTACTGCACGTCACCGAACTGCTCCGGGACGTCGGCGTCGTCGACCGATTCGTCGAGTTCTACGGCCCCGCCGTGGAGACGCTGACCGTCCCTGACCGGGCGACCATCGCCAATATGGCCCCCGAGCAGGGCTCGACCATCAGCATGTTCCCCGTCGACGAGGCCACCCTCGACTACCTCGAACTGACGGGCCGCGACGAGAAACACATCGAACTCGTCCGGAACTACCTGGACGCCCAGGGGTTGTTCGGCGAGCAGAATCCCGAATACACCGAGACAGTCGAACTGGACCTCTCGACAGTCACTCCAAGCCTCGCCGGCCCCAAGAAGCCCCAGTCCCGCGTCGAGATGGGTGACATGCGGGGCCACTTCCGGGAGTTACTCCACGGCGAGTTCGAAGAAGCCCTCGATGAAATCGATGAGGAGGCGCTGGCCCGGTGGCTCGGAGAGGGCGGCAACACCCAGGCCGAGTTGACCGGAGAACCAACCGACGCCGAACGAACTGACGGCGGCGTTCAACAAGCGGGCGACACTGAAAAACAGAATCTGGGACCCCTCACGAAGCGCGCTACAGTGAACCTCGACGGCAACGAAATCGAGATCGGGCACGGGAGCGTCGTCGTTAGCGCCATCACCAGCTGTACGAACACGTCAAATCCGTCCGTGATGCTGGCAGCCGGGCTCCTGGCGAAGAACGCCGTCGAGCGCGGCCTCGACGTCCCGGACTACGTCAAGACCAGCCTCGCACCCGGCAGCCGCGTCGTCACCCAGTACCTCGAAGCATCGGGACTCTTGCCGTACCTCGAAGACCTGGGTTACAACGTCGTGGGCTACGGCTGTACGACCTGCATCGGAAACGCAGGGCCACTCCCCGAACCGATTGAGACCGCGATCGACGAACACGACCTCTGGACGACGAGCGTACTCTCCGGGAATCGGAACTTCGAGGCACGCATCCATCCAAAAGTGCGGGCGAACTACCTCGCCAGCCCACCGCTGGTGGTGGCATACGGGCTGGCCGGTCGGATGGACATCGATCTGGAGCACGACCCGCTGGGGTACGACGAGGACGGCAACCCGGTCTATCTGTCGGACCTCTGGCCGGACAGCGACGAGATCCACGAAGCCGTCCACGACTTCGTCGACCCGTCGATGTTCGAGGAGAAGTACGCCTCCGTGTTCGAGGGCGACGAACGATGGGAGGCGTTGGATGCGCCGACTGGCGAGGTCTACGAGTGGGACGAGGACTCGACGTACATCCGGGAACCGCCGTTTTTCAAGGACTTCCCACTGGAGAAACCTAGCGTCTCCAACGTCGAGGATGCACGGTGTCTGTTGACACTGGGTGATACGGTGACGACCGACCACATCAGCCCCGCAGGACCGTTCGGCTCGGACCTCCCCGCCGGGCAGTGGCTGATGGACCACGGTGTCGAGCCTCACGAGTTCAACACGTACGGTGCCCGCCGGGGCAACCACGAGGTGATGATGCGGGGGACGTTCGCCAACGTCCGCATCGAGAACCAGATGCTCGACGACGTCGAAGGCGGCTACACGATTCACCAGCCGACGGACGAGCAGACGACCGTGTTCGAGGCCAGCCAGCGCTACCACGAGGAGGGGACGCCCCTCGTCGTGATGGCGGGCGAGGAGTTCGGAACCGGCTCGAGTCGTGACTGGGCGGCGAAGGGAACCGACCTCCTCGGCGTTCGCGCAACCATCGCCGAGAGCTACGAGCGCATCTACCGGGACAATCTCGTCGGGATGGGCGTGCTGCCGTTGCAGTTCCAGGACGGCGACTCGTGTGAAGCGCTCGGACTAGACGGGTCAGAAGTCTTCGCTATCTACGGGTTGGACGACGGGCTGGAGCCGATGGCCGAGTTGACGGTGACTGCGGAGCGGTCGGACGGGTCGTCGGTCGAGTTCCCGGTGACGGCCCAGGTCGGGACGCCCGCCGGTGTGCGATATGTTGAACACGGCGGTATCCTGCACTACGTGCTTCGGCAACTTCTGACCGACTCGTGACGCGTTCCGGGTGAAATCGCGTAGGATCGACTGCTTTCAGGTATCTGGTTTTGTATTTGGAACTACTTAGAATCGAAAACAGCAGTACTGTGTTGAGGAGAAGTCCGATTTGGTTGCGATCCTCATTTCATTCCAAACACATTCAGCCGTAAAAGTTCCCTTCTGTTCTAATCAATCACACACCCAATATAGCTCAAGCCACTCATACTACGTTCAGCCATTCACACAGCCTCAGATGCCAATCATCAGTTATGAGTTCTCATGAGAGCCGTGTTTGTTATTGCACCGGCGATGGGTGCCGGCGCAGCAGGAGCGAGCGAGCAATCACTCCCGATGCGTCGGCGTTTCGAGGTGTTCGAGATGCATATGGTGATTTACGCACTGGTAGAGGCATCGACGCACGACGACGCGCTGGTCACCGGAAAGACGGTGTTCGATCGCCTGGTCGGCGCGGACCCACATGCCGGCGCCGTCTTCGACTACTATGTGACCTTCGACGAGGAGGACACGTCCGTTGCGGGGAAGGCACGATGGGGGGAGTTGCCGACGGCAGCCCCCGTCGACTCCGATGACGGCGAAGACCTGCTCGAGCGTGGCTGGGAGGCGACGAAGGAGGAATTCGAGCGTAATCTCGACCGGGTGAAAGAGGCCATCGAGGAGCTCTCCAACGAGGAGATCATGCGCGACGAAGATCTCGCTCGGCACGCGTTCCACCAGGTCGGTGCCTACGACGGGCCAACGATATTCCTGTACAACGAATATGGGAACGGTATCCGTCACCGTGACCACCTGGATCGAGTGCTGGAGGAGAGCGAGGAGCTCTGGATCGTGCCCGCCGACGTCCACTTCTAACAGATGTCCCGGATCACAAATTGGAAGCGCGAGAGCCGCACACCCACACTCGCATACCGGAATACCGAGACCGGCGCTCGGGCTGTCCTACACCGAGCCCCGGACTCGTACCGCTACAAGTGGCGTGGCGCAATCCTCGTCGACGGCTACCCAGTGTGGTCGCGGGGGTACGAGACGAAAGACGCGAACGCGTTCAGGAACGTTCTCCGCGACCAACCTGCTCCCGAGATGAGTTGTCGGGAGTGTCTGGACGGTGACGTGGTCGTCGGTGATAAATCGGCTGACGGTGCGAAGGTCCAGCGCTGGTTCGAGTGTCGGAACTGTGGGTACGAAGCGCCCTCAAGGATCGTGTACGGCGCCGAGCGCTGAGGGGACATCCCCGCCTTTACCGTGCTAAATATCGGTTTCGTCGAGAACTTTTCTATCGGAATTGTTCCGCTGGTCTTCCAGCCAAGTGCCGATATCTGAAGGAGACTTACTATCAAGTGTTCTATTTAATGACTTTGCACGAGAATTGAATGCCTTCTGTTGGAGATTGAACTTGTCCTCGTTATTCTTTTTGAACGTTACCAGCACAAGCGCGATGTTGTGTTCGTCACCGGCAAAGTACCCAGAAAACGCTCTCGCACCGCTACCATTTCTAGGAGACCATTTGAACTGCCATAAATCACTCTGCAGCGGTTTTGCAAAAGCGGCCTCAGGGCGCCAAGCATCAAGAAAATCCGTGATTTGGTTTTCCAGCCGTGTCGCCATATGATTCCCCATCGCATCAAGATTCGTCAGAGCTGGCTCAAAGAACACGACGTATCGTCGGCCCATCTATACGAACAGCAAGCAAACAGGAGTAATAAAGGCGAGTGTTAGAATTCGGCCTCAAACTCGTCTTCGTCAGGCAGCATCTCAAGTGCCTCCTCAGGAGAAACAGCTTCAGGAGACTCATTATCGGCTTCGTCTCCGGCTTCTCCGGCCGTGGGAGCGGACATACAAAACCATACACAGTGTGGTCTGATAAACCTTTGCCAGCAGTACAGCACCAATCGACATCCCTCACGGCGAATGACGTTTATTTGTGGGCCGGGATGGGTGGCCCGTCTCAAGCGGGCCAGATCCACAGATGAGTCTGGAAGTCATCGACCGCCACAGCGAAGCACTGTTCGAGTTCCTCTGGTGTCCGGTCTGCGGGCACGAGATATTCAGTCACATTCCCTTCGAGGGAGTGTTCTGCAAGAACTGCAACACGCAGGTCATCCTCCGGGAATCCAGAGAAGACCGTGGCTACGAGGAGGCTGTGCTCGCGTGCTTCGACACCGACTCGACGTGGAACCTTCACGTCGACGAGAAGTTCCGTCGTGACCTACCCGATGGATCGGCACGGGTGAAAATCCTCGGCGCACCGGGGGCCTACAAAGTCGACTGGTGGAGTCCAGCACCTGGGGAGGATTGGGAGCCGGTCGAGCGTGGTGAATTCGACGACGTGGAGGAACCAGCCGATATCTCCCATCTCGCGTAGGGGCAAGCAGTCCCTGTGACTGTTTTTCACCCCCTGAGGGGTGCGGGGGTGCTCGAACGAGTAGCTCCCGAACAGACCGATGAGTAGACCTAGCGACACACACTCGATTGAACAGACACGCCCAGCGAGCGGCTGCGACATCGTCTACGTCGGGTATCGGCAGAGCGGGCAGGCTATCGTTGAGAAACGTCCCGGCCAAGAACGGCTCACACCAGAACGGAGTCTCGCGCTGGTGAATCACAGTCCCTCGGGATTCGAATGGGGATATGGTGGTAGTGGTCCGGCACAACTCGCGCTCGCACTCCTCCTCGACTACACGGGAGACGAGGCGTTCGCCCTCGACCACTACCAGGCATTCAAAACCGAGGTCGTGAGCCAACTGGACTGTGCTGGGTCTGCTGGACGCTGGCGACTCACCGGGCCCGAGATCGACGCAGTCCTTCACGAAACACCCGGCGAGCCGGCCGCACCGTCCATCTAAATACCAATCACCGAAAGAAATCCATGTCAGAACATACCCAACCATCTCGTACGGATGGCGAATCGGCTGAATCGAGCGAACAGACGACACGAACGGAGTACGTCGAACGAAGTGACGTCGGCGTCTCCCTCACCGTAAAGCTCAAGCGTGGAACCGGTACCAGAGATCAGGACGAGGTAATCGCGAAAGCGAAAGGCAAGACCCTCGAAGACGCTCGCGAGGACATGGAAACCCTCAGAGAATACATCCACGATCTCGCGGAGGACGCTCGCCAGATCCAACCCGAGGAAGAAGACGGGTAACGGCGAGGGGAGTTTTTTGTCGCCTCAGCAGTGGCGGAGGCGATTATCAGTGAGCAATCCAGACGGTCAAACAACAGACGAAGGCGAGCTTTCGCCAGAACAACGGCTCGAGCCATCGAATACGCGACTCATCAACGCTGGTATCGTGACGATCAACGATATGGAGACGCTGCGAGCCTGCGTCGCCTACGAGAACGCGAATCAGCAACGGGTCCAAATCCTCCGCCGGCTTGAACAGCGGGCCAGCGAAATCCGCGCACAAGACGATTGACCCAACGCCCGGAGGTGTCTGTCGGAGCCTCGGTGGGTGGAGGCTCAATCCAGATGAGCGATCGACCAGAGATCGAGATTCAACGACAGACCGCATTCCGTGACGATGGCCAACTCGAAGTAACCGAAACAAGCGTTGAGACCTCGCTTGAGGACTTCGGCGCTGACGTGGATCATCGTGACCGGGATTCGCGTCTTGATCAGCCTGAGGCGTGTGAGTTCGGCGTCGACGATCGACCCGAAGTTGAGCAAACATCCGAGGGTGAGCAGTCCAGTCTTTTCGCCGACACAGCCGAGGACCAGCAGACGCTCGCCGGCGACGACGCAGCTGCTCGCTGTCTCTTCGAGGAACAACGATGACACGACTCACCAATTGGACGCGAGAGAGCCGTACTCCGACCCTGGCGTACCGAAATATAGAGACCGACGCGCGAGCAGTCCTGCACCGAGCGCCGGACTCGTACGTGCATAAGTGGCGGGCGGCGATTCTCGTCGACGGCTACCCGGTGTGGTCGCGCGGATTCGCGACGAAGGACGCCTCATCGCTTCGGGACGAACTCGAAAAGCGCCCCGAGCCCGACCTCCGCTGTCCAGAGTGCCCGAACAACGAGGTCGTCGTCGGCCAGAAGAGTGCTGACGGCGCCAAAATCCAACGATGGTTCGAGTGTCGGGAGTGTGGCTATGAAAGCCGCTCAGCAATTGTCTACGGCTCTGAGCGCTGATTTGCAACGGGGGAGAGAACAGGCGACGGACCAGTCATTGAACGATCAGTATCTGACCCCTCCGGCCACGTCGCGTACGTCAGTGACTGGCTCTAGACCCGCGTTTTCAGCGGTGTGGCTCCTTGGGTGTGCTCGTCCGGTGTGGTTTGTCGGCCCCCAAGAGGGGTGCGGGGCATCCGAAGCCCCGCGTTCGACCTATGGAGATCGATTCGAGCACCCATCCAAGAACGGTAGTACAGGATGAGAGTAATCACAGCCAGTCTACAGCAGACGACGTCGAGTACGTCGGCATGCGCGTCGACGGAACGCCGGTCGTGCTAAAGCTCACCGAACACGAGCGCCTCACCCCGGATCGGAGCCTCGAGCTCGTACGACACAGCCCGGCGGGATTCGAGTGGGGCTACGTGGGGAGCGGGCCGGCGCAGCTCGCCTGTGCGCTCCTCCTCGATTACTATGACGACGAGAACGTCGCTCACCAACACTACATCCAGTTCCGAAACGAGGTGATCAGTCACTTGGCGTGCGATGGGCCGGCTGACTGCTGGCATCTTACCGGCGACGACATCGAAGCTGCACTCGGCGAGTTCAACGACCACCACGCCCTCACGCCGGATGGTGGCGACCCGTCGGCGTCGCTGCCGGCGAATTGGAGTGTCGTGAACCGGACAGATCGGACGGTCTTCCAGCGCCAGGACATCGACCACTACGTCGTCCTTGGCGAGGGAAGCGAGGACTGGCTACTCATACTCTGTGCGCAGGGTGATCGCGCGTATCCGGCTCCGCTCGATCATCGAACCCTGCCGGTCGACGCTGATCCTGCCCCTGCCGTCCAAGAACTCATCGCCGAGAGCAACGACCTCGTCAAGCCGGACGAGGAGGCCACCTGATGGACGCTCTTCGTCTCTCCCGATCCACCTACCAGCTGATCGAACGGGCTGTCGAGGCGCTGGAGTGCATCGGCCGGGAACTCGAACGATACAACGACCGGCACGAGCGCGACAACGAGCGAACAGCGAGGAGAGACGTAGACAGGCCAGATCGTGACGAATCATGACCGGTGAAGTGACGCTCGACGAGTTCGAGGCCGAGACGTCGTCCGGTGTGTCCCGCTCGCCCTCACTTGAAGACCGGCTTCTCAGCCCGATCTCGCCGTCCGTGGGGCTTCGACTGATTCCCGGTCGTGGTGATCCGTTCTATCTCCAGAATCGAGGCACTGAGCGGTATCTCTTCTGTGACGAGCACGACCGATGGTTCATACTCCAACCGTCGGCAAAAGCGTCGGAAGAGGCGTTCGTCCGCTGGGTGTATCTCCCAACGGACAAGCCCGAACGGCTAGCGCGGTCGGCTCTTCGTCGACGGACGGTGATCGGGTACGACTACGTTCGGCGGTCGACCGCCCCAGACCCGATCAGATCGACGGTGACCGCGATGTTCGTCACCGAACGCTGGCCCGAGATGACCTACGAATGTGGGTCCTGCGAGGCGCTGTTCGACACACCACGAGAGCACGCTCTCCACTGCTGGGAGGCCCATCCGTGGGTGCCGAATCCGGAGCAGGTACGCCGGCACCGGCAGCCCGACGAGTGAGTTCGAGAGTTGAAGACAGGTGTCGGGATCGTCCAGATGATTAACCAACAGCGCTGGATTCTTGGGCAGAGTGTTGGTTAAGAGGTGCTGTTTTTGCGCCCGTGAGAGGGGCGCAGGGCGCGTGATGAGAGCGCCGTCGCGGTTGATGAGTCCGATTTCGAGGTGACCCAAAATGAAAGATCCAGAATCCAGCACCGTGTTCGCTGGCGTCGACGGACGAACCGACACAGAACTACCCGAGTGGTACCGCCAGAAGAAGAGGGTCAACGATCCAGAGTCCTTCGCCGAAGCGGTTCGCGACCTCCCGCAGGCCGTCGAGACGACCGTGGCCTATCAAAACCCCTACACCGACGAGTGGGTCGAGACGGAGCGCTTCAACGCCCTCGTCGAGCCGGGTCGGGCTCGCGACCAAGCGACGGAGAGCGAGCCTGAAACTGACCCCCTCTTTCACGTCCCGACAGACAGTTACTCGATCATCAATCCGGCCGATGTCTACCAGCCCCTCGAGGACGTCCTTCGCGAGGAGACCATCGAAGACACGTCGCTCGGGGACGTGATGTTCGGCGAGATTCGACGCTACCGGGGCGGTGGCGAGGTCCACATGGACGTGATGTTCGACGGCCTCGAGGTACGCCTCCCGGGCCGCTCGGACCCGATCACGATGGGCGTGACCTCCGGCTACGACTTCTTCGGTGAGCACGCCGTCTACGTGGAGGGATTCGCTCAGGACGGGTACTGCTCGAATTCGATGCGCTCGCTCACCGATAAGGAAGTCATCAAGCACGTCGGGGACATCCGGAACTTCCGGACCTGGTGGGAGGAGCTTCTCGCCCAGGTCGAACTCGTCGCCGACGACCTCTTCGGGTTCATCCGAGATGCGCAGGACATCGACCTCGACTTTTCGGACCTGCCGTTCACCGTCACCGAGTTCTACAGCCTGCTGGGCTTCCCGGACTACCTGGCCGAGCGCGCTGCGAGCGATGCGGAGGCCAACGCGGCCTCACCGATCGAGATCGATATGTGGACGCTCCATTCCGGCGCGACGTACGCACTCACTCACTTCTTCCAGGGCAAGGAGGGCGCGTCGCTGGACGGCTACGTTCGTACGGCCAACGACATCCTGTTCAACCCGGAGGGCACCATCGAGCGCGTCGAACGCGCTTACGAGGAGCAGCTGGAGACAGACGGCGATGACGGGTCCCAGGCGTCACTCGCCGGCGAGCGGGCGCTCGCGAGCATCGAGCGCGTCAACGATGATCTGCAGGAGAAGATCGACCAGTTCGAGGAGCGGGAGGACGCGCTCCGTGAGCGGTTCCAGGACGCAATGAGCTGAAAATCGGAGCGGCGTTCACTGAAACGATCCTCAAATAACAGATTATGTGAGCGGTTCCGGTTCCTCATTATATTCGACTACTAATTCGACATCCTCAGGACCGAGTTCATCGCGTTCCGCTTCCAGCGTCTCAAGAGCGTCTTTAACAGGGAAGAAATCCGGCTTCTCGAGCGCATCTTCTGTCGCCCAGGCGTATCGAATCGTTTGCTCGGAATCGATGAGGAACACGGCACGCTGCGGGACGCGCTCGTGGTTCTCCCATCCGTCATAACAGACATCATACGACTCGGCAACCCGCCCGGAACTATCACTAAGTAACGGGAAATTGAGGCCGTATTCCTCGGCGAATGCTCGGTGGGCGTAGACGCTGTCACCAGAAATTGCCCAGACATCAAGCGCCGGCGTCAGCTGAAACCACTCTGCATCGCGAATCGCACACAGTTCGTTTGTACAAACAGGACTGAAATCAAACGGGTAAAATACCAGCAACGCAGCCCGATTATTGGCAGTTGTCTCATCCAAGCTGTACTCGGTTTGTTCTCCGTCACGGAGACCTGGAAGAGTAAACGACGGTGCAGACGCTCCCTGGTTTATCATGTGTCACAGTAGCACACGAAGAAAGGATAGTCTTGGGGCTAACACCCCCACCTGAATGGAGGAGCCTCAGATGTGGGATGAAATTCACTGGAGTCCGTACGTCAGGAGTTCGCCGTCGCCCACTCAAGAAGGGGTTCTAATCTCGAACAAATCTCATCCCCCTCGTCAGTTAGCGCGTATTCGACGCGTGGCGGAATTTCGTTGTACTGCGTCCGTGAGACGAGTCCTGCCTCCTCGAACTCAGTGAGGCGTTTCGAGATCGTCGACGTGCTCGCAGTCGGAAGATGATCTTCGATTTCCGCGAACCGCAGTGAGTCGTGTGCGCCGATGATGCTGACGAGTTGCATCGCGTATTTTCGGCTCAACGTGTCGATAACTCCTGTGAGCGGGCAGTAGCACGTCCCCTCAACATCACACGTGGGCGCCGATGAAGTAGTATCTGCCATAGCTTCGTGGCCTCCAACCTACTCCATAGCTTCGGACTCTGGAGTATAAGAACTTCCCATCGTAAAGTATCAGTATAGATGACTCACACCTCCGACTATGATCTCGTGATCCTCGGCGGCGGAGCCGCTGCCTTCGCCGCCATCACCGAAGCGAGCCGGAGAGATCTCTCGACGGCGATGGTGAACACCGGCCTGCCGATCGGCGGGACCTGCGTGAACGTCGGCTGTGTCCCGAGTAAGCATCTACTCGCCGTCGCCGAGAGTGGCGCTGCAGCGTCGGAGAATCCCTTCGACGCCGTCACATATCCCGAAGAGCCGACTGTCGACTGGGCCGACGCACTCGACGGCACCAACGAACTCGTCGAGCGGTTCCGGCAGGAGAACTACGTCGACGTCGCCGAGCACTTCGAGACCGACATCTACGAGGGCTACGGCCAGCTGATGGACGACACGACCATTGAGGTCGTCGACGGCGCCGACGAGGGCGCGCACATTACTGGGAAGAAGGCGCTCGTCGCGACGGGCAGTTCACCGTGGGCGCCGCCCATCGACGGCCTCGACGACGTCGACTACTACACGAGCGAGACCATCCTCGAGGGGCGCGACCTCCCCGAGAGCATCGTGATCCTTGGTGGCGGATACATCGCGCTGGAGTGGGGCCAGATCCTCCACCGTGTCGGCGTCGACGTAACCATTCTCCAGCGCTCCGGTCACGTGCTCTCAGATATGGAAGGTCAGCTCGGCCGGGAGATGCAACGAGCCTTCAATGAGGAGGGAATCGATGTCGTGACCAGTAACGACTTCCAGCAGGTTCAGGATGTGGCTACCGACAGTGGTGCTGACCCTGGTCAGAAGGGCGTCGCTGTGGAGACTGTCATCGAGGGCGAGGAGCAAGCGTTCACCGCAGAGACGTTATTCGTCGCAACCGGCGTCCAGCCCAACAGTGAGAACATCGGCTTGGAAGCAGTCGGCGTCGAGACCGAATCCGATGGCGCGATTCGCGTCGACGAGCATTTCCAGACGACCAATTCCGACATCTACGCGGCGGGGGACGTGATCGGCGAGCCCGAACTGGAGACGGTCGCCGCCAAGGAGGGCAATCACGCCGTCAAGAACGCCTTCGGCAACGAGGGCGTCAGCATCGACTACGATGCAGTCCCCGCAGTCGTGTTCACCAGTCCCGAGGTAGCAGTCGTTGGGACAACTGAACGTGAATATATGGACGAACACGGTACCTGTTCCTGCCGGACGGTTCAGATGGAAGATGTCCCTCGGGCAAAGGCCGTCAAGAACACGGATGGACTCGTCCAGGTGGTGAAGCACCACGAGACCGACGGGATTGTTGGCGTCCACATGGTCGGCCCCCGCGCCGCCGACATGATCATGGAAGCCACGCTGGCGGTGAATTTCGGTCTCACCGTTGACGACATCATCAATACTGTCCACCCGTTCCCAACGTTCTCCGAGGCGTTCAAACACGCCTGTCAGGCGTTCCGTCGGAATACGTCCAAAATGAGCTGCTGTATCGAGTGAGCGTCAGTCCTCGGTCGAGAACACATCGTCGAGCGTGCCGCTCTCGCCTAATTCGATGAGGGCACGGTTCAGGAGTTCGCGAACCATGAACTCCTCGTAATGCTGGGTGTCGCAGTACTCGCAAGGCTTCATTTCGCGGGCAACCGCCTCAATCTCGGTACCGTGGTCCGCATACAACGTCTCGATGAGGGCAGTCAATTCTTCGGACGCGGTAGACTGCGCCTGCGCGAGGTTATTGTCGGCGCCTTCCGGAAGATCGTAGGAGAAGACTCGCGTGTTCGACTTGTAGTACTTCCGTGTCCCTCCACCAGCCTCTTCCAGACGAGCGATTTCCACCATCCCCGCATCCTTCAGGACGTTCACATGGTGACGCACTGTCGTCTCGGCCTTCTCCTCGCCGCGACGGTGCAACTCGTCGTGGATCTCCTCGATCGTCATTTCATCGGTCGCGAGCATATCGAGGATCTTCGCCCGAACGTCGTTCTCCAGTGCCTTCGCTTTCTCCGGATCCGTCGTCACGACTTCACGGATCGGCACGTCGGATTCGAGGAGCGCCATTCTTGTGAGGACGTAGGGGAACGACGATAGTAAGAGTAACGCCACACACTCGACAGCAGTCTTAGTTATTCGATACCGCTATAACTCTAGTCGTAATGGTTATCCACTTCGCTGGGTAACTAGCGACCACAATGGGAACGACACAGGAACAATTCAACGTCGGGGGGATGTCCTGCTCGTTCTGTGCCGAGAGCATCAAGAAGGCCTACAGCCGGACCGACGGCGTCGAGGACGTCGACGTGAGTCTCGCCCACGAGGAGGTCCTCGTTCAGTATGACGACGACCGCCTGAGCGAGGTCGAGGTGAAGGACACGCTTCGGGAACTCGGCTATACCATCCGCGACCCGGACAAAGCGAAACGATACGAGCAACAGCAGGCCGAGCTCGCCGACGGCAAGCGCCGCCTCCTGCTCGCCGGCGGCGCATCCATCGTCGTTGCTGTGCTGATGGGCTGGATGATCCTCGTGATGGGGCGCTTCGAGTCAGCGTCGCTCGCGATGGACCTCGTGACTCTCGGGCTGGCGCTCGGGACGATGTTCGGCCCAGGACGATACATCAAACAGAAAGCTTACCAGAGCCTGCGCCGGGGGATCTTCAACCAGCACGTCCTCCTGGAAGCGGGCTCGTTCGCCGGGCTCGTCGGCGGACTGCTCGGCCTGTTCGTCTTCCCGAGCTTCCCGACCGTCCACTTCTTCGCCGTCTCCGTGTTCATCACCACCTACCACATCCTCTCGGAGTACACCAGCCTCATCGTCCGCACTCGGGCCTCCCAAGCCGTCCAGAGCCTCCTCGATCTCCAACCCGACACGGCACGCCGAGTCACCGACGACGGCGATGTCGAGGAAGTCCCGATCGACGACCTCGACGTTGGCCATCGCGTCCGCGTCAAGCCCGGCGAGAACATCCCCGTCGACGGCACCGTCGTCGAGGGCGAATCGACGGTCGACGAGTCGGTCGCTACCGGCGAGTCCATCCCCGAGAAGAAGTCCGAAGGCGACGAGGTGATCGGCGGCAGCGTCAACGAGACCGGGACGCTGCTCATCGAGGTAACTGCAACCGGCGAGGACGCGTTCCTGAATCAGGTGGCACGCGAGATCGAGGAGGCGCGGGCGATGAAACCCGGCATCATCCATCTCGCCGACCGCATCCTCAAGTACTTCGTCCCAGGCGTCTTGACGATTGCCGCGCTCTCAGTTCTCTTCTGGGTGGTTGCACCGCTCGCGTGGGGGGCAGCCTCCGACGTCCAGCGCGGGGCGTTCGCAGCGCTGGCGGTCCTCGTCCTCGGCTACCCGTGTGCGCTCGGGATGGCGACACCGCTCGCCCTCATCCGGGGCGGCGGGAAGGCGGCGAATCGCGGCATTCTGATGCGCTCCGGCGACGCCTTCCAGATATTTCCCGACGTCGACCACATCGTGTTGGACAAGACCGGCACCATCACCGTCGGCGAACCCGCCGTCAGTGAAGTCGTCGCGTTCGACACCGACGAGGTGGATGTACTCACGACTGCGGCCAGTGCAGAGGCGTTCTCCGAACACCCGCTCGCCGATGCGATCCTCGAGTTCGCTGACGAGCAAGATGTCGAGTACGCGGATCCCGACGCCTTTGACTCGGTGACCGGCAAGGGCGTCCGAGCGATCGTCGGCAGCGACGACGTGCTGGTCGGGAAACCGGGGTGGCTCAGCGGCAAGGGGATTGACCTTTCGAAGGGGAGCGACGACATTGAGCGACTTCAGGGCCGCGGCCTCACCGTTGCCGGAGTTGTTCGTGACGGTGACCTACTCGGTCTGATCGGTATCGGTGACGAGATCAAGAGCGACGCCGCTGCGACCATCCAGCGGATGCGAGACGCCGGCATCACGCCCGTGATGATCACTGGCGACAACGAGCGCACCGCGAACGCGGTCGCCGAGGAGGTCAGTATCGACCGCGTCATGGCCGACGTGCTGCCCGACGAGAAACGCGAGGAGATCGGTCGCCTGCAGGAAGCTGGCCACCGTGTGGCGATGGTCGGCGACGGCATCAACGACGCGCCGGCACTCACCCAGGCCGATATCGGGATCGCCATCGGCGCCGGCACCGACATCGCCATCGAATCGGCGGATATCGTCCTGATGGGTGACCGGCTCGGTGGCGTGGTGGACGCCTACGAGATCGGCACGGAGAGCTATCGGAAGACTCGCCAGAATCTCGTGACGGCCTTCGCGTTCAACGGTGTCGGCGTCGCCGCCGCGACCACAGGGCTCGTTCACCCCGTGTTCGCGATGCTCGCGATGGTGCTGTCTGTCTCGGCGGTGCTGGCCAACAGCTTCGCTGGCCAGCTCCTCTCCGGTAAGGGTGTCAATACCGAATTCGCTCTAAAAGAACGCACCGACGGCGAGCGGGAAGACGGTCGAGTGACGGCCGATTAAGCCACCACGTCGTAGCCATCCTGTTCGATTGCCGCGTTCACATCGTCGTCTGCGACTCCATCCTCAAGGACCACGTCGACCGTGTCAGCTTCGTGGTCGGCCTCAACGCGATTCACACCATCGAGGTTTCGCAGGGCGGTCTCTACGTTCTGTTCGCACCCGTTGCACGACATCCCGGTGACGGAGATCGTCTTTCGCTCCATACGGGCCTGTAACCACTCGCGGGGCATGACCATTACGGCAACCGTTGTATCGGTTTATCCCTATTAGAGATGGGCGTCATCGTCCGGAGAGTTGTTTGTGTCGGCCCCAAAGAGGTGGAGGCTCTTTGAGATGGGGACCACTAACGACGAAGAGAGTAACGAATTCCCTCCAGAGAAGCGTCTGGAAGCACCGAACACACGCCTGATCAAGGCAGGGATCGCGACGATCCCGGATATGGAAACCCTCCAGGAGTGCGTTGCCTACGAGAACGCCCATCAGAATCGGACGCAGATTCTGCGCCGGCTCAAGTGGAAGGCTGAAGAGCTGCGTGAGGACGAAGAGTAAGCTCTGTTATTAACCAACAAGCTCCGCGTGGGTTTCCCATTGTTGGTTAACAGACTGCGCCTCGGTTTTTCAGGCCCCTGAAGGGGCGCGGGGCGGCCAACAGCGGCCTCGTGACTCCAATCATGTCCCTCGATTTGAGTACAGACTCCAGAACGGCTAGCGACATCGCTGCCGCCAGACAAGCCGACATCCTGGCGTTCCTCCATCGAGCCCCGTTCACTCTGGATGCCTATAAGCTCGGTTTCCTTCCCGGCTTTCGGGAGGACTGCGGGTATCAGGAGAACCAATATCAGAATCTCACCCTCCCCGTCGGGATGCTTGACAACGACTTTCGGAACCCCGATCTGGATCGGTTCGTCGATCGGTTCTTCGAGCAAGAACCACAGGTCGGCGTCATCGGCGACATCTACGAACGCGGCGACGTCGATGACCACGTCGCTGCTGCTCGTGAGATTCACGCCAGCTACCCCGAGGCCGAGCTCATCATCGTCCCAAAGTCTCAAGCGGTGATCGACGCAATTCCCAAGGATCTCGTTCTTGGCTATTCGCGTGGGTACGCCGACCGGTTGGCCCACGAGTTCTCTGATCCGGCCGACTGGCGCGGTCGGCGCGTCCATATCCTCGGCGGGAGTCCACCAAAACAACTCGAAGCCATCCGACAGCTGACCCGACCGACGCTCACGGACGAGCAACCAGCCGACATCGTCGGCCTTGACTGGAACGGGCTGCATCGCGGCGCGCAGTTCGGTGAGTTCTGGACGGCTGACGGCTGGGATGATAGCGGTCGCAACGCTGACCACGTCACGGTTCGGAAGACGGTCCGTCACAGTCTCGCCCGCCTCAAGGCCTTCTGGCAGTCTCACGGTGTCTGGCCCGACGCGACCCCACACGACGACACTCTCGAGATCGAGTACGAAGGCCCATCGCCGACCGATCTCGATAGTGCTGCGTGTACCGACTGCGGAGCGAACGTCTGGACGACCCGGCGCGGTCCCTTCGTCGCCGAGTACGACACCGGTGATACCTGTGGCTACTGCAGCTACGAGTGCTACTTCTCGCATCGGCACCGAAACAACCTCGAGGAGATCGCCGGCGAGCAAAGCGTCTACTTTCCGCCTACGTGACGCTACGAGCGGTTTGTCGCGCCCTCCAGAGAGGGCGAGGGCTCGATGGTGAGTCAGCAACAGCGTACGAACGACGTTTCGGTCGATGCAATTCCAGTCGACGTAGCGAACACGCAATCAGGCGAGGTCGATCCCGCCGGGGTGCCCGAGGAGATCGAGTCGATCACGCGTGGCCTCGCCGGTGAGCAGCCACCAACGAATCCGCTCGTCGTCCTGAAAGCAGCTCGGTGGTGGTATATCCACGGCAAAGGCGGAACAGACCCCGCGTTCCAGTGGGCCATTGAGTGGGTGCGACACCTCGCGACGGACACACCCAGCGACGTCGAGCGGTTCGACGCGTTCCTCGCGTATCTCGTTGCGGTCGGCTTCGCTGACGAGAAAGCAGCGCTCCGATAACCAGATTTCCCCATTCACACCGAGGGGGGCCGAACGAACACGATCACTCAAGCTGTGCCGGCAACGAGTGTAGCGGTCCGAGCAAGACCTACTTAGAATCGGTAGCAGGCGACGTCCTCGCCACCACAGGTCGGACACGTCTCGGCGTCGACCGAGAGGGTCGTGCCACAGTGGCGGCACTCATACAGCGTGGCCGTATCGGCCGTGCTGGTTCGGATGACCCCGCGAAGCACGTCGACGAGCCCCATACTCTCGACGGTACCTTCGCACCGTTGTTAATCCCAGCCTCCGACAGCGACCTCGATATACCCCTCTCAGCAGCGCCGTTGTTTGTTGTGCGCCCCCGAGGGGTGCGGCGCGTCTGAACTGACGCACTCGCCGTGAACTCGATTCGGTGAATACAATGGTTACAGCCAGTGAGCCGTCGGTCTCGTTCGAAGAGACCGACACGCGACACGACGAGATGCACAGTACCATCGAAGCCTGGATCGACGAGCTCGTCGACGACGTTGACGAGGCCCAGGCCAGCGAGGAATTTCAGGAGTGGCTCAACGTCCAGAGTCGCTTCCACGACTACTCCCATCGCAACACGCTGCTCATCAAGCTGCAGTGCCCCGAGGCGACGAAGGTCGCGGGCTACAACACCTGGCGGAACGAGTTCGACCGGTACGTCCAGGAAGGCGAACAGGCGATCTGGATCTGGGCACCCATTATTACGAAGCAGTGCCCCGAGTGCGAGAACTCACCGAGCTACCACGAGCAAAGCGACTGTGACTACGACGAGACACCGCCCGAGGAGTGGTCTAAAGGACTGGTTGGATTCAAACCAACTGCCGTCTTCGATGTGTCTCAAACCGAGGGCGAACCGCTCCCCGAGCTGGAAACCGAGGCAGCTGGAGACGCCGACGACCTGGTGCCAGCACTCCTCGATGCAGCAACTACGCTCGATATAGACGTCCGTGTCGTCAACGCTGCTGAGTGGGAGCATGGCGACGCAAAAGGCGTCTGCAAACACCGGAACCTCCACGAATGCCAACCCGTCGTCGAAGCGAAAGATAGAGCGAATCAGGCCGACCTCGCGGTGACGCTGATTCACGAGTACGCTCACGCGCTACTGCATTTCGACGTCGACGACGACACCGAGAGAGCGAAACGCGAAGTCGAAGCGGAAGCCGTCGCGTACATCGTTGGTCGGTTTCTCGGACTGGACACGAGCGGGTCAGCGTTCTACCTCGCCGCGTGGGAGAACGACGATGCGGAGGTGATCCAGGATCGGCTCGGTCGAATCAGTTCGACCGCCCAGGAGATTATCGGCATAGTTGCCGAGGACTGAACTCGTGGTCCGTTCCAGTTAACCAACAATCGGACGTTAATACGGGTCGTCGTTGGTTAAGTTTATCAGCGCCCGCCGAGGGGCGGAGGCGCACTCCCGTCTCCATCGACCCATGACCGACCAGTACCTAACTACCGTTCTCGAGGAGGCGGAACGAGTCGCAGAATACCACGACCAAGTCGCCCAGTCGACCGACCATCCGGAACACGAGTATCTCAGATACGCCGTGCTCCGACTGCTCGAAGGCGAAGCTGATGAAATGTCGGTGGACGTGCCACAGATCGACGGCGTGACCGTCGGGTACGGAGATGACGAGTCGATGTTCGACAGCTGGGGCGACGACGTCGAGTGGTGGGACGACGCCTCACCCCGAGAAGAGTGTACCCGTTTCCGAATCTTCTACCCCGACGAGTACGAGACCGTTCCGCGGATCATCGTCGACGTGATGGCTACACTCGGCGCGTGGCGTGTCTGGGCCGGCAGCGCCGCCGCCTGCGGCTCCTACGACCATCGTGAACGTCGCGAAGTGCACTATCTGTGGTCGGAAGGCCATCCGGTCGAAGACCTCCTGCAGGATCGTCTCCACGGTCCGGCTGCCGTCGCGCCTGACGGTGGACGAACTGGCGACGTTCGCGATCGAATGATCGTCACGGAGCACGCGAACCAACACGGCGAGTTGGAACCACGCACCAGACGCGCCGTCGACGAGGAGATGGCCGTCTCGCTGCTCGAAAAAGGCGGTCGCTACGAGGTGCAATCCGCGTCCGGGAGTTGGTACGAGGTCGACGTGATCAGCGAGTCCTGCACGTGTCCAGACTGGAGGAAACGAACGCCCGAGGGCGGCTGTAAACATCTCCGGCGAGTCGATCACGAGATCAAACAAGGGCGGGTTCCACGACCTGATGGACGGCTCCCCTCGAACTCGTAGGATCGTCCAGTGTTCGAGAGTCCTCGGGGGCTGTAACATCAGGTGAAACTCATTGATATAGAGTTTCGAGTAGTGTTACAGGTGCAGGAGAACCGTTGATAGTGATTTAACCAACAAAACTATGCCTTTTGCGTCTGTGTTGGTTAACACTGGTCAGCCCATGCCCTACGAGCCACCGACGCCCTCAGCAGACCTTCCCCCTGACGTCGTCGATACTCTCGACGACTACTCGCCCGAACTCCTTCGCCACATCGCGAGCTACGCTGAGAAACTCGCTGAATACCGTGAGCGTGAAGATCGCCTTGCTGAGGCGGAGGATGAAGACGAGATCGAAGAACGATCAGACGACCTCCCGGATCACGTTCCATCGAAGGCGACGATTACGATCAAGGAGATCAACGATAACCGCTACTACTACTGGCAGTGGCGGGACGGCGACAAGATCCGCTCTCAGTACAAAGGTCCCGTCAATCCCGGCGAATAGACGAGAGAACGTCACAGTCGGCTGCCCAGTTGTTCGGGGTGACACCCCATCTGCGAAGTGAAAGACGAGAGCTGTTAGCGCTCGGGTCGCGGGGCAGTCTCGTACCGTTCGATGTCGTCCGTCTTCTCAACCCGGTCATATATCTCTAGAAGCGTGTCTTGTGCCCGGAGGAGCTTGTGTTCCTCGAGGAACTGCCGACCACTTTCACTGAGCCCATAGAACTTGTACGGCAGGTCGTTCTGCCGGCGGTCCTCGGGCAGGAGCACCTCCATGACGATGCCGGCGTCGACGAGCTGCTGGAGGTGCTGGCGAATCGTCGTCTGACTCTTGTTCGGGTTGACGTAGTCGAGTTCCTTCAGTGTCGGCAGTTCCGACGGATGCCCGAGGATGTCCTGGAGGAGCGAGAACCGCGTCTCCTGGGTGACCACGTTGAGCCGCTCCCGAACGGACTCCAGGTCGCTTGGCGTGTGGTCGGACGTACTCATTACCACAGATTTCGAGTGTTGCGTGAAAAAGCGTTTCGCTCAAATGCGAATCGGTCTGTAGCGAATTGAATGAATTCCTACATGTCTGCGGTACCATCGCCATTAAAGAAGACTTGAGGTCGAGATCTCTGACGTCGGTTGAGTAGTTGGTGAGACGCACCCCTATCGACTTGTTCAACGAAACCACCAGCATACGGAGGGTCACCTCTATCGATTTGTTCAGCGGGGAGGCATACACGAAAGACTAGTATTGAACCAATGGGACGAAAATGCCGAAATCGAGTATAGAGTCGGCTCTATACACGATCGGCTGCATCTATCGCGACCGTGTCGATAAGACCACACACCCACCCCTATCGATTTGTTCTGGCGAGTAAGGGCGGGGAGGGGAGAGTTGATCACGAGGAACTCACGAGGATATGGCACATCTGGATGAGATCATTTAACCGTATCAGTCTTTATTAGCTCGATTTCTACTAGATTCGGTAGACTGGAGTAGCATTAGACAAACCGATAGCGGTGAGTGTAGAGTAGTTCACTTGGGAAACTGAGGGGATAGCAAGACGTCCCGCCCTGATACCTACAATATGCCTGAACCCACTGTTCGTCACCTGGTTTTCCCAATCCGTGTTTATATACTTGATCAGGAAAGAAATAGAGTGAAGGAGTGTAGTTAGGACAAGTCGATAGAGGTGTGTTCTACTAGCTAGCTAGAACTAGAACTAGAAAGAAGAGAAAGAGAAGATGAAAGCAGCTCTCGATTCCGTGCTATTCGTGACGGAGATGGACTGTTAGTCCGTTCGGGAACTCTCTCACCCCCACCCCTCCTTTGTGGTCAGAACAAATCGATAGGGGTGAGAGGGTGTTCGGGAGTTCTCCTGGATTGGTCCAGACGAAGGGTTCCTAACAAATCGTCGGGGGTCGCGGAAGACAGCGGTGTAACCCTCTGATATCCCGGTTCTGAACGCCGTACCGGTAGAAAAGAAATCGACAGGGGAATCTTTTAGTATCCTGATAGAGTGGGGTTCGGTATGCCCACGGATCCTGGTCCCGAGGAGACCCCTGAGTCCACGGGTTCTATCAAAGATCTCATTCTCGAGCAGGAGGAAGCCGCGAGTCTCATCAAGAACCGGTCGCTCCTCGAACCGAACGAGATCGTCGACGAAGAACGTATCGTCGGTCGTGACACCCAGCTCACTGATATCACTCAGCACCTTCGCGTTGCGATTAGTAACGAGCGGCCACCGAATCTTCTCCTCTATGGCCCTTCCGGGACCGGGAAATCTCTCATCATCAACGCTGTCTGCCAGAATATCGTCGAACTCTGTGAAAGTCGTGATATCCGGTTCGGCGTCATTCAGATGAACTGCCAGAACGTGGGGACCCTCGGCGCAGCCGTCTACGAACTTGCGCGAAAGGTGTCGAACGACATCGGAACGACTGTCGATGTCCCAGAGCACGGGGTTCCAAACAAGAAAAAATGGCGCGAACTCTACCGCCTCATCAACGAACACTACGATACAGTCGTGTTCATCCTCGACGAACTCGACATGCTCGTCGGTCGTCGCGATAAGGACGAACCAGCCTTCTCCCGACTTCTCTATCAGCTCTCTCGCGCTGGAAGTACTAACGAGATCACCGCCCAAGTCTCCGTGACCGCGATCACGAACGACACGAAAATGATGGAGAGCGTGGGAAGTCGAGCTCTCAGTTCGTTCACCCCCGAGGACGTTCACTTCAGTGACTACGACGCCAACCAGCTCCGGGAAATTCTCTGGGCTCGGGAAGATGCCTTCCACGAGGATGCACTCAGTGACGACGTCATCCCTCTTGCAGCAGCCTTCGCCGCGCAAACCAACGGGGACGCACGGAAGGCGATCGACCTGATGCGAACAGCGGGGTCGATTGCAGAAAAAACGGGTGCAAACGAAATCCGTGAAGAGCACGTTCGAGAAGCTCAGGATAAAGTTGAGAAGAACCGCGTGTTAGAGGTGACTCGTGGGATCAGCACACAGAAGAAGCTCTGTCTTTTCGCGACTGCAGCTGTAGCGTGTGAAACCGGAACTGGTGCAGCGATAAGCCCGATCGGATACCGAGTATATCAGTACCTGACCGGCACCCTTGATTCGGATCAGTACCACCAGGAGACGTACGTGAATAAGATGAAGGAACTCACGACGTATTCCTTGGTTGAGACAGAGCGGAAAAGTCAGGGGCCACACTCGGGCAGCTATCTCGAGTTCACGTTTGGTGAGAATCCGGAGACCATTATTGAGACGCTCCGGGAAGATTCGCGGCTAGACGACGTCCACGACGACGAACTCCGCACCGTCGTGAACGCACAGCTCAAAAAGTAGCTCATCCCTCGAACAAATCGATAGGGGCGAGGGTGTTGTCGACGACTCAGTTTCGTCGCTGACGTGAACAAGTCGATAGGGGTGGGTCCACACAGTTTGTTGGTCTCTCACACAACAAATCGATAGGGCTGCCCCTCCGCGATCTCGAGTCACCGGTATTCTTGAGAAGCAGTGGAGCCGCTCTCGATTCCTCCGGATCCAACACTCCGTATTTCCTGAGCGTAGGTCTTCCCGGCACCCCTCGTCTTTCGAGGAACTCTCATGGGAGACCTTCGTGAAATCTATATTACCTCTCTTGCTTGGGGCGGAATCATCCCAATCTCTCAAGCGAGCCATAGAGCTCTTCGTTCTGAATGTGGGTACAGAACTGCGCGCACAGCCGACAGCAGTCCGCGGCATCGGTGAACGTCCGGACGCTGGCGTCCCAGCGTGCGTGGACCGCCCCAAGCATGGCACTTCGAACCGATGGTTCGGTCGCGACCATCACCCGCCGCGTGCGCTCTGGTGGAGTCGCGTCGGCCGCCGGTCCCTGCATTCCGGCTGTCGACAGCAGATCTTCAAGGACGCTCCCGATCTCGATCCCGACGCCGAGATTATCGCCTACCTGTGGGGCGATGAAAATCGTCGCATTGCTGGCTTGCGCGAAGGCAATACTTTGTGTGGCGGCATCCATCTCATCGAGCGAGATCCCGACGTCAATCGCGAGGAAGGCATTGAAGCCACGGTCGCGAAGACAGTCTCGTGTCTCCTGGAGGAGGCGCAAGACCTCATCTTCAGCGTACTCGCCGCTGGCCTCGTCCCACGTCGCGAACGACGGGACGTCGGTTTCGACATCCGCGTCCGCCGGTAGCAGCGCGTCGACGTCGAACGTCCGGTACGGCCCCATCAGATAGACGAGAAACTGTTCGCGCCGGGCTGGAGTGAGGGCGTCCGAATCTTCAGTGGCCCGGGAGAGATTGTCGATAATCCGTTGCCGCATTCGAGTCGTCGATTCGGAACAGTAGTATATAAATATCGGTGTTCTCAGGAATATTCTAGTAGAGAACGACTAAGTATGTGGCGTCCCAACTCTCGAACCGAGGCATCCCTCAATGTCCGAAACCGATCGCCAGCCAACAGAGGACGTTCGCCAGCCGGAGCCGCCGCTCCCTGAGGAGAGCGGGCTGACGCTCGAGGAGTATCTCACGATGCAACAGGCGATCGGCCACCCGACGCGGTTTCGCATCCTGCGAACACTCGTCGCGAACGACGAACTGAGTGCTGCTGACCTCAAGGTTGTGGTCGACGTCGAGCCGCACAATTTCCACTACCACCTCGACGAACTGGTTGATGTGGGGCTCGTCGACAAGCGCCAGCGACGAACCGCTGACAGCCAGGGCTTTTACACGTACTATCGGCCAACAGCGATGGGACGCGGGATCCTCGAGCATGGTGTCGAGGAGTTGATGCGCCGTGAACGCGAGTTCAACGACGCCTATTCGTAAGCTGTCGTAGGGTTCTTTGCCCCCTGTCAGCGATCCTGTTACCCTTCGATATCTTCGCTGCGATTACCGTACCTCATAGTATTAACCAACAACTACGGTTTGTTGAGTCGAGATGTTGGTTAACCCTCTTTCGACGTGACGTTTGCAGATCCCATGTGGCCGTACGAACAAGAACACATCTTCTCACGTTCAATCGCGGTAGAACGGTGGCTTCACCGCACTACCCGTCAATACAGGAGGTCGCTGTCTCGTGCCGTTTCCATGGAGTTAAGTTCTCTACCAGCCGAGTATTGGACCATCGAATGGTCGAAATTCCGGACTCGCTTCGCTCTGTTTTCAGCGCGACTGTTCACGAACGGGACGGGACATACGTTGTCGAGGTTCCGTCCGGGGAGCTCAATCATGACACTGTCTCCCTCGGCGAAACGTATCGGATCGCTGTCTTCGACTCACCCACGACGGCGCAGGACGAGCACGAGCCCGCGTCCGCAGATCGTGCCCAATCTGACCGACAGCGTGGATCTTCTGGGCCGCCGGTTGAGGAGGGCGAAATTCGGGACGTGACAATTGAGACAACCGGCGACCAGGGTGATGGAATCGCGAAAGTTGACCGTGGATACGTTGTGATCGTTCCTGGTGGCCAACCCGGTGATGAGCCGACCGTCGAAATCGAGCAGGTTCAGGAGAACGTTGCCTTTGCCAGCGTCGTTGATATTGATCCGCGGGCTCTCTAAGCTGTTTCACCGCAGCTGTTCGACCTGATCAGACAGATACTGCTGGAGTGCCGTGACTGTCTCAACAGAGACAGCCGATGCCCCGAAATCACTCCGAGAGCCATGCTTGAGATCCTCGCCTCTAGTGACACCGAGATCGAGGTCGTCGTACATACGGTCAAGCATCGCGAGCGCCGACTGGAACTGCGCGTAGTGCTCGCGCATGTACTCGATCGTGTCCTCGCGCGGTATAACCAGGTAGCCTTCGACGTCCTCGATTTCGAGTGACGTCTGTGGATCGAGGACGATCTGCAGTGGTCCATCGATCTCGTCGCTGGGCTGGCGCTCGAAGGTGGTTGGTAGCCCGAACGATTCGAAGAACGTCTCCCAGGCGTCGACGTCTTGCTCGTGAACAGCGATGAAGAGCGGGTAGTCGTCGGGATCGCGGCTGACCTGGTAGCCGCCCTGTATCCAGACGTAGATGGTGTCGATCCGCGTGAACGCGAACGGCCAGTCACCGAACTGCGGGATGATGTATGCCTCCTCGATGGAGGGTGGACTCACGCCGGCGCTTGCCGCGACCAGCTCGCGCGCGGCTTCTCTCACGCGCTGGTCGACAACAGAGAGGCCGTCGTCATAGTGGACGTAGGTCTGCCGTCTTCGAGACGGTTGACGGCTTGTCTCACCGTCTCGTACGGTCTGTGGAGGTGCTGAGCGACACGCCGGATGGAGTCACCACTTTTGATGGCGAGGATGACCTGGGCTGCCGTGTCGTCGAGCACCTCGTACATCTGGTGGTTACCAATAATTCGGTAACAATTGAAAGCCTTACTAGATAGTTGGTTAGAGCGTATCTGGCTGAGTTCTACCACTCAGGTTTCTCCTCATGTACGGATGGACCATTCGTCTTTAGAGTTGGCAAGGATATGCTCACAAGTCTGTATATTGATGACGTCAAGGAACAGTTCGAAGCCAATTACGGAAGCGCATAGGTTCAGTTGTCGTACTGGATGCCCCATTCTTCAGCCATCTCGAAGACGTCATCGAGGTGTGCGAGGCCGTACACCATCGCGAACTCGCGAAGATCGGCCTTTGTGATGTTCGTGCCATAGCGGTCCTCGAACTCGGTTTGGGCCTTTCGGACAAGGTCGTCGACGTCCGGGTTGAGTTCGAGCGTGGTCCGGTCGCGTGCCGTCGACGTTCCATCTCGCCACGTCGCGTAGGGGACTGGCGGCGACTCGGAGTGATACTCCGGTTGCATGAGTGCTCTCGCGAGCTGCTCGTTCGAGTGCCTGCGGCCGGATTTAAGGTCGCTAATGTAGTCGACTCCGGTCTCGGATTCTTGTCCGACACCGGCTTCACGTAAGTCGTCGCGCCTCGTATTACTCGACGCCTGTCCAGTGGTCTCGTTGGTCGATTCGTCGTCCTCGACAGGCTGCGTGTCTTCCATGTCCATCTCTACTGATTCGTCGGCTTGAGTGTCGTCGCCTTCGTCATTTGTGTCCTCGAACGGGTTCTCCATATCGCCGCCTGACTCGAAGCTCATTGTGACACCTCAGCGGCGTCGGGACCGCCAGTTGTCAGCTGAGAGAGGTCGACTTCTCCCCAGATGTCGTTCCCGTGGAATAGATCTTCTCGCGGCCACCCGCCGTTAGGGAGGTCTTGGCCCGCGCGATGGTAGATGTACGATGCGAGGGTGCGGAACTTCGGCATGATGTCCGCGTTGTAGTCACGGATGCGGCCGTCCTTCAGCTGAGAAAACACCGTCTCGTAGTTCTCCTCGGCCTTCTCGAACGCACCGAGGTTTTTGAAGTAGACTGGAGCCGGATACTGCTCGTGAATCTTAGTGAGGTACTCTTTGTGAATCTTCTTTCCGGCGTCGACTTTCGATGGAACGACACCGCTTAGTGTGATGTTGATATCCATCTCTTCGGCGAAGTTGCGGGCGCTGTCTTCGACGCCGGCGATGCTCTCGATGCCGCCGCGCGTGGGTTCGGCAGGGATGAGGATGTTGCGGGTGGCGTAGAGGGCGAGATAGTAGCCTTCGTCGGCTTTCGCGTTCGGATCGACGAGCATGACGTCGTACTCGTCCTGAATGTCGTTGTCTTGGAGGACTTGGAAAAAGCGTTTGTATCGGGGATACTCCCACTCGGGGGGTTTGGACGCTTCGAGGTAGTCGGCGTGTTGGTCGAGGCGTTGGTCGACGCGGTTGAAGCGTTTGTGTGAGGGAATGACGTCGATGCCGTCGTCGGCCGTGCGAATGAGATCGCGGAACGGCCCTTTGCCCTGGTCAATGAGGTGGAGCGTTAGGTCGTCGGCGTCGGGGTTGTGTTTGTCTTCGTCGACGCCAAGATAGTTCGAGACGCTCCCATTTTGCGCGTCGAAATCCGCGATGAGGACGTTGAGACCGAGTTCGGCGTAGGCGGCGGCGAGATCTCTGGTGATCGTGGATTTGGATTGGCCACCACTCTGGTTATAGACGGTTATTGGTAGCATGTGCGCACCATCATCCGCATCGATAATAAGAGTTGCTCAGACACACACCACATTACTCACTGTAGCAACTACAGACCACACCTTATGACCATACTGTACGTTCATAATGACCGTTCACAATGGACGTTCATAACGGACTGCCACAACTGATGTATGTGGGTGAGTAAAGCAAAATTCGCCGGATGTCGGCACGCTAGGTAGAACAAGGTCGGGCCGTCGACCATTCTTCTCCCTCGATACGGAGAGAATCATTCAGCTACATCAGCTACCGACGCTCTGCATATAATCTCGTACCGTGATCGACGGGGCTCAGATGATCTCCCAGCCAAGAGTCCCCAGCCCCGTAATCAGTCGTGAAGATGTCAAGCAAGCCCATCCGCTATCTCTCTTGGACGGTTGATCCCCTGAGTTCGCCGAAGAAGACTACACTCTCGCGGCGTTGTGGGGCGGCAGAAAGTGAGATTTCGCCAATGTGGTCAATACAACCGTGGCGTGATTTCGCCAGAAATAGATGACACGATTGGGAAGGACAACCGACTCAGCCCCAGTATTTCCCGATTTAGCTTCGACAATGAATCCACCTTCCGGTTCCGCAGAAGACGAGACTGCTACTCTCAATGCATGAGTGCTAGCGCGAGTCAGCGACGGTTCACTCAGTCTTCGTAGACTTCGTCAATCGCGGTGACGAAATCCTCGACGTGTTGTGATCCAACGAGAACCGAGCCGCCGTTCCTCCGCTCAAGCCAGACGCCTTGATTCCCACTAACGTTATAGGCGATCTTCCCCGGTGCCCAGCGAATTCCCCACCCACCAAAATCACGGAGGGGCCTGTACTTTTTCGACTCATAGCGTTCGATGTCCGACCACTCGATTTGACGGAACGACCTGTGGATGGGCCACAGTTTGAGATAGATGCCGTCAGCTCTGACTTCCGTCTCGAGACGAAGACTGTAGAGGAACGTCGCGACAACTCCGATAATGGCGAGACCGGGCCATAACAGGGGCCCCGACACGAGCATGAGCAACGCCATTCCTCCGAGCAGTATCCAGAGCCACCGCTGGCGAAACAGTTGCACCTCACGATACGTTGGGTCTTGATTCATTTTTGTCTATCTGATCCTCGCGCTGCTCACCGATGGGGCTATCGGCGGTCAGCGGGAATAACAGAAACGGGGATCCTCAACCCATACGGTCATTGACTCTTCGTGATTGAGTCTAGCGGTAGCAAGTGCATCATCTGCCATCAGTCGGATGCCTATTCGCTTTGTTTCCTCAATCGGGGCGAGTGTTATCGACGGGGTCGCTTGGCCACTTGTCTCCATCTCGGCCTCGGTGGAGTCTCCGGAAAATTTTTTTCACATGTGCAGTAGGTTGCGTATGGTCGATGAGGTAACAAGACGGAGGTTGTTGTATGAGGGGTGGGTGGCTGGCGCCGTCGGAGTCGCCGGGTGCAGTGACATACTGGAGACGGGGACCTCCCCCGACGATGAGACGGGAGACTCCACACCTTCAGGAGAAAACAGTGGAGAGGGCACTTCATCCGGCCTTGATGTTATCGAGACGTCCCTAGAAACGGCTGAGTTAACCGAAGGGGAGGTTGTGGTGGTGACAGTTGACGTCGTCAATGTCCGAGACGCCACAGCGGAGTTCGATATACGGCTTCGTGTCGGAGATACGGAAGCGGGGATAGAGACAATCTCGCTTGAGGGAGGCGAGGAAGCATCAATCGAATTTAACGAATCCATTGAGACCACGGGGACACAGGCAGTCAGTATCAACGAGGAAACCGTCGGGACAGTCGTAGTACGTGCCGAGCGGCCGGATGTCGTTCGGGATGTCGCCGCCAATTATTATCCGTGGTATGGAGCACCTGGGCACAGCTGGCGCGGTGGAGAGTGGAGTTTAGAGTCACCATCGACGCCCGTGCTTGGCAACTACAATTCAACTGACCCGGAGGTCATCGAACAGCACATCGACTGGTGTCGGAGAGCTGGCATCTCGTGGCTTAACGTATCTTGGTGGGGACCGGAAAGTTATCAGGATACACGTTTTCAGGATGATATCCTTGAGCACCCGCGATCGGACGAGCTTGAGTGGTCTGTGCTGTATGAGACCACTGGCCGTCTCGAAGGTGGCAAGACGGACATGGATATCGAATGGAACAAAGAGAGGTTCCAAGACGACCTCAAGTATCTCGCTGAGAACTATTTCTATCGGGAAAACTACAAGCACATCGACGGTCGACCGGTACTCTACATCTGGGTTGCTAACCTCCTCCGAGGTGATGTTGCTGGGGCGTATACCGCTGCAGTTGAGGCCGCTGGTGTCGAGCCATACCTCATCGTAGATCTCCCAGAAACAGTGTCACTAGATGCATTTCCCGTTATCGAGGTTGCTGACGCTGTAACGACGTATAACCCGTATACGTCGCGTGATGATATAGGGGAAGTCTTTCTTGAGCGGATGAAATCCGCCTACCGTGCGTGGTATCTTGCGGGAGAATACGTTGATGTCGATGTTATGCCGACAGCGATTCCAGGGTTCGATGATACAGAGATTACACACGTTGAGCGTGATAATCCTCCGTTGAAAACATCGCCGGAGCGGTATGAGAACGCCGCTAGCGTAGCTCGACAGTACGGGGACGGTCCAGTATTCGTGACATCGTTTAATGAATGGTATGAGGATACCCAGATCGAACCGAGTGAAGAACACGGGGAAAAGTATCTTGAAGTCACGGCTGACGTGCTCGCAAGCGGAGCACGTAGCCCGCCACAGTTCACAGGTGACACCTTCGCGTTGGAATTTGAGGAAACGGTATCTGAGTCTGAGCTCAATCCTGACGTTGAGAACGGCCGCGACCTATCGATGAACGTTAATCGGCTTATTATTCGGGACGAAGACGGAGAGCCAGTCGTCGATATCGATGTTGGCGGGACGGAGGCCGAAATGACGTTCCTGCTGGGTGTCTACGTGAAGGAACGGGGTGGTACCGATACCAGTCGATGGTTTGGAGAGAGTGGGACGACTATACTCCATGTTCCGGCGCTGCCGGCGCAGGGCTCGCTGGAACTCGTTGGTCGTGGTGCCACAACGATGGACGTCACGATGCGCACAGAGGATGACATCCGAGGTGAAGGCACTATCAATGAAAAACACGGGTCCTACGTAATCGAGTACAGGTAGTTATGGGAATCTAGTAGCGTAGCGAGTCGGTCGGTCGCAAAGCTGGAGAAAGGCGATCTCGGTGTCGAGCCCATCAAATAATCTCTCCCCCACTCGGTCGGGCCGACGAGTACCTCGATAGCTGGTTCGGCTACACGGTTGGCAGAGCGGAGTTCACGCTTGCCCGTCCTCGCGTTAGAAGACTCAGGAGAAGTTGAGACAGTTGGTCTCAATACACGAGTGCTGGGCGAGGATGATCTACCGCCCACTCAGCGTTCATAGACCTCGTCAATCGAGGTGACGAACTCCTCGACGCGTTGTGACCCGATGAGGATGGATCGCTCGTTCGTCCGCTGGATCCAGATGCCCTGATTCCCACTGATGTTGTAGGCGAGTTTCCCCGGGGCCCAGCGAATTCCCCACCCGCCGAACTCTCGAAGTGGCCTGTACGTCCTCATTTCATACTTGTCGATCTCTGACCAGGAGATGCGACGAGCCGACCAGTGAAGCGGCCACATCTTGAGGTAGATCCCATCGGTTCTGACCTCGGTCTCGAGGCGAAGACTGTAGACGAACGCGGCGACGGCACCGACGATGAAAAGTCCGAGCCACGAGACGGGCCCGAGCAGAAGCATGAGCAGCGCGATTCCCCCGAGAAGTGTCCAGAGCCACCGCTGACGAAAGCGTTGCACTTCACGGTACACCGGACCTGTGTCCACGATTCGTCGATCCGAACGTGGCTCTACTCGCTAATACGACTACCGACAGGATATCGGAACGACACCCTTCACCGCGTAGAGAATCGCTACGGCGTCGGTTCAGCATGTGAAATTCGCGTGTCTCTCGGTTCGTACAGTCGGTGATTCCATCGACAGAACGCTTTTTGTGGCCCTCAACGAAGAGCCCCTATGACTACGGCCGCACCAGCACCGGAAGACGTGCTGGAGAAGGTCGACGCCCTCGGCCCACCCGGCACGCCGGTGACGACCCCAGAGGTCGCCGAGGAATTCGACTGTACCCAGCGGACGATCTACAACAGACTGGAGTCGCTCGTCGATGATGGGACCCTGCTGACGAAGAAGGTGGGGGCCAACAGTCGCGTCTGGTGGCACCCCGTCGACGGTAAGCCCCTGCGCAACGGCGACACTTCGGACCGGCAGGACTCGGTCTCATCCCGAGATGGGAAGTCTCCCTCACTCACCGCCGACAGCGAGATGGCCGCACGCATCCGTGAGTTCGAGTGGGCCGACACGCCACTTGGCTCGATAGATGAGTGGCCGCCCGAGTTGCGGGTCGCCGTCGACATCATGCTCGGGGCGGACGAGGCCATTGGTATCTACTGGGGCGAGGACCTGACGCTGCTGTACAACGATCTCGCGCGTGACGTTATCGGGACAAAGCATCCGGACGCGCTCGGCCAGCCTGCTCGGAACGTGTTTCCGGAAGCGTGGGACACGCTCGGCCCGATCCACGAGCAGGTGATGGCAGGAGACGGTGCGACCCGACTCGAGGAGTTCCTGCTCCCGCTCGAACGGACCGATGAGATCGAGGACGTCTGGTGGGATTCCAGTTACAGTCCGATACCGCTCGCAGACGGCTCGATCGGCGGCGTGTTCAATATCGCGGTCGACGTCACTGACCAGAAGCGACGGGAACGGAACACTGCCTTCTTGGAGGATCTTGAGGCGGAATTGACCCAACTCACCACGCCGGAAGAGATCGTCACGGCGGCCGGAGAGCGGATCAACGAGTATCTGGACGTCGCCGTCTACAACATGAGCTCGATTGACGAAGAAGCTGACACGGTCGACCATCTCTACCGGTGGGAAGACGACATCGTACGGCCACTGCCCGACACGGTCAGTCTCTCGGAGTTCTCGACGGAGGAGTTTCAGGAGACGGCTCGAGCCGGCGAACCGATAGTTAGCGCCGACACGCACGAGGATAGATACACCGACCCGCAGGCCGCTGAAACCATCGACGTCCGATCGTTCATCACCGTCCCGTTCCACCGTGACGGCGAATGGGAGTACCTGCTCAGTCTCACCGATCCCGACCCCCGCGATTGGCGCGAGGACGAGGTCGAACTCGTCCAGGAACTGGCGAATCGACTGTTCCCGCGACTCGAACGCGCTCGCGCCGAACAGGCCCTTCGTGAGTCTGAGCAACGCAACCAAAGGCTGTTCGACTCTATCAACGAGTCCATCGAAGAGACCTTTTTCATCGTTGAACGGTTGGCTGACGAGAGCAAGGTCACTTCAGACCGCGAGAACCTGGTTGATTACCGCTTCGTAGAAACGAACCCGGTGTTTGAGGAACTCATCGGTGTGACCGACGTAGTCGGCAAACTGGTGACCGATCTCGACCTTGACGGCGACCTGCCTGGGTCAGACCTTTGGGATGAGGTGGTCCGGACGGGCGACTCGAGACGATTCGAGATCGAGACCACAGACGGTCCGCTCGCCGATGGCTGGTACGATGTTCGCGTATTTCCGTACGGTAGCACTGACAGCGGGGCCGTTGCATGTCTGGTCGACGACATCACCGAGCGCAAGCAGATGGAGGCAGACCTCCGTGAGAGCGAACGGCGCTATCGGACTATCCTGAACTCGATGGACGAGGGCTTCTTCCTGGCCGACGTGGTCTTCGACAGCGACGGCGAAGCGTTCGACATCTTCTACCGTGACTCGAACCCGGCGGCGGTCGAGATGGTCGGCGAGGAATTCGAGGGCCGATGGCTGACCGAGATCGATATGGGGTACGAGGAGTACTGGTACGAGGTATTCGGCCGCGTCGCTAGCACGGGAGAGGGGGAGCGCCACGAACTGTACGCCGAACCGGACGGCATCTGGTACAACTTCTACGTGTTCAAACCCGAGGGAGCGGGCCCCTGGCGGGTCGCTGTCGTCTTCCAGGACATCACCGAGCGCAAGGAGGCCGAGGAAGAACTCCAGCAAGAAGCCGCACTGGATGCGTTCCGCATCGAACTCACTGACGTAATTCGCCCACTATCGGATCCCGAAGAAATCCAGCGAGAGGCCGGCCGCGTTCTCGGCGAGGAACTGGACGTCGCCCGCGCTCACTACGGCGAAGTGCTCGAAGACGGCACCACGAATCGCATCCACGCGGATTACTGCCGTGAGGGCGTCGACTCGGTGGTTGGCGAACACAACTTCGAAGACTACGGCGAGTACATTTCCGATACGTTCCAGGCCGGTGAAACGCTTATATTGGACGATATCTCGTCCATACCGGAGCTGAGCGAGGAGGAACGAGCTGCCCACCGACAGATGGACATCGCCGCGTACACAAGCGTGCCGCTAATCAAGGACGGCCGTCTCACCGCGTACTGCGGTGTCACCCAGGCTACGCCTCGAGACTGGACCGATACCGAGGTAGCGATGCTCGAAGAGACGGCCGAGCGGACCTGGGCGGCCGTCCAGCGGGCACAAGCCGAGCAGAAGGTCCGCGAGAGCGAAGCGGCGCTCGAACGGCTCAACAACGCGACCCGGGGTCTGATCGATGCCGAGACGGCGACGATCGCCGACCGGGTCGCACCAATCGTGCGTGAGGTTCTTGTTGTCGAATACGCCACACTCTGGCAATACGACGGCCGGCGTGGCGATCTCCGGGAATACGCTACTGACGCGGCCGGGGACGTGGATACCGAAGCGGTCGAGTTCCCGACCGAGATCGCCGATCAGGTCTGGGAGACGTTCGTCGGGACCGACATCAAGGTGGAGAACGACCTTGATCTCGGGTCGGATGTGACGTCGCCGCTGCGAAGCCGCGCGTTCGTCCCGCTAGGTCGCCACGGTGTCGTCTGTCTCGGTTCGACGCGGGCCGATACCTTCGACGACCGAACGGTCGACCTCGCGGAGACCGTCGCGGCGACAGTCGAGACAGCGTGGGACCGCGCTGCCGGAGAACAAGAGTTGGCGGACCAGAATGAAGAACTGACTCGTCTCGACCGGCTCAACACGCTCATTCGGGAAATCGACCAGGCGCTCGTGACCGCCGACACGCGTGAGGAGATCGACGAAGTCGTCTGCGACCGGCTAGCCGACTCCGACCTCTACGAATTTGCCTGGATCGGGTACCACGATCCGGGGACCGACGTGGTCGAACCACGGGCGTGGGCCGGCGTCGATAGCGGCTACCTGGAGGATCTCACGATCACGGTCGAGGACACGCCGACCAATCGTGATCCTATCGCTCGTGCAGTACGCTCCGGCGCCCTGCAGGTGGTTGCGGACATCGCTACGGACAGTGACTTCGCTCCCTGGCGAGAAGCAACGCTCGAACGCGGCGCTCGCTCGCTCGTTTGCATCCCGCTCGTCTACGATAATGCAGCGTACGGCGTGTTGACCGTCTACGCCGATCACCCCCAGTCGAACGAGGACGAGCGGAATCAGCAGGTGCTGTCGGAGCTTGGCGACACGATCGCCCACACCATCAACGCCAGAGAGACGAGAGCGACATTGCAAACCGACAGCGTCGTCGAACTCACGCTCCGGTTTGAGGACGCCGACACACCGTTGTGTCGGCTCGCCCGGGAGACGGAGTGTACCATCGACTACCAAGGGTTCGTCCCTAGGTCGAATGGGCAGGCCGACGTCTTCTTCATTGCTGGTGGGATCTCATCGGAGGAACTTCAGGACATAGCATCGCAACTCCTTGCGTTCGACGACCTGGACTGTCTCACCGATGGGGCTGATGGGTCACTGTTCAGGGCGCGGGTGTCCGACCCTCCGCTCGCCGCACGGGTCACTGACGACGGGGCTGTCGTGCGTGCAATTACCATCGATTCCGGCGTCGCGACCGCTGCTCTCGATGTCTCCCATACGGCAGCGGTCCGTGAGTTCCTGGACCGGCTCCGTCAGTGGAATCCAAATTTCGAACTGCGCGCTCGCCAGTCGCGTGAGCGGCCGCTGAAGACGCGGCAAACCTTCGTGACTGCACTTGAGGATCAACTGACTGACCGACAGCGAGAGGTCCTGCAGACGGCGTATCTGAGCGGGTACTTCGAGATGCCACGGGTCAGTAACGGGCAGGAGGTCACCGAACTGCTCGGCGTCTCACAGCCGACGTTCTCCGAACACCTGCGTGCAGCCGAACGCACCCTGTGTGAGGTTTTGTTCGAGACCGAATCGTATGCCGATGATATCGGCCCGGTGTAGAATACCCTAACTTCAAAAAAAAAATATTTGGCGGGGTTGGTACAGTTAGGGCCAACGCTTTCACTTCTATATGTCTTGACTGTTATTAGGATCCGGAGATGCCCTTCGTGAGGACTGAGGGACTCCTTCGAGCGGGTCATTCAACGAGGTAAGATAGGATGGGACGCGACAGACACGAGTCCAACGAGCCGACCGAGGTGCTGCCTACAGAGGAGCGGGAGACGCTCCGTGTCGCCCTTGAGAAGGGATATTTCGAGGTGCCAAGAGCGACGTCGCTCGTCGATATCTCTGATGTACTCGGTCGGTCGGACGTCGAGGTGTCCCAGCAGCTTCGCCGTGGGATGGGCGACGTATTGCGCGAGACTACTATCCTAAAGGGGGAGTCATGACCGGTGATTCTGCCGATCCAGGCTCGTTAGACCGGGTATTCGACGCGCTCAGCCATCCCTATCGACGTCGAATTCTCCTGCTCGTTAGCGAGCATAACCCGCGTGACGAAGACGAATTCTCGGTCGTAGAGCTTGCCACCGAGGACGACGATCTCGAACTGCTCACGACCGAACTGTACCACGCCCACCTCCCGAAGCTTGCTGAATCGGGGTACATCGAGTGGGACGAGGATATCCACAGTATCCGCCGAGGACCGAACTTCGACGAGATCGCGCCGTTACTCCGGCTGATGGACGACCACCAAGACGAGCTACCGGACGGATGGCCGTGATGGACCGGCCGAGCCACCGTGAGGCCGTCGATCTGCTCCAACAACTCGGGCTCAAAGAGTACGAAGCCAAGTCGTTCGTGGCGCTCGCACGCCGCCAGCGCGGGACGGCCAAGGACATCAGCGAGACCTCTGAGGTGCCCCGGACGCGCGTCTACGACGCGATTCGCGTCCTGGAATCCAAGGGGCTGGTAGAAACCCAGCACTCGAACCCACAGATATTTCGAGCGGTCTCCATCGACGAGGCTGTCAACACCCTCCAGTCGGAGTACGCCGAGCGCACCGAGTCACTCCGAAGTGCCCTGAGCGGGCTCGAACCGACCGACGAGGAAGAATCAACGGAGGCTACCCACGAGGTGTGGTCCATCTCCGGCGACCAAGGCATTACAAGCCGGACGCAGCAGTTGATCGAGGGAGCGACAGAGGAGTTGATCCTCGTGGTCGGCCACGAGAGTATTTTCACCGAGCAACTGGCCGAACAGCTGCAGTCGGCTCAGGAACGCGATGTGAACGTCATCATTGGGACAGTCGATGAAGACCTCCAGGCCACAATTCAGGATGCCCTGCCTAGTGTCGAAGTGTTCGTCTCAGGATTGGACTGGCTGAGCCGGTCACCGCTTCCAGATGACGATACCGAAATCAGTCGGCTGTTACTGGCCGACCGTGAGGCGATTTTGGTGAGTTCGTTCACCGAAACGAGAGCAGACGGCCGTGAGCACGAACAAGGAATCTTTGGCCGCGGATTCGACAACGGGCTGGTCGCGATCACGCGACGGCTTATGGCGACAGGGTTGCTATCTGTGAACGATCCCGAAGCTGAGGAGGCCTGAGTTCCCATACGTGAGCATCGGAGAGACCGTCATATCATTGGCCCAGAACGGCAGACGTGTCCCCGATGGCACCGACTGCCGTCTCTCGGCGCGATGTCTTCCGTTCGATAGCGACAACACAGTATCTCGACTGGCCGGCCTACGACTCGACGCCACTGTACGACCGGAGTTCACTGCCGGCGCTCACTGAGGATTTCCGGACCGTCTCGGGAATCTGGTTTGAGCACGACGCCCACGACTCGGTTGAGGGGTTCGTCTGTCAGTATCCACTTTCCTACGTGGAGTTCAGTCCCCACGACCAGTACTCCGGTCCGACTCGATACGAGATGGAACAGCTCTTCAGGGCGTTCCTACTGAAAGAGGTGTACGGCTGGGACCACGAAACCGCGCTCGTCGAATATCTTCGGCAGCACTCAGGTACCCGTCGCTCGCTCGGGTTCGACTCTGTTCTCGATCAGTCGACACTCTGGCGCAGTTGGAACAAGCGCTTCAGTGCCGACCTCCGTGAGACAGTTGAGAGAACGGCTCGGACGCTCCTCATCAACGCACAGAATCCGGTGTTGCGGTTCCTCGTGACCCGGAACGGAAGCTCCAGTACCACAACGACGAGTCTAGGGAGACCGATCCGGACGACCAGACTGTTTTGGAAGAAGCAGCGAAGATCAGCGATCACGTCAGCCGAGTCGTCTTCCCGTCATTCTCGCTGGACCGTGGTGATGGCTGTGAAATCCATGAGAACGCGTACTGGGACTTACAAACGTATCTGGGTCTTCGTGAGCGACTGGCTGCGAACGAAGGGGCTCGCAGTTTCGTCTACGAATCGACTCGGGATCGGACGCCGCTGGGGCACGCCCATCGCGGGCACATCCGCGACCTCTCGATTGACCAAGTGCGAGAGATGTACCGGCAGGCCATCACTCGGCTTCTGAACGAAATTGCGGAGACAGAGCAGTTCTTTCGAGCCGGAATCGTCGCAATCGACATTACCGAAGCTACCCCCTTCACAGGCGATAGAACGGGTCACGAGGACGAGATCATCGGAACAAAGGAGAAGACTGACGAGTACGCCTATCAGTGGGCGACGGTCCAGTTAGTCGGCAACGTCGTTCCGCTCGTGCTTGATGCACGACCGGTTCGACGAGGAGAGTCACGCAAGGAAATCGTCGAGGACTTGCTGGATTCGGCTGAAGAGCTCGTCCACGTCGATAACGTGCTGATGGACCGGGAGTTCGACAGCCAGCACGTGCTGGAGATGATCAGCCAGCGTGGACTCTCATACGTCGTCCCGAAGCGGATGCAGACCAGCGAGAAAGCGCAGGCGAAGCGATTGCTCCAGCGTGACCGGGACCGATACGAGACCGACCGGAAGCTCCATCTCGGGAAGAACGAGTGGCACGGGACGACGCTAATCTACCGTCGGAAAGAGGACTCAGAGCACGACGATCATCGACAGTACTCGGTGTTCATGACGAATTGCGGGAGCGGACACCTTACCGAGTACGGCTACAGGTGGGAAATCGAAAGCGGCTATAGATCGATAAAGCGGTTCATGGCGGCGACGACGTCGAAGCATTTCGGGCTACGGTTCTTCTATTTCGCATTCGCCTGCCTGTTGTACTCGATTTGGCGAGCAGTGGACCTACTCGTGCAGGTCGAAGTGACCGGCGAGTATGAGCACGCGCCGGTCGTGACGGCCGATAACACACTGACGCTGCTGAAGAAGGAGACAGGGATCGGATAGTTAGGGTGCGCCACCCGCGTTAGCCCAGCGTCTGAGTGGCTACACTACCCGAAGTCTCGGAAACACTCCAAATTAGTCATCAGCATAACAAGAACGCTCGTTGGGAGAGCGACCTAACCAGTTTCAGCTCGTCGATTCGACTGAAAGCACGCATCACAGTCCCGCTAAACCTGCTGTAGTCTCAACTTTCCGGTTCCGATTTTGGTATAGCGGCATACGATTTATTATCAACTCAGATTCGATGATTGGTGAGTAGAACCCTTATATCGTAGGAATATCGGAGATGAGACTTCTTTCCCTATTGGTCGTGATTATACGGGTAATCACGACCAGTTTTTAGTACCCCGACGCCGTCCGGTAAGCACGAATGCTGCAATCGGCTCAGAACGGCGCTTCCCCCAGGGTAGAGCCGCCAAGACCGGGCTCCGTGTTTACTCTGGCTACCCACAGCTGAGATCGGGGCGATGGCGAAGAAGTCTATTCGATATAGAACTAATGGCCTCAATCTATATTAAGACAAAGCCCGAACGATGTTGTATGACCGAAGATGAATCGAACTCCGAGGGTCTGATGGAGCGCCAGACCACGGGTGAAGACCGCGTGCGGATGGTTGCTCGGCAGCTGTCGGAGCCGCGGACAGCCAACTGGATCGCTTCCGAAGCGGGCTGGTCACACGAGCCGACCAAACGCGTCCTCGAACGGCTCGTCGACGATGGCATCCTCCATCGTGACGAAAGCGGTACTCACACGACGTATTACCCTGATTATCGTCGCCAAGCGATGCAGGAGGCGATGCGTCTTCGAGACAGCGGCCACACTGTCGAGGAGCTCACGGACCGTCTCGCCGATATGAAGACGCAGATTCGCGACTGGGAGGACGAATTCGGCGTTGAGTCACCGAACCAGCTTCGCGGGACGCTCGCTGACGAGTCCCTTGACGCTGAGGAGGAAGATAGTCGCCGTGAGATTGCCCGTGAGTGGGAGCATCTTCAGCGGCGTATCCAGATCGTTGGGTTCGCCATCCGAGAATGGGACTTCCTCGCTCCGACAACAGAGCCTGCCGAGGCCAGTAGCTGACGGATGTCGGTCCCGCATCCCGGTGGTGACCCGAACGCAAACTTCTACGCCCAGCTAAAGCGGGACGTCCTCGACCGTGTGCCACAGATCACGACAGTCGAGTTCGTTCCTGATGATATCGAGGCCAAACAGCTGCGGGCACGGTTTGATCCAGCCCGTCTCGACCCTTCGACAGGGCCTGAGTCGCCGGAACTGTCCATCAAGTGGTACCGACAGGAGCCACATGATTGGTTCCGTATCAACTACACCGACCCGAACACGGGATTTCACGCGGGGTGGCACCAGGACGAGGACCATCCCGATCTCGGACGAACGCATTTCCAGTATTCAGCCGGCGATGCGGAGGATCGCTGGGGGATCACGTTCGACCACGAGACCCCGTCGCTGATCCTCTGGGAGATCGTCGAAGAGCTCCTTGAGGACGTCCGTCCGACCTACCAGTACGCGAACGAGGAACCATGACACCCCGAGAACGCGCCGATCAGTCACTCACGAGTTCCTTCAAGCGCTACCTGCAAGACAAGGGGAAAGGCCGCGGGGGCGACGGCGGGAATTATCGACGTAACGCTGCACGCGAGCTCGAGCGGTTTGCCGAGTGGGCCGCTGGCGACCGCGGTGACGACGACTGGACCGGGATCGTCCCCAACGACGTCGACCGGGAGCCGACCTTCGACGACCTCGATGAACGCGTCTTCCGGGAGTACGCACGGCATCTCGCTGGTGACCGTGGCCTCAAGCAGAACACGGTACAAACCTATTACCGCTATATCTCTGCGTGGTGCGGGTGGTGTGTCAACGAGGGATATCTCGAGGCGCATTACGCGCAGCGGGCGAGTGCGATGGCGCCGCTGCCGGAGGACGACGGCCGTAAGCCCGGCGACCAGCAGGCCTGGACCTCCGAACAGCGCCACGCACTCACTCGTCACGTCGACGAGCAGGCTCGCAACGCTATCGAGGCCTACACGACACTCCCGGTGGCTACTGACCCCCTCGACAAGCAGCGAGCGCGCTACGCGGCGCTGAAGGCGGCTCGTGACCGGGCGCTGGTGTTCGTCCTCGCGTACACCGCCGTTCGGGTCGGGGAACTGCTCCGGGATCCAAACGACCCGCGCCGGCGCGGCGTCCGCTGGGAGGACCTCTCCCTCGACGACGGGAGTATGGACGTCTACCGGAAGAAACAGCAGTGGGACGCCGCGAGCCTCCCCGACCCGGTTATCTCGCCGTTACGGAGCTACCGGAAACTGATGGATCCGCCAGCGGATCGATGGCCGGTGTTCCCGACGTTCGACCAGCGGACACTCGCGACGCACGTACGGGAGGAGCTCGCTGACCGAGGGCTACAACCGGACGTCATCGAAGAACGGCGTGATGAGTTCGCTCGCGACCTTTTACTGACACTTGAGGAAGACATTCGGCCGCCGTCGATCACGACCGATGGTGCACGGTCGATTCTCCAACGACTCTCCAAGGAGGGGGAGGTCGACATCGTCCACCCGAAACACGACTACCTCGCTCCTCACGGCGGTCGACGAGGCATGGGAGAGGTCCTCGTCAGAGCATTCGGCTACACGGTCGCAGCTCGATATCTCGACAACTCGGAGGAGATGGTTCGAGAGCGCTATTCCCACATCGAGGCAGGCGAACTTGGAGACGTGGCGACTGAAGCTCTCGACGAGGTTGACCATCTTGGGAAGTGATCGCCCTCTACAGTTGTTCTCGGTTGACGATGCGAGCGACACGTACGTTGATAGTGAGTGACTACGTTATTCACTACCAGACCGACTGAACGATCCTGATCCCGAACCCATCCGTGAACCAGCCCTCAATTCAGCGTACCCATGCCAGTTGACCCCGTGTGTGGGATGGAAATCCCACTCGAATCTGCCGAAGCGACTACCGAGTACGAAGGTGAGTCGTTCCACTTCTGCTCGAACGACTGCCAAGCGTTGTTTGATAGCGCTCCCGAGAAGTACGTCGAGACGCCGCACCCCCATCTCATCGAGACAAGCGGTGCTATCATCCCTCGTCTGCCATACGGCCGTGCGAAAGGTGAATTCGACATCGATATCGCAGATCCCACGTCGCTGCAGGAGGGCGACAGCGTCAATTTCTCGAAGGAGATTACGGACGACGACGTCCGGAAGTTCGCCGAAGCGACCAGCGACACGAACGCCCTCCACCTCAACGACGCGTTCGCGGAGAAGACACGGTTCGGCCACCGAATCGTCCACGGGACACTCGTCTCGGGACTGATTAGCGCGGCACTGGCGTGCTTTCCCGGGCTGACCATCTACATCTCGCAGAACCTGGAGTTCCAACAGCCCGTGGACATCGGCGAGACACTGACGGCTCGATGTAAAATCGTCGACGAACTCGACGGTGCCCGGTATCGCCTCACAACTCGAATCGAGAACGACGCCAACGAAATCGTGTTGGATGGAACGGCGACGGTTCTGATCGATCCTATCCCGGAGTGATCACCAGCACGTTCGACACCAGTGATGACAATGCACCCATTTACAGCGCCTCTCGAATTGCAGCGTCGAACGCTCGAACGAGGCGCAGATGCCGTCGAGACGATGCGTTTCCTTCCGGAGCGAATCGACGACCTCGCCTCAGTCGAGGTCGGCCAGACGCCAAGTGAGGTCATCCATTCGGAGAATAAACTCGACCTCCTGCACTACGAGGCCCTGACCGACGACCGACACGACGCGCCCCTGCTCGTCGTCTACGCGTTGATCAACCGACCATATATCCTCGACCTCCAGCCGGACAAGAGCGTCGTACGACGGTTTCTTGAGGACGGCTTCGACGTCTATCTCATCGACTGGGGGGAACCGTCCCGACTCGACGCGTCGCTGACGCTGGGAGACTACGTGAATCGATACATCGACAACTGCGTCGATGTCGTCCGCAATCGAACTGAAACTGACGAAATCAATGTCCTCGGTTACTGCATGGGTGGGACACTGAGTACGATGTACGCTGCGCTACACCCGGAGAAGGTCCGTAATCTCGGCCTCATGGCGACGGGATTGTATTTCGACGATACGGGTGGTATCCTCGAGCAGTGGGGAAGCGAGGAGTACTTCGATCCAGGAGCGATCACCGAGACGTACGGAAACGTCCCGGCGGAGTTTCTCGCGACGGGGTTCGCCCAGATGAATCCCATCGAGAATTACGCCGGGAAGTACACCATCCTGTTCGACAACCTCGAGGACAAGACTGCCGTCGAGAACTTCGGCCGAATGGAACGCTGGGTACGTGATGGGGTCGACGTCGCGGGGGAAGCCTATCGACAGTTCATCGAAGATATCTACCAGGAAAACGCCCTCTACCGGAACGAACTCGTGCTGGATGGCGACCCCGTCGACATCGAGAATCTCACGATGCCGGTCTTACAGATCATCGGCTCGTTCGACCATCTCATCCCGCCGGACGCGAGTAAACCATTCATGGACACTATCCCAAGCGAAGACACCGACATCTACGAGTTTCCGACCGGTCACGTCGGGATGGCCGTCTCGGGCAAGGCCCACGCGGAGCTGTGGCCCCGCGTGGCGACGTGGTTTCGAGAGCGGTCGGTGACATCGACCAAAGGAACGGATACACCCGGCGGGAACGATGTTCCAGAGGGAGCCGACCAGGAACAGTCGTTGCAGAAGCTCGACGGCATCGGACCAGCGTACGAGGAGCGTCTTCATGACGCCGGGATTTCTACGGTGAGTCAACTCGCAGCCGCGGATCCGGCCGCGCTCGCTGAGCGACTGGGTATCAGTGGCTCACGAGTGTCGTCGTGGATCCAGCAAGCCCAACAGCTCTCCAGCTAGTTCGCTCCCCACGCTGTTTCCCGGACAGTTTCCCCGGTGACATCTACGACGGATCCCTATGTGATGACGATGCCACCGTCGATTTCCATGTACGGGTGTCCATAGCCACAGTAGGTCAGGCAACTCAGCGTGTAATCGCCCCGTTGCGTCGCCCCTAACTGTCGAACGATGGATCTGGTGGCATTTTGCGGAAGTGCAACCGGGTGCATCATCATTCCACCGCCCATGTGAACCTGTCCGGAGGGCATGATCGCGAGGCTATGATCTGGGTACTGCTCGTTCGCTTCTTCGAGTAGCTCGTGGAAGTCGCCGTCGGCCGGGGCCGGGATGCGTTCCTCGTTTCGTTCTTCGAGTAGCTCGTGGAAGTCGCCGTCGGCCGGGGCCGGGATGCGTTCCTCGTTTCGTTCTTCGAGGGCCTCGTGGTCGGGAAGGGCGTCTCGAATCGACGCTGGGAGGGATTGGACGGCCTGACTCGCGAGCGTGTTGAACGAAACGACACGGAGAACATCGTTCCGTTGCAGGCTGATACGGTCCTGTTCCTCGCCGGATTCGTCGACGATGATGAACCCCCAGTGATACGCGCCGACGTAGATCGTTCGATCGACCCCGCCGCTGGTTCCCGGGAGATTGCCGACGCAGCCCGCTAGACCTGCGATGCCGGCTCCGAGCGCAGTGAGAAACTCACGTCGCTGTACTGTCGGGGACATGATTACAGACTACTGCGACTCCTCGCGGGTGAGTTTCGCACGCCGTTCCTCGAACTCCTCGTCGGAGAGATCGCCGCGTGCGTACGCCACTCGGAGCTCTTCGAGTGCCCTATCAGTGGTTAGCGACGACCCGACCCCACCGACGAGGCCGCGATAGAGGAGGTAGCCGATGCCGACCAGGACGACGAGCCAAACGAGCATCATCCCGATGCCCCACAGTGGCGAGAGACCGCCGGCCGTGCCGCCGCCCCACCACCAGCCCATCATCCCCATCATTGGAGCGGCGAAAACCATCATTAACATCGGAAACAGGACGATCACTGCGAGGACGATTAGGACGATGCGGAGCAGGCCGTCGGACGTGCGCTCTGTCGACATGGGTACCCACTACTGACTTCGCCGGCTGCATTCATAAAGTTGGACGACCAGAACTGCTCCATTGGTAGTTCCTGGGCGGGGTGGCGGCCAATACGTTGCTCCGTGTCTTGCTTGGGGTGAGCGCACTCAGCAGCAGTGGGGGTCGTCAGGCGACCACTCGCACGCGTCGCCAGCCGTCAAGTTGTGTTTGTCCACGTAGGTCGAGAGACACGCGTAGTTGCAGAAGTAGGTCGGCGACCCGCAGTCGTCGGTACAGTCGCGCACACAGATCGGGTCGTGGTCGAAGATATGCGATCCGCAGTAGGCGCACGTCTCATCAACGTTGGGGGGTTCGACGGTCGTAGACATACCTGTGCTACGGGCACGAGCCAAAAACGTATTTCGCCAGTCGAACATCCATATACTTCGACTCCGGGCTGTCCGCGGTGTAAGCGTGAGACGGAGCGACTAGAACTCGATCGCTCCGATCATCGGCTCGCCGACACACTTCGGGCAGACCTCGGTGTCGTATTCCTCCATACAGTGCCGGTGGCAGGAGATCCCACAGTGCTCGCAGACGAACACCTCGCCGTCGCTAGCGCATTTCGAGCCACAGATATAGCACCGAACCATGGTTCGTAGAACGTACGGTGGCTATCGGCATAAATCGCTGTCCTCGGAATCTGGCACTCGGTTTCCCGCAAAGTGAGGTACCTATGCGACGTGCTCCCCGTGGTGCTCACACATCGTTTCCGCGCTATGCTGGTGGTCTGGATGATGCGAGGGATGCTCGTCCATGCGGATATCATCTCCGTGGTTCGAGTGGCCGTTCTCCCATCCCTGCTCGGAAACCGTAATCAATTGCGCATTGCTGGGGTTCCCTGCAGGAACGTGGCAAACCTCGATGTTCTCTGTATCCCTACTCTGATGCTCTGCGCCTGCAACGGCTCCAATCATACCCGAAGTGAGCGTCGTTGCGACCGCGACGACGATCGCGAAGCGGATAACGGTCCGTGTCACTGTGTTCTTCCTCATCGTATTACGTGGTTTATCGGTCAATTTCGCACCTCAAACTGTGGTGTCTGGTCAATCGGTACTGTTCATTATTCGTGGTCAGGAGATGGCTGTCCTACCTAGAGTATATTTACGGCATCAACTATCAAAGTAATTGGGTAAGCAATTGTCGTCGAGTAGGGGCAACTGTTCAGCTGGACGTTGGTGATTCGCCGTGGTCGACATCGGTGAGACTTTCGAGTTGCGCGGCTACGTGTGCACTCTCACCCCGCCAGATGAACGACGAGGTCGTCGGTATCGGTGGCGATAACGTCACCCACCGTCTGTGCGATGTTACCGACCGTTGTCTCGTGGGATGCATTCACTGCGACCTTGCGCGCAATTCATCTCCGTTCGGTGTCGACCAGGCGAGAGCGCTGGAGACGTAGAACGTGACGGATCACAATGACATCGACACATTCGGACTGGTGCGGTCGGACTTGCTGTCCGTAGAAGAGTACCTAGTGGTCCGTCAATCCTCGATTGATTGGTTCAGCAGGCTGTTCGTCTCGCCCCTGGACCCTGAAAGAACTGCAATCTGTCAGAAACAGCGTGATGGATACAGCGCGCGAATCTTGCAAATCCGTACGATTTGAAAAGACTGCAAACTCCCTACAGCTTCGTATTCACTGAGGGGATTACTCCGTATCCGAGATGGTGCCGATTTCGACGGTTATGGGAATTCCCTCTACCTCGTCGGGTACGTCGAGTCTCGCTCTCGTTTTCCTGTCGATGACGAGGATATTGATAGTCTCCGTGGCGTGACCGCCGATGGTCTCCTCAGCGCGTCCCATCTCGATGTACTCGACACCGGGTTCGTGGCGATAGGTTTCGACGATATTCTCATGGACCGCTTTGGCGTGCTGGACGTGTTCCCACCATTCGGAATCAACCTCGGACCACGCGACGACCTCGTCGCCGCGCTTGTACTTCGGAATCCGAACGGTCGGTCGCTCGTCCTCTGCGGACTGTTCATTCTTTCCCATGCATCGTTACCCTGCTCTCGTGTTTTACGTGGTCTGTTGCTAAATACATGCCTTGCTGAATTCGGCCTCTATCTCTTGCACGCTGTTAGAGAACTGTCAGCGGGCCACAAGCTATGACCGCGGGAGTCTGACCTCATCAGTCCACCGTTGACAGAGCACTAGGCGTAAGAGGAGGTCCTCAAAGGATTCCCGGGCGAGTGACTTCACACGTGTAGAGATCTACCACCAACACTGTGCCTTACTGAGATGCGTCGTCTCCCCCAGTCTCCAACCGTTCACGGCGCCGTTGGAACTCCGCTTCGTCGATTTCGCCCCGTGCGTATCGGCGTTGGAGTGTTTCCATCGCAGAATCGCCAGTCTCGGGAGGGGCGTCATTTCGACCCAGTGCCCAGTAGAGGAGTCCGCCGACCAGCCCGAGCATTCCAACTGCCCCGCCGACGATCGGCAGCCCGCCACCCCAGCCACCGTTTCGGCCGTTCATCATTCCCGGGCCAGACCCCATCCCGGGACCCATCATTCCGCCATCGGAGTTCCCATCACCTCCGGTGCTGGACCCATACGCTATGGCACCCTGTTCGACGATCGCGTCGCTCTCGGGCACGTCGCCGTCCGGTATCGGACTCGATTCGGCTGGCCCGCCGGGGCTGCCGACGACGATGCGACCGACCATCCCGACCGACTTGTGCGGGATGCAGTAGTAGTCGTACGTGCCCGGTTCTTCGAACGTGTGCTCGAACCCGCCCGACGAGATGACCGCGCTATCGAATTCGCTGGTGTCGGATGGAATCCGGTTCTCGTAGGCGGTCGCCGAGTGGGCTCCGGCCGCTATCTCGAAGCGGACGGTCGTGCCGGGTTCGACGTGGAGCCCGATCGGGTCGAAGTAGTTGTTGCCCATCTTCACGACGGGCGTCTCCTGTGCGGCGACTGGTTGGGTGAATCCCGCACTCGCGACTGTGCCGGCACCGAGCGCTCCCAGGAACTGGCGTCTACTGTAGTCTGTCATTGTAGCTGGTTGGCTTCTGTTATCCACGGATGATGCTGGCGAGCCGGTTCGCGAGTCCGGGCGATTGCTGGCCGGCGCTCTCGATGGCTGCCTCCAGTTCGTCCCGGTCGACGATGCCGATGAACTCGGCAGTTCGCTCCCCGTTCGCATACATAAGCGTCGTTGGCGTCTTTCGGACACCGTACTCCTCGGCCATCTCCAGATCGGTCTGGATGTCGACCTCTCGGAACTCGACATCTGGATACGTATCTTCGATGCCCTCGTTTTTCTCTCGCTGCGTTGCGCACGCTCCACAGGTCTCCTGCGTGAACAGGATAACTTCCGTCATAGTAGCTAGTATGGTCTTGTGCTTTTAGCACATTTCTATTCGCATCCGAAAGCTGTGAGGGTCACAGATTTCGGATTTCAAGGGAGCGGACGTGAGTAACGCCGGAGGTTGGTGGTCGGACCGTCACTCCGAGCGTTCGAGCTTGTTCCGACGTGCCTCGAACTCTTCCTCGGTGAGATCTCCGCGGGCGTATGCCATACGCAGCTCCTCCATTGCAGGATTCCGCGACGACTGCGATGCCGTCAGGCGACGGAAGACGAGATATCCTCCACCGAGCAGGAGGAGGAGGAAGACCAGCTGGACGAGCATCCCGACGAGTGGCCACCAGCCGCTGGTGGTCCCGCCGTAGCCCATCATGCCACCGTAGCCCATCATGCCACCGAACCCCATCCCCATGGTGAGCATGGGGAGGACGATGATTGCCCCGAGGATGAGGAGGACGATGGTCGTGGTGTCGAGTTGATTCGACGAAGACATTGTTACTCCTCCTCCTCCGGCACCGTTCCCAACTCGTCTGAGACCGTCGCGATGACACGCTCGAATCGTTCGTGCACGTCGACCGCGATCTCGTCGAGGTCTGGATTCTCCGTGATGCCGACCAGTTGCTGGGGGTCGACGGCGCTCACGACGATGTCACCGGCGTCCGTCTCGTAGACGATGACGTTACACGGGAGCAGGGCCCCCAATTCCGGCTCTTCGGCGAGGCCTTCGTGGGCGAGTGGCGGGTTACACGCCCCGAGAATTCGGTATTGGTCGACGTCGACATCGAGTTTTTCCTTCAGGGTTGTTTTGACGTTGATGTCACAGAGGATCCCGAAGCCTTCGTCCTGCAGGGCAGTCGTGACTGCGGTTACGACATCGTCGAGCGGTGCATCGATCGTTGTGGTGATGGTGTACGTCATCGGTCTATTGAGTGTTTTTGGCTTCCAAGCTCGCGATGAGCTTCTTTGCTTCCTCTTCGGTCAATCCAGCGCCGCCAGACGCTTCTGAGGCGGTGAATGCACGGAGTCGTCGGCGCTCGGCAGCCTGTCTGCGTTGGTCTCGTGAATCGGTCCGGGTGTTGTGTTGCGAGTTGTTCATTGTGGTGGTTGGTTTTGTTGTGGGCGCGTTTCGAGTCAGTACGTGACTGGGGTCAACGCACGTTGGGTTCTGTTCAGATCGCTTGAGTCATTCCAGACGGGTTCAGAGAGATCGTGTCGTCGGGTTCGCTAAATCTCTCATTCTATTTTTTGTGTGTCCGTTCCTTTTCTACACAATACTACGGACGATTGCTGGATACATAACCAGCTGAGTCCATTTGCTGACCCAGCAAATCGCTCCATCGTTTAACGATACTCTCTTGTGTTCCTCTCCTCCCGGAGGATGCACGCCGGCGATACGAATCCATGTGGAAGACACGGAAAAATGTTAGGGGTAGAAGGCCTCACTGTGTGAGCGAGCTCCGTCGGGTCTCGAACTCCTCGTCCGAGAGTTCACCACGGGCGTAGCGCTCGCGGAGTTCGGCGAGCGCAGTATCCGGCCCAGAGGCCGGTTCCTCGCGGTTAGTTCCGTACACGAAGAGCAGGATGAGTCCGATCAGGAGGAGTGGCCAGAGGAACATCCCGCCCCCGAGCATCCCGAAGCCGCCAAGTCCGCCCATACCGCCCCAGCCGCCGCCCATCATACCGCCGCCGTAGCTTCCACTACCGTGGGCAGCAGCTGTTCCAGTCGCTGCGACCAGCAGCGGGACAGCGAGGATCGTGAGTCGACGAGCAGTGCCTCCGAGGTGAGTGGTGGGTTTCGTCATGATTGTGAATTGGTGGTGAGTTTCGGTATTCGGTCGAAGCGGTCGAAACGGTCAGGGCCGTCAGCAGTGGCCCTGTCCGTACGTCCCGCCGTTGTAGTCGTCGTCAGCCATGTCCTGGGCCATCTCGTCGACGGTCACACCCATGTGCGTCTCCATCCACTCGACGCTACCAGGGCCCATGTGCTCGGTCATCTGCGCCTCCATCCAGGCCGCCCAGTCATCGGCGGTAGCATTGTCAGTGGGCGCATCGTCTGCGGTCGTGTCGGTGCCGTGTGCGCTGACCACGGGCGCGGCGAACGCGAGTCCGACGATCGCGAGCGCCACGAGCAGCCAGCCGCCGAGTTTGAAGTTGGTCATTGTCTTTCTCCTCGGTTACTCGTAGGACCCCTCGGGAGTTATCGACGTGGGTGTGAATCCACGCAGGAGAACGTTCGAGAACGTGTATAGAGCGTTCTAATCGTTTTCCAAGGACAGAACCGTTCATCCGTGCCGAATTCGGTTGCTATGTAACTTTTTGAATACTCTGAAGAGTACTTTTGAACGATTAGATACCCCAAGGGTGATAAGCTGCTTGGCCACCTACGGCGAAGTTAGAACGAATGAGCGAGCTCGAAATTTCATCGATTTACCGCGTATGATCGGCTCTTTACTATCGAATCTTACTGTGGCGGTGTATTTATTGGAGATTGGATTGTAAACCATAGTATCAAACTCATGTCTAAGTTTGTCCATCAGGAAATGTTGAAATACAAGGAAATCATCACAAATGGCGTGTTGGAGTTGCTACTTCGGCCACGATACAATGTCGAGGCTCTGTTGAAATCCTCAGAGAGTTACAGGTTCGCCTCGTAGTCTGACCAGATGGAAGCCCTCCCGAAGTCGCGGTTACTCAGGTTCGTTGAGCAAGCGATACACTTGGCTCGGCGAGCCGTCGCTCGTAGACCTCTCCGTCCATCGGTGAGTCGATACCGCTAGCCGAGTACCCTCACCCGCACCGATTTGACACCGCGCGATTCGAAGACCTTCGTCGACGAACCTGCAGTTGGCTTACTCTTCGAAGTGGCTGTCACCCTCTTCGAGCCGGGCGCGACGTTCGTGGAACTCTTCGTCGTCGATTTCGCCCCGTGCGTAGCGCCCCCGGAGTGCGTCCATGGCCGAATCAGCGTCGGTAGACGTTTCAGCGTCTCCCCGACGCATCAGCCAGTAGACGGCTCCACCAGCGACGCCGAGCATGGCGACCAGCCCGCCGAACACCCCCACGAGTGACCCGCCGTCTACACCAGTGTTGGAACCGCCCATCCCACCACCCATTCCGCCGCCCATCCCGCCAGATCCCATCATTCCGTCGTCAGTTCGACTACTCCCTGTCCCCGACGAGGAGCCGTACGGAACGGTGCTCTGCTCGACGATTGTCCGACTCGCGGGCACGTCGCCGTCCGGAATCTGACTGTCTTCGGCTGGCCCGCCGGGGTTGCCGACGACGATGCGGCCGACCATCCCCACCGAGCGGTGCGGAATGCAGTAATAATCGTAGGTTCCCGGTGTCTCGAAGGTATGATCGAAGCTCCCTCGGGAGATAGTCCCGCTGTCGAACGTGTCAGCGTCGGCCGGAATCCGCTCCGAGTAGGCGGTCGCCGAGTGGGCTCCGGCCGCTAGCTCGAAGCGAACCGTCATACCGGGGTCGACGTGGAGTCCGATCGGATCGAAGTAGTTGTTGCCCATCTTCACGACGGGTGTCTCCTGTGCGGCTGCCGTTCCGGTAAGTCCCGCGCTTGCGACGGCACCAGTACCGAGCAGTCGCAGGAACTGTCTTCTAGTTGGGTTCATGAGTCGGTTTCTGTGGCGTGTTTCATCGTTACGTGGTCGCCGGATACGCTGACTACCACTCCTCGCCGAGTTCGTCGAGAAGCGTGTCGACGTCCGATTCGTCGTTAAAGGTGTGGAACGACGCTCGTACCGCGTTCGGTTCGGGAAGTGCCCGAACGACGATGCCCTCGTTGGCGAGTCGTTCGACTGTCGTCTCGGGGTCGTTCACGTCGACCGTGACGAGGCCGGAATCGGGATCGCGCGGACTCACCAGCCTATCGTCAGGGACCGCATCGACGAATCGTCCCGCGAGCGACGTGATGTAGTCCTCGGTTCGATCCAGTCCGACGCGGTCGACGAGGTCGATGGCCTCGCGGAGGCCGACGTGTACCGCCGGATTCGTCGTCCCGATCTCGAATCGAGGTGCACCCGGCTTGAACTCCGTCGTCTCACTCGTCGGCTCCGTCACGCCGCGATAGCCGACCGCCCGTGGTTCGAGTTGGTCGGCGAGCGCTCGGCGGACGTAGAGGAATCCCGCGCCCCACGGTCCGAGGAGCCACTTGTGTCCGGCCCCGGCGACCACGTCTGCCCCCCACTCGCGGATGTCCACGGAGAACTGCCCGATGGCCTGTACCGCGTCGACGAGTGTGAGTGCTCCCGCGTCACGTGCGACGTCGACGAGTTCGCTGACCGGGAGGCGCGTCCCGTAGTTCCACGTTACGGCGCTGAAACAGACGAGCGACGCTCCTTCGACTGCTTCGGTGTACTGATCCCGGTCGAGGTGGCCATCCTCGCTCTCGACGACGCGTACTTCGACGCCCTCGCGTTCGAGCCGTCGCCACGGGAGGATGCCTGCGGGGTGTTCGAGGTCGGTTCTGACGACGACGTCCCCCGGCGACCAGTCGAGGGTGGTGGCGATTCGGGTGATGCCGTCCGTGGTGCTTTGTGTTAGCGCAATCTCGCTCGCGTCCGCGCCGAGAAAGTCAGCGACGTCCGTTCGAACGTCCTCGTAGGTTGCGAACGCCGTCGAATACGGTCCTTCGTCGGCGGGAGACTCGTACTCGTGATATTCGAGAGACCGCTCGACTCGCTCGACGACTGTCTTGGGGCTGGGCCCGTGCGCACCCGTGTTCAGGTAGGTCACCCCGTCGAGTGCGGGGATCGACGCACGCAGTTCGGCGGGTGTCACTGTTGGTCACCCGTTTGCGTGGTCTGCTTCGGGAGATGGGTGTCTCCCATCCTACTAGTTGTGGCGTCGACTCGTTCCGAGCCGGTGTTGAGGTGGTTCAGGAGTTCGGCCGGAAGGCGCGCGTACACCTCGGCGTTTCCGACGAGCGCGTCTCTCGTCGTGAACTCGTCGACGGCGTGGGCCGTGTCGGTCCCGAGGCCGAACTCGACGGTCGGGACGCCGGCGTTTCGCATCTTCTTCGCGTCGCCACCCCCGGTCGCACTGCGACGGTAGACCCGGTCTCCCGTGACGTCGCTGGCCACGGCGACGACGGCGTTCGCCAGCGGCCCGTCGGGATGCTCGTACGTCCCGATGGACCAGTTCGCGTCGGTGATTTCGACGCAGTCGTGACCGGCCACAATGTCGCGGATGGTGTCGAGTACGTCTGGCGTATGGACGCCAGCGGTGAGCCGAACGTCGAGATGGGCTTCGGCGGCCCCCGGAACGACGTTCACGCGGTCACCGCCACGGACGACGCCGAGGTTCACCGACGGTCGCTCGAACAGATCCCGTGCGGTTCGTTCACCGAACCGTGGTTCGTAGTACTCTACCGATTCGTCGACGACCGCCTTGACGACGGGGTCGAGATCAAACGTCGTCTCGGAGAGCGTCGATTCGACATCGTCGACGGCGTCGCACAGACATCGAATCGCGTTCGTCCCGAGCATCGGGCGTGATCCGTGGGCGGACTGCCCCGTCGCGGCGAGGGTGAGCCAGATGCTCCCCCGATCAGCAACTGTCGTCGAGTGTCGGCCCTGCTCGCAGGTCGTCTCGCCGATGACGCACGCGTCGGCGGAGACGTCCCACGTCTCGAGGAGTGTCGGCAACCCCGCATCGCCGGCGACTTCTTCGTCGCTCACCAGCACAAAGTCGATGGTCATCGGTGGCTCTGTGTCGGTTTCGGCGTACGCCTGTGCCACGGTCAGCATCGCCGCGACAGCACCTTTCATGTCGGTTGTGCCGCGGCCGTAGATCAGGTCACCGTCGCGTTCGCCGAGTGGATCGAACGTCCACTCGTCAGGGTCGAATGGTACGGTGTCGAGGTGTCCCTGATAGAGGAGCCTTCGATCGGACGAGCCCGGAAGGGTCGCCACGAGGTTCGGCTTTTTTGGGTCGGAGACGACTCGTTCGGTTTCGATGTCGAGGTCGGCGAAGAACGACTCGACCCACGTCACGGTCTCACGGGTGTCGCCCGGTGGGTTCTGCGTGTCGAATCCGACGAGCGTACTCGCCAGGTCAACGACGTCGTCCTGATGGTCACGGAGGTAGGTGAGAGCGGGGTCGATAGTGGAGCGTGTCATGGGCTGTGGTTTCTGGCGGTACGACGGATCGATCGCACGTTTATTTGTTCGAATCGTACAATACTATTCGGAGTGGACCTGGTTTCATTCATTATCAGTGGTCAGTGTGCTTTGTCTTCTGTGAGTGGTCATCCACGAACGAGATCGACGAGCCGTTGTGCGAACCCAGATCGGTGGGTTTTCGCTTCCTGGATCGCCGCTTCTAGCTCGTCACGCTCGACGATGCCGATGAATTCGTCGACCCGCACGCCGTCCGCGTGGATGAGTATCGTAGGTGTCTTGCGGACGCCGTACTCCTCGGCGATCTCCAGATCCCGCTGGATGTCGACCTCGCGAAACTCGACGTCGGAGAATTCGTCTTCGATTCCCTCGTTCTTCTGTCGCTGCGTGGCGCACGCTCCACACGTCTCCTGGGTGAAGAGGATAACTTCGGTCACAGGTGTCTATATGGTCTTGGTAGTTATTGGACTTATTATTCAATATCATAGCCCGTGACCCGACGAGATCTTCGATTCGAAGGGACGGTCACCGCTCCGGGGTGAGCAGTGTCTCGAGCCGCGATGGAATGCGGTCGAAGACACGTTCCCACGGATTCCGGTGCTCGTCGAGAGCGACGAGCGTTCCGCGAACGAACGGCTTTACCGGCGGGATGCCGATTTCCAACTCATCGAGCTCTGCCACCTCGAAGCGATCGTCGGTTCTGAAGGTGGCTGCCGTGTCGCGGTTGAGATGACAGCCGGCTGCGCCGCGCCGCCAGACGGGATTTGCGGCGTCTTGGACGTGCGCGAGCCACCCGTCAGCGTGGACGTGTTCGAGAAATCGGAACTCGCCACCTGGTTTGAGTACCCGGGCGACCTCGTCGAGTGCCGCGTCGATGTCGGGAATCGTACAGAAGACGAGCGACGCGATGACGACCTCGAACGAATCGTCGGCGTACGGAAGCGATTGCGCCCCCTCGGGGCGAATCTCGATGTCGAGGTCGAGATCATTCGCTTTCTGTACCGCCCGCCGTCGCATGTGTGGATCTGGTTCGATCGCGTGGAAGACGAGCGATGGATCGTGCTCGGTTGCCGCTTCGAAGTACGGGAACATCGCACCGGTCCCTGTCCCGAGATCGAGTACGGCTCCGTTCAGATCCCTGGTAAGATATTCGCGGTGCTCCCGGAGAAGTGTCTCCTCGGCATGTTTCGTCACCGGGTCGTACACGGCCGCAAACAGCGGGTGTGATGGTGAATCGTCTGTGGTCATTCTTCTGTAGTTGTAGTATTGACCTTACGGGCGCACTGCAACGCCAGTGGGCATTGAACCGACTTCCACGTCGGTCTCCAGCTGCTGCTTCTCCAAGTCGATCACGGAGATGCTGCCGGAGCCGATATTGGTCACGTAGGCGTAACGTCCGTCCGGTCTCACTTTTACAATGTGCGGTGTCTCTCCTACGCCTATTTTCTCCTCCACTTGCTTCGTAGCGGTGTCTATCACCGACACGATGTTTGCCGACTCGCTGGTCGCGTACGCGTATTGCCCGTCGGGGTGAAACGCGATTCCGTGCGTCCCGCTGCCGATATCAATCACATCGCTCACTTTTAATGAAGCGGCCTCGATAACGGTGACCTGGTCCTTGCCGCGGCTGGAGGCGTAGATTATCGACCCATCCGGAGATGGTTCCGCCACGTGTGTTACCGGACCGATTTGAACTTCCGTGAGTATCTGCCCCGCTTCAGTGTCGATGACAATCGTCTTCTGGCTCTCACCACCACCGATGTAGAGTTGGCTTCCGTCCGGACTGAACGCCGGTACGTGGGCGATCGTTCCAACTGGAATCTTTTGGTCTACCATCTCTTTTTGGAGATCGATACGCCGTACCTCTTTGGTACCCCCAGTTGCAGTGTACGCGTAGTTGCCCTCGGGGCTGATCGCTGTGTGGAGCGGATTTGGTCCCACATCGATGGTACTCATCACTTGACGCGCGGCCGTGTCAATCACTGTGATGATGTCCGCACCGTTATTGACGACGTACGCTCGCGAGCCATCGGGAGAAAAGGCAACGAAATGTGGCCGTTCCTCGACATCGATGGTCGTCTGGACCTCCATCGCGGCTGAATCTACTACCGATACGGTGTTACTTCCTTGGTTGGTTACGTAGACCTCTCCTCCGTTCTGTGCCTGGGTCGAACATCCGGCTAATGAAACTCCGGCGGTTACGCTCCCTGCGATACCGAGGGTCTTCAGCCAGTTCCGTCTGGTGTAATTACGAGTCATGTGTGAATCTGTTGGATTGTGTTGCTGTGTTTTCCGACCGGTTCTTATTTTATCTCTCTCAACGTGTTTCGCCGCGTCTCGAACTCCTCTTCGTCGATTTCACCGCGTGCGTACCGTTCGCGGAGTATCGCGAGTGCGCGGTCGGAACCGGCGGGCTCTTCGCTCGATCCCGCCTCTGAAGACTCCGTCGAGGGGGTAGATTCGTGCGACGAGTGGTGCGACGAACAGCCAGATCGACCTCCATGCCGACCATGGCCGTGACCCATCATTCCACCGCCGAAGAGTCCTCGAAGCCCCCTCCCACGACCGCCGTGCATTGCGCGTGGGGCGGCGTGGCCACTTCTACCGAGGAATCCTCCGGATTCCGAGGTCGAAAACTGTTCTCCGATCGTCCGTACTGCTTCGAGTAGGCTTGTCATGAGTGCAATATGTGGTTTGTTGGGTGCGAGTTGGTACTCCTTCTACAGTTGAATCTACGGTCTTGTGTTTTATTGGAATTTCTGTTCATTTTCGAAAGTCTACGCTCAACACTTGCCCCCCATCGATTGAAGGGGCTGCTACTCCCTCCCACCTGATCGGCGGACAACTGACGCCCCTGGACGGCGGTGAGATTGCCGTCACTGCGTGCGAAATCACCGGCCAGAGCAGGCTCTGGATACGGTGTGTCGGACGCATCGCGACCCTCTGAACCACACGCGGCCAAATCCCGTCGGGCGTCGCCGAGCGAGCCGTCCCGCCGGACACAGTTGGCGAAATCGCACGCCAGATTCCTCGCATACGTCCTGACGGTGAGCTGACACCCACTCGTGCGGTGGGCCTGACGCACGTCCAGGTAGAGACTAATCGGAACTAACGGAACCACGTAGATCGTGGCGATCGCGACCCCGAACTGAAGCGGATGCCTCGGCGGAAGGCCCAGAAATCCAGCGAAGACGACGACCCAGAGGGCGAGCCCCTGACAGATGATGGCTCGCCAGTTGTTCGCCGGGAGTCGCGGACGCGTCGTCGCCTGTGCGCTCTTACTGGCTGCTTTCGGCGCGTCGGTCGATGGTGTGAAAGTCACGGTCGTGTCTGGGTGTTATTCGGAGCTGATCTGCCGGTCACCTCTAACCGTGGCTGTTCAGCAGCATCGGGTTCGACGGGTCGTCGGAGTCTTCGGGTGGTCGTCGGCACGGTCTTTTGATGGACCTACGAACCCTGTTGTTCGTTGTGAAGCGTTCGTCGACGGTCGTCGTATTCGTCCTCAGTCAGTTCTCCGCGAGCGTAGCGCTCGCGAAGCGTTTCGATTGCCTGGGCTTGGCCGGTGTCGTCGCTCCGGTCTCGATTACCCACGCCGTATACGAGGAGCAGGACGAGTCCAATCAGGAGGAGCGGCCAGAGGAACATTCCGCCGCCGAGCATTCCGAAGCCGCCGAATCCCATCATCCCTCCGCCCATCGTGAGGAGCGGAAGGACGACGAGCGCTCCGAGTACGAGGAGGACGATCGTCGCTGTGCTGGTTCGATTCGTTGTCGTCATTGGAGTTCACTTTCCGTGGTAAGCTGGTCGGTTACAACTGCGAGCACTCTCTCGAAGCGTTCGTGAACCTCGGTCGCGATCCCGTCCAACTCCGAGTTCTCCGTGATGGCGACGAGTTGCTGTGGGTCGACGGCGCTCACGACGACGTCACCGGCATCCGTCTCGTAGACGACGACGTTGCACGGGAGGAGAGCACCCAGGTCTGGCTCTTCGACGAGCCCTTCGTGGGCGAGCGGTGGATTGCAAGCACCGAGAATCCGGTATTGGTCTACGTCGACATCGAGTTTCTCCTTCAGGGTTGTTTTGACGTCGATGTCACAGAGGATGCCGAAGCCTTCGTCCTGTAGTGCGGTCATGACTGCAGCGACAGCGTCGTCGAACGGTGCGTCGATCGTCGTGGTGATGGTGTACGTCATGGATTTACTCCGTGTGTTGGGTTTCCAAGGTCGTGATTAGCCGCTGGGCTTCCGACAGTCCGGCTCCGCCCCACGCCTCCGGTGCGGTGAATGCATGGAGTCGTCGGCGTTCGGCAGCCTGTCTGCGTTGTTCTCGTGAGTCGATTCGGGCTCTGTGTTGCGAGTCGTTCATTGTGGTGGTGGTCGGTTTTGTCGTGACGCGCGTTTCGAGTCAGTCCGTGACTGGAATCGACGCGCGTCGAGTTTTGTTCAGATCGCTTGAGTCGTCCCCGACGGAGTTGGAGAGACCTTGTCGTCAGGTTAGCTCCGGTGCTCATTCTACATTTTGTGTGTCCGTTCCTTCTCTCCACAATACTATGGACGATTGCACGAGGCATAACCGGCCGAGTCCGTTTGCTGACCCAGCAAATCGTCCCGTCGTTCAGGTCTACTCTCTCGTGGTCGCTGTAGCACCCCCGAAGGTGCAAGCCGACGATACGAATGCGAGTGGAAGACATGGGAGGATACGTGGAGGGAGTCAATACTCACTGTGTGAGCGAGGCTCGCCGAGCCTCGAACTCCTCGTCCGAGAGTTCACCCCGCGCGTAGCGCTCGCGGAGTTCAGCGAGTGCAGTATCCGGCCCAGAGGACGGTTCCTCGCGGTTAGTCCCGTACACGAAGAGCAGGACGAGTCCGATCAGGAGCAACGGCCAGAGGAACATCCCGCCGCCGAGCATCCCGAAGCCGCCGAGTCCGCCCATACCGCCCCAGCCGCCGCCCATCATGCCGCCGCCGTAGCTCCCACTACCGTGGGCAGCAGCGGTTCCAGTCGCTGCGACCAGCAGTGGGACGGCGAGTAGCGCGAGTCGACGAGCAGTGCGTCCGAGGTGAGTGGTGAATTGCGTCATGATTGTGAATTGGTGGTGAGTTTCGGTATTCGGTCGAAGCGATCGAAACGGTCAGGGCCTATCAGCAGTGGCCCTGTCCGTACATCCCGCCGTTGTAGTCGTCGTTAGCCATGTCCTGGGCCATCTCGTCGACGGTCACACCCATGTGCGATTCCATCCACTCGACGCTACCAGGGCCCATGTGCTCGGTCATCTGCGCCTCCATCCAGGCCGCCCAGTCATCAGCGGTAGCGTTGTCAGTGGGCGCGTCGTCAGCAGCCGTGTCGGTGCCGTGTGCGCTGACTACGGGGGCGGCGAACGCGAGTCCGATGATCGCGAGCGCCACGAGCAGCCAGCCGCCGAGTTTGAAGGTGGTCATTGTCTTTCTCCTCGGTTACTCGTAGGACTGCTCGGGAGTTATCGACGTGGGCGTGAATCCACGTAGGAGAACGTTCGAGAACGTGTATAGGGCGTTCTAATCGTTTTTCAGGAACAGAATCGTTCGTAGTCGCCGAATTCGATGAGGATTCAGTTCGCCCTCCTTCTCCATCATGGCCTAGTTGAAGCCAGCAGTTGTGAGACGAGCTACTTTGGAATGTTAACCACAACTGCAGAAAGGTCCCCTGCCCTACTAGGTCGTATAACGATTCATCAAGCGGCGGACGATAACGTACAGCTTCGAATTGTTGCAGCTATTTCGTAGACTATGCCACTCCAGGGACTTCTCACACAGATCGAACACGCGCTCGCACCGGTTCGCCACGTAATGAAACCGATTCTTTCGGACCCGCTCGTGATGGGTGTCTGGGCGCTGCTCGTCCTCGCGTCCGTCGGCACCCTCTGGTGGGACATCCGCGAGCGGAATCAGGCACTGCCATCGCTGATGAAAGGCGTCTGGACGCTGGTCGTCCTCTACTCCGGGCCGTTCGGCCTGGCCATCTACTGGTACTCTGGCCGCACCCAGATCAGTAACGACTCGCTGTGGCGACGTGGCTTCCGCCGACCGCTCACTGCTATTCGGGCTGTGGGGTCGGTGAAGTCCTCGGGTTCGCGCTCCTCGCAGGCCTGCTCGCACTCCAGAGTACGCTCCTCGTTGCTGCAGGAACGTTCGCCCTCGCGTACCTGTTCGGCTACGCCCTGACAGTCGGTCCGCTGATGCAGGAGGGCGTCGGCTTCGGCGAGGCGATGCTCGACGCCCTCTACAGCGAGACACCGAGCATCACCATCATGGAGATCGCTGCTATCGGGACAGACCTGCTGATCGCCAGTCAGGCGCACATCAGCGACCTCCTGTTCTGGGGGGCGCTGGCGTTCTCACTGTCGGTCGGATTCGTTTTCGCGTTCCCAGTCAACGCCGTTTTAGTCCACTTCGGCGTCAAGGAAGGCATGAAGAATCCGGCCGAGATGAGACAGAGCGGCGGACAGGCACAGGCCGCCGACTAGCCCATCGTACAATAATGATTCAGCCGTCACCACCATCGATGATGAACTCGCTGTCTGTCGCTGCTCAGTTTGAATCGACTTCGGGGAGAACGACAGACCAGTGAACTATCTCTACTTCGGCTTGGGCGTAAGTCTGCTCATCGTGGCCGTGGTCGACCCCCTGTGGACGACCCTCTGGGTCGAGGGCGGTGCGGGACCCCTTACCGCACGCCTGATGCGGGGGACTTGGAAGCTGCTACGACGCGTTGGAACCTACAGCCCTCGCATTCGGCGCTGGCCGGCCCGGTGGTTCTCGCCCTCGGACTTGGGATGTGGATCGCCCTGCTCTGGGGCGGGTGGATGTTCGTCTTCGCGAGTGCCGAGAACGCTCTGAGAGACACCATCGACACAGGCCCTATCTCTTGGGTCGAGCGGTTCTATTTCGTGGGGTATTCGTTGTTCACGTTGGGAAACGGCGATTTCGCGCCCCGAGATGGCCTCTGGCAGATCCTGACTGCACTGATGACCGCCAGCGGGATGTTGCTGGTGACGCTGAGCATCACCTACGTCCTCTCCGTCCTCGACGCAGTCACGCAGAAACGGACGTTCGCGCGGAACGTGAGCGGACTCGGACTGGACGGCGAAGCGATCGTCACCACCGCCTGGAACGGTGATGAGTTCGACGACGTCGCGCTCCCCCTCAACAGTATCACCACGGCGCTGAACGAACTAACGTCTAACCACAAAGCCTACCCAGTCCTACACTACTTCTACACCGACGACCGCGAGGCCGCCGCCGTATTGTGTGTCGCCAGTCTCGACGACGCTTTGACCCTCTGGCAGCGAGCGACACCCGAGGCGAAGAGGCCCAGCAACTCGGTTCTCGAAAACGCACGGTCGAGTGTTCAGAGCTACCTCGACACGGTCAGTACGTTCGCGACGCAGTCCGACGAGCATCCACCGCTGCCCGACCTCGCCGTCCTACACAAGGCGGGTGTCCCTACGGTGTCCGACGAGGAGTTCGACGACGTACTCGAAGAGCTGAAAGAGCGACGCCAAACCATGCATGGATTGATTCAGGCGGACGCGCGCCAGTGGCCGGGAACCCGGGAGGAGTAGTACTGACGGGTGAACACCCCACTCTCAATCATCGTTGAGACACCGATCTTCGTTTCGTCGCTCCACCAAGAGCGTACGTCGAGGTTCAATTGACTTCTGGGTGGCAGTCGTTTGAGTATGAGTCCTGTATCAAATGAGGACGTCTTCCAGTCCCCGTAATAGGCGATGAACATGAATTCGAGTACGCGAGCAACAGAGGCGTTTGTTCGACTCGAAGCTCGCTACCGAGCTACTCGACGTATCTCACGACACGCGCCATGCCCGTATCGAGATGATACAAATTGTGACAGTGGAACAACCACCGGCCGGGATTGTCCGCGTGGAAGTCCAGCGTCACCTGACCTCGATGTCCCGGAACGATGACGGTATCTTTGACTGCGTTACCGACTTGGAAGAAGTGGCCGTGGAGGTGCATCGGATGGACGACTGGACTCTGGTTGGTCATCTGAATCCGGACGTGTTCCCCGGGTCGAATATTTAGTGGATCGGCGTCCGGATAGGCCTGTCCGTCAATCGTCCACACGTACTCACCCCTGCCGCGAGACAGCGTCAGGTCGAACGTCCGGTCGGGACGCCCGCTCACACCGTCGAGAGAGGAGAGTGCTCGAAGGTCGCCGTACTGCAATCGGGTACTCGAGGATGATGGGGGCTGTGGGGTGGCCGCACCACCTGTGGACTCATACTCGACGACGGCTCTGGCTGGTGGTTCGTTCCCGTCGAGTGCGTCCGCCTGAACGAACCATCTTCCCGGATTCGCCGCTTCGACGACGACGTCGTAGCGCTCGCCGGCTCCGAAGACGAACGAGTCTGCGTCGACGGGTTCGACGGGTCGGCCATCGGCGTGGGTCACCGTCATCTCGTGACCGGCGATCCGCACCCCAAAGACCGTCGCACTGGAAGCATTCACGAACCGGAAGCGAATCCGCTCGCCCTCAGTTACGTCGAATGTCTGGGGGTTCTCGGGCAGTCGACCGTTGATCAGGAGCCCCTCGTACGGTGGCCGAACGTCGCCCATCATCCCGCCTCCCCCACCCATTCCACCACCGCCACCCATCCCACCGTCCGACGGAATGCGGGGTTCTCCAGGGAGATAATCGTCGACGACGACGACGTACTCGCGGTCGTACTCGACGTGTGGGTCGGGTTCTTCGACGATCAGTGGGCCGAGCAATCCCCGGTCGAGCTGGAGCCCGACGTGGCTGTGGTAGAAGTACGTCCCGGCGGGTTCGGCACGGAACGTGTAGGTGAACGTCTCACCGGACGCGATCGGGTCTTGGGTCACGTTCGGCACGCCATCGACCGGATTCGGAACCGGAATACCGTGCCAGTGAATCGTGGTTTCCTCTCGGAGGTCGTTGGTCAGTTCGACACTGAGCACGTCACCCTCCTGAACGCGCAGCTCCGGTCCCGGGAATTGCTCGTTGTACGTCCAGTTGGTCGTCGACGTCTCGGGGGACGGTCGAATGGTTCCGGACGCCGCGGTGAGGCTGACGGACGTATCTGGCTCGTCAGTGACGGTCGAGCGTGGCGTCACCTCACGACCACCGTCATCGTCGGTGCCCGGGAGCTGACCGGCGCAGCCCGCGAACGCTCCGAGAGTAGATGCGCCTGTCAACTGGAGAAGCCTGCGGCGGGAGAATCCTCTGGAGGTCATTTCCCTTATTTTCGTGGTCGACGAGTATAGGCCTCGCGCTGAAGGAGGGTCATATGGCCATCGCTCAGTTTGATTTCAACACCTACGACGCCGGTGAATGGTTCTGAATCGTCGGAGATTCCCTGCTAGTTCATTTGTTTCTCTTGTAGGTCGTCACTCGGATAGATGCGATACGTCCGCCCTTGGCGCTCGCGGTACAGCAAGCCGCGCCTCTCAAGGGTACTAACCGTCTGGCTCACCTTGCTCTTCGAGAAGTCCGAGCGGTCCCGCAGTTCGATCTGTGTGATGCCGGGCGAGGAGAGAACCGGCTTGAGGATACGGCGTTCGTCTTCCGGTAGGAGGTCTAACACGCGAGCCTGTGGCTGGGACTCCGGATTGATAGCTTCATTCGGCTGGATCTCTGGTGATTTGGCGCTCTCACGAGCGGTTGCGCTCTCCACCTCGTCCTGTGAGTGATCGGGTACATCTGTGCCGGTGAGGTCGTCCCGAACCACGAGATACCCCCCGCCGATGACAGCCGAGACGAGGAGGGTTCCGAGGACGTACCAGAGCGGGTTCGTTCCGTGAACCGCCCCCATCGACATTCCCATCATCGATCCCATCTCCTCGAATGCTTGCCGTTGCTGGTACGCATCCCAGCTGAGCGCACCGCCGATGATGAGAACGGCAGCGACGAGGAAACCGACCACCGTATCGGCTCGCCGTCGATTCATCCCTCCCACCTCGATCTAGCGTGATACTCGTTCATGCCCGAGAGTTGGTGAGACTTCGCTGTACCAGTTGTGATTGACCGAGGCTAGTCTCGGGGCTGCTTGATTTCGGAACGATGTATCGAGACATGACGGTCAGTGGTGTTCATGACTCTGGGACGTCCCCGTTCCAGAGGGCTGTGGGTGTTGCTGTGCGAATTCGGATGGGTGCTTCTCGAACGACCGCTTGCATCGCTTCGAGCAGAAGTAGTACGTCTCGTCGTCGTGGGTGAGACTCGGCCCGCTATCGTCGGTCCGCATCCCACAGACGGGGTCCCGGTATTGGCCGGGAGCACCCAATCCTCGACGATAGACGTAGAGGAGGAACCCGGAGAGCGCGAACGCGATGATGTTGAGGTAGAACGTGTAGTTGAGTTCGAAGTACGTCTGTTCGGACGCGGTCTGGCCGCCGGTGAGATTCGGAACGATGCCGAGGGCGTTGAACAGTTCTTCCATGAGAAAGCCCGTGAAGGCCATCGTCACGAAGAATACGCCGAGAATGTACAGCATCACTTTCCAGCCGTAGTACTTCCGGTAGACGTTCAGAACGGGAATCGTGATGAGGTCGGCGTAGACGAACGCGATGATGCCGGCGAAGCTGACGCCACCGCCCCACAGCGCGACGGCGAACGGGACGTTCCCCATACTCCCGACGAAGCTGAGCACGGCGATTGTGACACCCATAATCGCGTTCTCGGCGCTGACGAGCAATCCCTCACCCTGCAGGAAGAGCGAGTTCCACACCCACTGTGGCACGAACACGATGACGAACCCCGAAATCAGAAAGCCGGCGATGATGTCTTTCCAGATCATCGACCACTCCTTGCGGTACTGATTCCCGACCTTGTACCACCCACCCCACGAGAAGAGTTCGTCGCGCCACCCGCCACTACTGGCAGCCTCTTGCTCGTAGGTCTCCATACAACCCTTCGAGCAGAACTTCAGCGTCTCGCCCCCGTCGGTCGTAAGCGAGTACTCGTTTTTCCCTTCCATCCCGCAGGTCGGATCCTCGGTGATTCCCCCCTCGTCGTCTCGCTGGTTCAGTTCCTGGCGAACTTGATCGAAGAGATTCTCGGGGAGCGTCAGATGAACGAGCAGTGCCATCACCGCGATGAGGATGACGCCACCGAGGAGTTCTGCGACGAGGAACTCCCACCCGAGGAGAATCAGAATCATCAGACCCAACTCCACGATGAGGTTCGTCGACGCGAACATGAACGCGAGGAAGTTCACTGTATGCGCTCCCTTCTTGAACAATCCTTTCCCGATGGCGACGGCCCCGAAGCTACACCCACTACTCGCAGCGCCGAACAGTGTCGCCTTTGTGAGTCCACTCAGGTTCCCCTCTCCGAGAACGTTGGCCATCCGCTCTTTCGAGACGTAGACCTGGACGAGACTCGTGATGGCGAGCCCCATAATAATCGCCCACGCGGCTGTCCAGAGAAATCCAATACCGATCCGTAGCGATTCGAGAATCCCCTCGACGAGCGCGGCCTGCATATGTACACCATCGCAGGCATCGTCTTTGTCGATTGCGCTTACAAATCAAAAACAGGGGGCGTCACTTACCCATAGAATCAAAATCGTGAGCTGGCTTCGACTGGGTTCGCCGCATCGCACGGGGACAAACGACTGCGAGGGGAGCGTATGCGGTTCACTGTTCGGGTCTAATACTGTCTGAAACCGCTGCCCCCACGAACTCCGGGTTACTCAGAGCGAGCGTGCATACGGGAATACATACCCATCAGATTGAGCAGACCAGCAATCGGGAGTGATGGCCATACTCATTGGTCGGTTTCGATTCGAAGATTTCTCGCCCTGATATCCGCCCCTTAATAAGCACAATTGTAATAAATTATGAATGAATCATTCTAGCTGCACTATGGCAACGACAGAAACCCTCGAAACGGAAATCTGGGGCCGTCCCGTCACGTTCGACTACTCCGAGCACTGGGTCGGATACTCACTGTTCCTCCTTCGCATCGTGATGGGGTGGACGCTCTTTCAGGGCGGCGTCACGAAGCTCGTCACGTATCTGGACGCCAACCCGGAGAACAACTGGACTGCCGCTGGTTTCCTGATGAACGCCGTCCCGGAAGGTAATCCGCTGATGGGATTCTGGGGGAGTATGGCTGGGAACCCACTCATCGACCAGCTCAATATGTGGGGGCTCACGTTGACCGGACTCGCACTTATCTTGGGTGCGTTCGTCCGTTGGAGCGCCTTCTGGGGTGCGGTGATGATGCTGTTCTACTGGCTCGCGTCGCTGACCGGCGGGCTTCTGGCAGGGCTTCCTGTCGCCCACGGGTGGGTCGTCGACGACCACATCGTGTACGCCGTCCTCCTGTTCGGGCTGGGCGCGTTCGGTGCTGGGCGGATTCTCGGGCTGGATGCCTATCTCGAAGACCTTGAGATCGTGCAGTCCAATCCGTGGCTCCGGTACTTGCTCGGGTGATTCGAAAGGAAGCCTCGAAAACGTCCTCCTGTACCGTTTTCGTATGTCGACGAAACGTCGGTGGTCCCCTTCGACGGGCGTTTGCTTTCGAATCGTAACGACAATCGCATTGAACCATGCCGACGTATTACTAGACATGAGCACGACTACCAGCAACACCGCAAACCGTACTGACCAAGCTGAGGATGCAGTCCGAGAACTGAACGCGATTGCACTCGGGGCATCCGGAGCGATCGTCGCAGCAGCCGTGATGCTACTGCTCGGTGTCTTCGGTGCTGTCGGAGTGTACGAGGGTGCGGTAGCGATGATGGAACAGTGGCACCTGTTCTTCGAACCGACCGTCGTCGGAACGGTGGCGGGCATGGTCGAGGCAACTGTCATTAGCTTCGTTCTCGTGTACGCCTTCGCGTGGTTGTACAACGCGCTCGCACGGTGAGCGAAGGAAAAATGAGAGCGTGGAGAGACCACCATGTATGTCACTGACAAAGCCGAAATCGTCATCGACGCATCGCCCGAGGAGATCTGGGACTACGTAACTGACCCCGTCCACTGGACGGCATCGAACCCCGAGGAACACTACGGACTCGAATACGACACACCCGATAATCGCCCACAAGAGGGGGCGACATTCCACCAGGCGGAAGAAGTCGCTGGGATGTACGCCGATCTGCACGGCCGATTTCAGTACATCGATCATCCACACGTGGCGGTCTGGACTGGGACAGCGTACTATCCACTCCTTCGTGGACTTGTCACCGTTCGAATCCCCGAAGGTGGTACGATTCGGCTCGAAGAGACTGAGGATGGAACCCGGATGTCACACGCCGTCTGGATGGACTTCCCGAATAACCGCCGGGGCCGGTTGCTAAAGCGGCTCTTTACCACCGTTCTTGACGGGAAGGCCAAGCTCTACGACCACACCAACAAGGAGCTCGTCTTCTTCAAGGAACGCATCGAGTCGACAGCCCATAAGCCCCCAAAACCGACGGACGAGAGTCCGTAGCAACATCAACGCACTCATCCAACCATGTATACCGACATCCTCATCCCGACTGATGGCAGCGATAACGTCGAGCCCGCAATCCAATACGGACTTGAGCTCGCTCGCCGATACGACGCAACTGTCCACGCGCTCCACGTCGTCGACAGTTCGCCCATCGAGCGAAAGCTGGAACTGACTGCGCTGGAAACCGACCTGGAGACACTCCCAGACACGTGGTATGAGGCTGGCGATGCCGCCACCAAGCAGATCGAAACTCGAGCTGCAGAACATGGTCTCGACGCAGTAACTGAGGTTCGCCGTGGCATTCCAGCGCGTGAAATTCGTTCCTACATCACCGATACCGGGATCGACCTCGTCTGTATGGGAACCCGAGGACACACCGGTCTCGACCGAGTCCTGCTCGGCAGTGTAACGACCCGACTCGTCCGTACTGTCGATATCCCCGTGCTCAGTGTCAAAGCAAAACAGGCGCTATCAGAACCCGGAATGCGGGGAGGCTTTGAGACTATCCTCGTCCCGACTGACGGGAGTAAGCCCGCACGAGAGGCAGTCACGCACGCTCTTGATTTGGCTCGGACGTACGATGCGACACTTCATGCCCTCTACGTTGTGGATAGAGGTGCCTACGCGTCTCGTCCGGGATGGACGTGGGACGAACTGCAGCAAGTACTGGAGCAAAACGGAGAGACTGTCCTCGAAGATGTCCAGTCCCGGGCAACTGCCGACGGTGTTTCAGTCGCTGCTGAGATCACCCACGGTGTTCCTCATCAGGCAATCGGAGATTACTGCGATCAACACGGAATCGACCTCGTCGTGATGGGAACACACGGACGGTCCAGCCTTTCACGACGGATCATCGGAAGTGTGACCGAACGGGTTCTTCGGAACTCGGACGAGCCAGTATTGACCATTCGAGGAGTATAGCCGTGGCTCGAGCTACCGGCGAAGCGAGATGAGAAGAACCACGAATCCGAGACCGATGGCGACCGATTCGATGATGTGGACAAGGGCGAGATCAAGCCCCCCGAACTCGAACAGTACTCCTTCGATGAACACACCGAGGGTAATAATTCCAAAGCCAACTGCAGCGTTTCTCATATAGTACGTCCCTGTTCGTCGATACGCCTCGAAACTGTAGTACGTGATCAGAATACCGAGGGCAAGGACAGCCAGGCGGACGGCCACGAGAACGGCTGTTGTCGTATCCACCATTAGTCAGTCCTCCAGTTTCTGCGGGTCACGTCCGTATAGAGCGTAGAGGATCGTGAGCATACCAATCGCGACGATGGTTGTTGCCACCGTTCCCGCATTATGTAAGGTCAGGCCAACCACGTCGAACAAGATTCCTTCGACGATCGCGCCGAAGCTGATAATGGCGAACCCGACCGCGAGGTACAGCATCGATTGACTGTTGCTACGTCGGTACCCTCGATAGGCCTGATAGGCGATCACGAATCCCAGAACCATTGTGACGAGCTTTGCGACGATGAGTCCGGGGTGCATGGTTATTCGTTCCTCATTGTGTTCCACAACCGAGCAAATCTGTCGGGCGCGTCTTCTCGAAGTTCGATACGGATGTCGAATCCTGATTCGAGGAGCTGGACCTCGACGCGGTCGAGTTGGGCTTCGTATTCGCTGTAATGATGACCGTCGGGATCAACGTGCGTTCGCTCGATAAGCAGATCGTACTCCAGTAACGTGTTGACCCGTCTGGAAACTGTCGAGACTGACATGTCACACTCTTCGCTGAGTTCCTTGGCGGACAGCTGTTTTGGGCGAGTCGCCTCGAGGATGGCGCGTGCATAGTCGTCGTCAAGGATTTCGAGAATCCCCGAGATGTCTCGCTCCTCACTCACAATCCGTGTTGTTGTGGGTGGGTATATAAAGGAACGCCGATTTGCTGACCCAGCAAATCTGCTTTCCGGACTATATGCCCAGACCGTGTAGGTTCACCTGTAAGGTGACCGATGCCATGACCGATTCACTCACGCGTCGACGGATGCTCCAGCTGACTGGCGGTGCGGCAGTCGTTGGGCTTGCCGGGTGCACTGGAACGCAGAACAACGATGGCGGAGCGGCAAACGGCACGCCGACTGAGACTGGCCACGACGACGGCGGCACGGAGTCCGGTCACAGCGACGACGAGGATGACCACGACGAAGCAGTCGGGGCACCGTCCGATACGGCCGAGGTGCGGATGATCACCGAGGACGGGGGCTACCACTTCGAGCCCCACGTCGTGCGGGTGAACGTCGGGGGAACGGTCACCTGGAACAACGAGAGTGGGAGTCACTCGACGACCGCCTACCACCCCGACAACGACCAGCCCCAGCTCGTCCCCGACGGCGCAGCCGCGTGGGACAGCGGCATCGTCTCCGAGCAGGGTGCGACGTTCGAACACACCTTCGAGACCGAGGGTGTCTACCACTACTACTGTACGCCCCACGAGAGCCTCGGGATGATCGGTAGCGTCATCGTCGGCGAGCCGGACCCCCACGAGCAGGTCGCACTCGAAGAGCCGCCGGCCGACAAGCCCGAGCGCGTCCGCGAGAAGCTCGAAGAACTCAATGGGATGATTCGGACGGCACTCGGCGACGACCACGAAGAGGACAGCCAGTAGACCCACATAGCTTTCCCACCGTAGCAAGCACTTCTCATCAGGACGGAGGAGCGTCGACGGATGGGTATTTCAACACAGCACCAAGATCGACCACTCGCGCTCTGGGCACTCATCGCGACGATTGGTGTGCTCGGTGTGTCGGGACTCGCCGGCGGCGGCCAGTTCATCCTCGCTCCCTCGGGGCGTCTTATTGGAATCTCGCCGACGCTTCTGGCTGGTTTCCCGTTCGATAGCTATCTGGTTCCCGGTCTCATCCTCTTCAGTATCCTCGGTGTGTTCCCGCTGGTCGTCGTGTGGGGTCTCTACCGTCGAAAACGATGGGCGTGGCCGGCGGCTATCGCCGTCGGCGTCGCGCTCGTCGTCTGGGTCCTCGTCGAAGGGGTCGTCATCGGATTCGGGAAACGGTTGCAGTATCCCCACCTCATCCAGGGTGTGGTGATCGTCGGTCTTGCAGTACTTCCCTCTGTTCGAGCGGCTCTCAGATGAGCACGTTGTACCCGACGTGGGCGAACGCGAGGGCGAGATACCCGAGCACGAGCGCCGCCAGGGTTCGTCGAGAGAGTGATGGGAACCCGATGTCGTCGGAGCCGTGAATCCGCTCCCCGAGTGCGTACGCGAACCGCCCGGCGAGTAACGCGAACGGCAGGTGGACGAACACCAGCGGGAGCACGAGCGAGTCGAACTGGACTGTCGCCTCCAGCCGCGACAGGTACTCGAGTTTGAGCACGAGTTCGAGGAGCGCAACGGTCAGCCCGGAAGCCACGGTCGCGAGCAACCCCTCGGTCTTCGAGAGGAGCTGGCCTCGCCAGTAACTCCAGCCGTAGAAGACGAGTATCAATGGGACGAACCGGACAAATGCCTCCTCGACGAGTCCGACCAGAAGTGTCCAGGTCGCGACGGTCGTCACTCCGAGCAAGAGAAGTTCGAACTGGTAGGCGATCCACACGCCAACCCCGGTCACGACGCTGCTCACGCCCACGAGCCCGACCAGTGACCGATACTGGAGCGTCATGAGTGGTGACGAGACAGTGTCTATACGTCAGCGCGCACCGAAATAGGCGTACCCGTTCGAAACGCGTACACGAAGAGCATTTATTACTGCACCCCTGTTACATGGTACCACGGGAACCCAGCGTAGCCACGCACCATACTGCTATGCCCACCGATGACTCCGCGTCCGTCTCTCGCCCGTCCGATACGGAAAGAGACGTTGTAGGGCGAGTGGAAGAGACGATTCTGTCACGGCGGGGGTTCCTCGCAGGACTCGGCCTGGGGAGCGTCGGCGGCGCTGGGGTGGTTCTCGGTCTAACGCGAGCGGGGGAGGGTTTTCAGTCGCTGGCGACGCTTGCGGGTGGGGCCACGCTTCCCGCCCCAACGCGCTACTACCTTCCAGCGGTCGACAGCTTCGGTGACGGTCTCATCGTCCCGTTCGAGGTGGAGTTCACCGACGGGGAGGGTGAGCTGTTCGTGAACCTGAACGGGATCGAAATCCGTCACGACCTCCAGCTCGCGCTCCGAGAGGCGAGGGAGACGGCCACACGTCTCACAGGGGGGTCGCTCACCAACACGGCGACGCACGTCACGTTCGAGCCCCCCGCCTCTGGTGTACTCGCACTCCGCGGGAAGAGCTGGGAGGCCGGTCTCACCGTCGCACTCGTCGCCAGCTTCCGTCAGGAGTCACTCTCACAGGAGACGCTCATCACGGGGATCGTCGACGACGAGGGCACGTTGCTCCCCGTCGGCGGGATCGAGACGAAAGCCCGCGCGGCGCGAGCAGTCGGCGCACGGGAGCTGATCGTCCCGGCGGGCGAACCGACGGACGTGGCTGTTCAAGGGTTCCGAATCGTCGAATCTCCCTCGATTACAGATGCACTCGACCGGATTCTGTGACCGGAGTGCCCCACGGCCGACGAAATCCATGGGAGCGATGATCCAGTCGTCAGATCGCCCACGGGAAACGATTCAAGAGCCGGGGCGCCGTAGCTCAGGGTATGGCCGAAACCGATCCTTTCGACGCGATACGCGAGTTCGAGTTCGACGGAGATGCCTATCGGATGGCGGACCTCACCGCCCTCGAAGAGGCGGGACTCTGTGAACTGGACCGTCTCCCGGTCAGCATCCGTGTCCTCCTCGAATCCGTCCTCCGGAACGTCGACGGCGACACGATCTCCGCCGAGGACGTTCGAAACGTCGCGTCGTGGCAACCTGACGTGCCGGACGTCGAACTCCCGTTCACTCCCTCACGAGTCGTTCTTCAGGACCTCACCGGTGTCCCTGCCGTCGTCGACCTCGCCGCGCTCCGATCAGCGGTTGACCGGAAAGGCAAGGATCCCGCGATCGTCGAGCCAGAGATTCCAATTGACCTCGTGATCGACCACAGCGTCCAGGTCGACTATTTCGGCTCCGAGGATGCCTACGAGAAGAACGTCGAACTGGAGTACGAGCGCAACGGCGAACGCTATCGCGCCCTCAAGTGGGCACAGCAGGCGTTCGACGACTTCCGCGTCGTCCCGCCGGGCACCGGTATCGTCCACCAGGTGAACCTCGAATACCTCGGGCAGGTCGTTCACGCCCGCGAGCGGAACGGCGAGAACTGGCTCCTCCCCGACACGCTCGTCGGCACGGACAGCCACACGCCGATGATCGGTGGCATCGGCGTCGTCGGCTGGGGCGTCGGTGGCATCGAGGCCGAAGCCGCGATGCTCGGCCAGCCCATCACAATGAAGCTTCCCGAAGTCGTCGGGGTCCGCCTTACCGGAGAACTCCCCGAGGGTGCAACTGCGACTGACCTCGTGCTTCACGTCACCGAACAGCTTCGCGAGGTTGGCGTCGTCGATCGCTTCGTCGAGTTCTTCGGTCCCGGCGTGGCGAACCTCACGGTCCCCGACCGGGCCACTATCGCGAACATGGCCCCCGAGCAGGGATCGACAATCTCGATGTTCGGCGTCGACGAAGCGACGCTCGACTACCTCGAACTCACGGGTCGTGACGAGGAGCACATCGAACTCGTTCGCGAATATCTCGACGCACAGGGACTGTTCGGCGAGCAGAACCCCGAGTACACGGAGACGGTCGAGCTCAATCTCTCGACGATCACGCCGAGTCTCGCGGGACCAAAGCGACCCCAGGATCGTGTCCCGATGGACGATATGAAGACCCACTTCCGGGGGCTGGTCCACGGCGAGTTCGAAGACGAACTCGACGAACTCGACGAGGACGCGCTCACCCGCTGGCTGGGAGAGAGCAGCGTCGCCGCCGACCGCCCCGACGCCGACCTCCCGGAACCGGACGTGGGCGAACTAAACGACACGGTCGAGGTGGATCTTGACGGCGAAACAACCGAAATCAGGCATGGGAGCGTCGTCGTCAGCGCCATCACCAGCTGTACGAACACGTCGAACCCCTCGGTAATGCTCGCCGCAGGCCTGCTCGCCCGCAACGCCGTCGAGTACGGCCTGGATGTCCCCGAGTACGTCAAGACTAGCCTCGCGCCCGGGAGCCGCGTCGTCACCGAATACCTCGAAGCCTCGGGATTACTGCCGTATCTCGAAGACCTCGGCTACAACGTCGTCGGCTACGGCTGTACGACCTGCATCGGGAACGCCGGGCCACTCCCCGAACCCATCGAGCGCGCCATCGACGCCGAGGACCTCTGGACGGCGAGCGTCCTCTCGGGCAATCGGAACTTTGAGGCGCGCATCCACCCGAAGGTCAGAGCGAACTACCTCGCCAGTCCGCCGCTCGTGGTCGCTTACGGGCTGGCCGGTCGGATGGACATCGACCTCGACACGGACCCGCTTGGCACCGACGGGGACGGCGAGCCGGTCTACCTGTCGGACATCTGGCCCGACGCCGACGAGATTCACGCGGCAGTCCACGACAGCGTCGACGCCTCGATGTTCGAGGAGAAGTACGCCGAGGTGTTCGAAGGCGACGAACGCTGGGAGGCCCTTGACGCCCCGACCGGCGACGTCTACGAGTGGGACGACTCCTCAACGTACATCCGCGAGCCGCCCTTTTTCAAGGACTTCCCGCTGGAGGAGCCCGGTGTCAGCGACATCGCCGACGCTCGCACCCTGATGCTGCTCGGGGACACCGTCACCACCGACCACATCAGCCCGGCCGGACCGTTCTCTCGGGAGCAGCCCGCCGGCGAGTGGCTCGTCGACCAGGGTGTCGAACCTCACGAGTTCAACACCTACGGTGCCCGCCGGGGCAACCACGAGGTGATGATGCGCGGCACCTTCGCCAACGTTCGCATCGAGAACGAGATGCTCGACGACGTCGAGGGCGGCTACACGATTCACCAGCCGACGGGCGAGCAGACGACCGTCTTCGAGGCGAGCCGCCGCTATCGGGAAGATGATACGCCGCTGGTGGTGTTCGCCGGCGAAGAACTCGGCACCGGGTCGAGCCGCGATTGGGCCGCAAAAGGGACTGACCTCTTGGGCGTTCGCGCAACCATCGCGGAGAGCTACGAGCGCATCTTCCGTGACAACCTCGTCGGCATGGGTGTCCTCCCGCTGCAGTTCGCTGACGGTGACTCGTGGGAATCCCTCGGTCTCGACGGGTCGGCGCGGATTGAGATTCGTGGATTGGACGACGGCCTAGACGTGAACGACGAGTTGACCGTCGTTGCAGAGCGGGACGACGGCTCGAGAGTCGAGTTCCCGGTCACGGCACAAGTTGGGACGCCCGCAGCCGTTCGATACGTTGAGAACGGCGGAATCCTGCATCTAGTACTCCGCCGACTGCTCACCGAGGACTAATAAGGGGCAACTATCCTGAGTGACAAATGGTATTAGAAACAACTACTTCACGATCTGAAAGTTTCCGCTCTCGCTCACAGCAGTCGTCTGAACCGTTACCGCGAATCCAACGCGTGGCAGTACTCGGTGGAGCAGTCGGCGGTCTCGCCGCTGCTGAAGGCTTTTCCAAGCGAGGTTTCGAAGTAGACCTTTTCGAACGTCAGTCGTACGACGACAAACGAGTCAACTGTGGGGAAGCGATGACGGCCGTCTCGAAGATTCCACTCCGTTCGATGTCGGCGAATGGGTTCGTCAATGCTCTTCCGGAGTTACGTGTGGATATCTACGACGGAACGACATCCAGCAGACAGCACACCGGGAGTGGGAGATTCCCGGCCTCCGATACGTACATCACCGACCGAAACATCGTTGAACGACGATGGTCCGAACGCCTCGCTGAAAAGGGCGTTTCGATTCACGAGAACCACCAGATCACGAAGGCGGAGTTCCGGACGTTGGCCGATAAATACGACCTCTTGGTCGACGCGACTGGCCAACCGTCGATTACCAGCAAAGTTCGAGGGAGAACGGACGAGTACGCGGGTCGGATGATCGCCCTCAATGCTGACGTGGAGGGCGACTTTTCAGATATCTACCCGAATAGCCAGATCGTTCTTGAGGGCTATACCGGGTACGCGTGGGCGTTCTCGAAATCGCCCGAGCGGGCAAACGTCGGCATCGGGTGGACTGAGAGCGAACGCCCGGCCGATTACATAGCCGAATTTGAGGCGGCGTGCGAACGAAACGGCTGGCCGATACCATCTCGGAGTCAGACGAATATCGCTATCATCCCCGAAGGACCGAGTCTCGATCCTGCGCTGACCTATCTACCTGAGTGGCCCGTCGTTCGTGTCGGGGATGCGGCTGGACTCGCGAATCGGCTGACCGGGAAGGGGATCTCGCAAGCAATTCAGTCGTCGTATCTCGCAGCCAAGTTGACGGCGGAGGGAAGCCTTCAGGAGTATCCAGACCGACTCTATCGGACGATGAAAGGGGAGTACCTGCTCGCCCGGATTATGCGGCACCTCGTCGAGACGCGTCAGATGACCGTTCTCGGTGATGCCGTCCAAGTGGTGTCTGGAATCGACATCGAAGACATCGATCGATCCCCACGGGCGGTTCTTCGTCGCTTCTTGGGGCATCCACGGGTGGCTGCTCGGATCTTCTCCAACCCGGCTGTAATCAAGCAGACGTATGCCGCCGTCACAGACGCCTGGGAATACGATACTATTCAGCCAGTATGACGGTATCGGAGAGATCACCCCGAAAAGGGCTCTTTATTCCGGTATGGCGAGATCCCACCGCGATTTTATAACACCTTCCCGGGAATTAGCACGATATGGCATCTCAAGAAGTTCAATTAGAAAGTACGATCGGGGGGTTCACCGCAAGCGGTCGACTACACACGTTGAGTGTCTGGTTTATCTTCGCGCTTCGGTTGATGATGGGACTGGCGTTCTTCCAGAGTGGTCTCGACAAGGTCCTCTCGGGGAGTTTTAGTGCCGGTGGATATCTCACCGGGGCCGTTCCGAATAGCGGGAGTCCACTCGCTGATCTGTTCGTCGCGATGGGGAACACGCCGTGGTTTGTTGACTTCGTGAACGTTGCAGTACCGTGGGGAGAGCTGCTTATCGGCCTCGGGTTGTTGTTCGGTGCCCTCACTCGGCTCGCTGCGTTCTGGGGGGCATTTATGATGCTCATGTTCTATTTCGGCAACTGGGATGTCACACATGGCTACATCAACGGTGATTTCGCGTACATGCTCGTGTTCCTCTCAGTCGCCGCGTTCGGTGCGGGACGGATACTCGGCCTTGACGCGTACATTGAACAGTACGAGGTTGGTGGAGTGCCGCTTGTCGAACGGCATCCCTGGACTCAGTATCTACTCGGGTAAGTAAGCGTGTCATCAATAGATACCACTATTACGAATCCCGGTGCTTGGGGCCTCGCGATTATCTTCATTGTCGTCGTTTCTTGGTTCTTCTATCGGTACTTCGCTCCTGACAGCTGGCGGGAGTGGGTCGGCGCAGGAGTGGTACAGGCGTTCATCATCGCATTATATGCGGAGATGTACGGGTTTCCACTGACGATCTATCTGCTGGTCCGGTTTTTCGGTCTGGACCGCGAGTACGTCAGTACCAATCTCTGGTCTACACTGATCGGGTTTGGCGAAACGGGTATGTTCGTATCAATGCTCCTCGGCTACGCTGTGGCGTTTGTCGGCATCGGCCTGTTTGCTCAGGGATGGCGACAAGTCTATCGTGCCCGACAGGACGACCGACTGGTCACAGACGGGCTTTACAGGTACGTCCGCCATCCACAATACACCGGTCTGTTCATCGCTCTGTTTGGCGAGGGCATCATTCACTGGCCGACAATCTTCTCTGTCGCTCTATTTCCGCTCGTCGTTGTGATTTTTACGTGGCTTGCACGGAGAGAAGAGCGTGATATGATCGATACATTCGGTGAGGACTACCGCACTTATCAGCGCAAAGTGCCGATGTTTATCCCCCGCTGGGAGCAGTGGCGCGATCTCGTGGCTGAGTCTCGTAGCAGCAGTGACGATCTCAAAGACCCATGACTTCGACGAGACCGCTCTGGAATGAATGGTATTCGTATCGAAACTGTGGTTGGGCAGTGGAAGGGAGTCAGGGATTAATTGCCCGACACCGTGGATGTTCCTTGTCTGTGTCGTCGAATTATTGATAGACGAAATTCATATTGTGAACTACGTGAGCAGGTAGATACCCGTCAGTCCGTCATCGCCGCATGCCCTTCCTCACCGCGTTCCCCGCCAGCCACCGAATCCTGTTTGTGCAGCCAGTAGAGGAACGCGAAGAACGCCGTCGCGAGGACGTTCAACACGAGCTTGTAGTTGAGTTCGATGGACACTTCGGCGATCTGCGCGGAGGCTCGTGAGGGGATGAGGCCCAGGCCCAGGAACAGGAAGTGGACCACGAACCCGGCGATAACGGCGGTGACGAAGATCATCAGGGACAGCACCGCCGCGAACGTCGTCCCGTAGTACTCGTCGTAAGCCTTCATGATCGGCGGAACGATGAGGTCCGCGAAGATGTACGACAGCACCGACCCGAAGGGGAGCCCGCGCGTCCAGAGGACGGTCCCGAACGGGACGTTCCCGACCGAACAGACGAAGGTGACGACGCCGATGATCGCACCCAGCGCGGCCGTCCAGAGGACGTACACCGGCAAACCGAACACGGCCCCGGAGAAGACGCTCGTCCAGACGGCTTCGGGGATGAACCCGGCAATGAGGCCGGCGAAGATGAACCCGATGGCGATCTCGTCCCACAGCATCGCCCACTCCTTCCACTGTTTGTCCGCGAGCGATTTCCACCCCGACCACGAGGTCGCTTTCTCCGGAATCGACGTGTTCGCTTCCTCAGGGTCGAAGGAGTCCTTGCAGGACTGCGAGCAGAAGTAATACGTCTGCCCACCATGCTCGATAGAGTAGTCGGTCTCCTCGGGATCGACCTCCATTCCACAGACCGGGTCTTGGACAGTGATGCCCTCATCGTCGGTGACGTTCTCGCGGGCTTCATCGAGAATCTTGTCGGGGACGACGTAGACGAAGCCGACCGACATCAGGCCGATGAGGAGCAGCCCACCGACCACGTCGGCCAGCAGGAACTCCCAGCCCAGCAACAACCAGATGACGATGCCGATCTCGATGACGAGATTCGTCGAGGCGAACTGGAACGCCGCCAGCGCCGCCGCAGCCGACGCCCCCTTCTTGTAGAGGTTCTTCGCCGTGGCGATCGCCGAGTACGAACACGACGAGGAGACGAACCCAAAGAACGTCGCGAGGCCGATGGAGCGAGGCCCGTGTCCCTCGAGCAGCTCCGAAATCTGCTGGGTCGAGACCCACGCCTCGACGCCGCCGGCGATGGCGAACCCGATCACGAGCGCCCACCAGGTGATCCACGCCATCGCGGCGGTGGTCGTCGCGGCCTGCCTCGTGCTCTCCACGAAAAACGTTCCGAGCGGTTTCGTCGTCGTGACGATGCCGATGGCAACGGTGATTACGGCGATGACCGAGAGGATCGCGTAATCTGATCTGTCCATTATCGTGGTGGCCTACATCTAGGGGCTCCTCTCCTAATGCGGTTGTGGCTACATCTCTGGGATATTTCGTTTGTGATCCTTTGGATACCGGCATCACAACCCTAGTGGAATTTGGAATCAAGGGGTACGCCACTTCGGGTGCGGAGTAATTGACTTGTGGCTGGCTGGGGAGGATAGTCGTATGCTCACGTCCTTTAGCGAACTTCTCGTGACGGGTATCATTCTCGCGAGCACCGTGTACACGGTGAGTAAAACGCCCGCTATCTGGCACCAGTACGAGGGAATATATGGGCACCTACTCGTTGGCGTACCGCTCGTTGGGTTACTGTTCGGGATCGCCCATCTCGGGATGCTCACACCGCTTCCGCATGGCCCGCTCGCTGCAGTGGAAACCGGTGCTCTCCTTAGTCTCGTGGCCGTACTCGGCGCACTCGGGTACATTCACCCGCGACTTGGGTATTCTAGGGGAGAATCCCGATGATGGCGCTCCTCTTCTCGTTACTCTCGGCAGTCATCGCTGGTGGGCTTGCGTTCCTTTGTTACATCCTGCTCTACGGGGACACCGTGCTGGTGATTCAGCGGCCGTTCTTTTTTAGAATCGGCGTTGGAGCCCTCTGTGCTGCCGTCCTCGGAGCGGGTGCAGTCGTGGTCGGGTGGGTTCCGACACATCTCGTTCACGCTATCTTCGCCGTGTCAGTCGCTGCGGCGGTCCAAGCGGTTCATAACGGTCTCCATCCAGATACTGAAGCGTGGTTCTACTCGCTTTTCGGAACCTGAGCATCGAAGTAGACGATTTCTACTCCCCAGGCTGAGGTGGTTTGGATTCTAAACAACAAGAAGTCTAAAGATGGCGCCCCAACGGAGAGACGATGAGCGAGAAGCTGGGCCGTCTCGGTGCAGTCTCGATTGCGCTCGGTGGTATGATCGGAGGTGGGATCTTCGCCGTACTTGGCGTCGTTGCGGAAATGTCGGGGCCTGCGGCGTGGCTCGCCTTTACCGGCGGCGGTGTCGTCGCGTTCTGCGCTGGCTACTCGTACGTTCGTCTCCAGCGGCTTGGCGACGTGTCCGGCGGCTCGGTCAGTTTCTTACAGGAGTTCGGTGAGTCGACGACGGTCGCTGGGATGGTCGGGTGGACGCTTCTGTTTGGCTATATCGGGTCGATGGGGATGTACGCGTTCGCATTCGGTAGTTTCGCGACGAAACTTCTCGGCGTCGAAACAGCCCTCGGGGTTCCACTCCGCCCCGTCGTGTCGGTTCTCAGCGTCCTGGGGTTTGTACTGCTGAACGTCCTCGGCGCCCGGGCGAGTGGCGTGACCGAGGTGCTCCTCGTCGCGGCAAAGGTCGGGATTCTCCTCATTTTCGGTGTGTGGGGGTTCTATTTTGGAGCGCGGACAGGACAGCTGACGACCGGGTTCTCCTCCGTCGCGACGGGCGGGTTGCTCATGTCCGCTGCCCTCTCGTTCGTCGCCTTTCAGGGTTGGCAGCTACTCTTTTACGACGAGGGAAGTCTTCGGAACGCCCGGACGACCATCCCGCAGGCGATCTATCTCTCAATTCCCGCGTCTCTCGGGCTGTACGTCCTCGTGGCAGTCGTCACGACGAGTCTGCTTCGGCCCGAAACGATCGCCGCGAACCCCGAGGTGTCACTCGCCATCGCGGCCGAACCGTTCATGGGGCAGATGGGGTTCATCCTCATTTCCGTGGCGGCACTGTTCTCGACTGGGAGCGCGATCAACGCCACGCTGTTCTCGGCGGCCCACTTTGCGACGGGAATGCTTGAAGACGACCTACTTCCTGACCGGATCGGAGATGCCGATGCCGACGGTGCTCCAACGCGAACGCTTCTCGTCTTGGGCCTGATAACGGCCGCGTTCACCGCCTACGGTAGTCTTCAGGGAATCACGTCGTTCGCGTCGCTTGCCTTCATCACCGTCTTTGGATCGATGAGTTTCCTCGCGTTCAGGCATCGAGCGGGGCTTCGCACAGGGACCCTCCCCGCCGTCGGCGTGGTGGGTGCAGTACTGTTCTTCCCTTCGTTAGTGTACCACCTCGCCGTGATGGAACCCGCCGTCTTCAGTGTGGTCCTCGTTGTGACGGTCGTCCTCCTGGGACTGGAGATCCTCTACTTCGAGCGCGAGACTATTCGCTCCGAAATCGATGGCGTGTGATGCTGACGGGGCAGCAGTGCGTGAACGGTTTACGTAACCTGGACAGTATTGTCGAGTGTGCTCTTTTGGGTCCACGCTGCAGTCGCGTATCTCGTTTATCGAGGCATTTCTGGTGGCCCTACTGACCGATGTGACGATGTCCCGATCTTCGCCCTGTTCGGAGGTGCGTTGCTCCCGGATCTCGTCGACAAACCACTCGCGTTTGTACTTCCATCGCTCCCGAGTCGGTCGGTCGCGCACTCGGTGTTCACCGCGGCACTCGTCGTCCTGATTGTCTTCTATGTCACGAAACACAGGGCCCGGTGGGGAGTCGGCGCGGCGTACGCGCTCGGATATGGATCACACCTCGCTGCGGACCTCGTGGATTACCTGTTCGTCCCCGAGGAGACGCTACTGTTTCTGTTCTGGCCGGTCGTAACTGACTATCACCACGTCGAGACGGTCGGAGACCTGCTCGCGCTGTTGTCTCCGACCCCGTATGTACTCGGGCAAACCGTCGTCACGATACTGGGGCTCTGGCTATGGATGGCCGATGGAATGCCGGGATACCCATCGACCCACCGTCAGTGATCGAGTGAGGTCGACTCTCGTGGTCATTCGACGATGACACGTCCGACCATCCCGCTTTCCTCGTGTGGCAGGCAGAAATACTGGTACGTCCCCGTGACGTCGAACGTGTAACTGTAGGTTTCGCCTCGTTCGAGAAACCCTCTCGCTGACGTACTCTGCCGGACAGCCTGCTCGGACTCGTAGCCGCCGCTTGCGAAGTACGACGCCTCGTCGGGAATCCCTTCTCCGTATGCCGATGTGGTATGGGGGACTCCACTCTCGTTCACCCACGTAACCTGCTGACCGGGGTCGATTGCGACGTCAGCCGGATCGAATCGGAGGTCGCCCGTCATCGTGACCGTCGGACCCGACGGGCCGCTACCTCCGAGACAGCCAGCAATCGCGGTTGCCCCGACTGCTAGCATACTCCCGCTCCGGCGAAGTACCGACCGTCGTGAACAGCCGTTCATCGGCGCATCCCTCGTGCGGAGGACTCCTCAGTTGTTTCGAGCTTCTTCACCCGTGTCGCTAGTGCGAGAAACGTCGCGGCGAGCGTCAGCGTCACGGCCGCGGCCGCTGCGAGGTCGTGCGCTCGCACCGAGTGATCGAGTGCGCCGTTGACGAGTTCGGCCCGCAGGAACGTGTGGTGGAACTCCCCGACGAGCGGCGCGAAGTAGTCCACGATGTCGTTGAGGCCGTACCAGACGGTGGTGACGGCGACCGCACCGACCGAGAACTCGGCGTAGCGATAGATCAGGAACGACTGGAGGCTCATCGCGAGATGGCTCACGATGAGGAACCAGTAGAGCCAGGGTTCGATACCGCCCGGCCCGTTGAGAACCAGCTGGACGAACGGCGTCCAGAGACCGAGTTTGAGGTTGCCGAAGAACGCGAGCATGTGGAGCCACTCGACGTCGTAGTCCAGCTTCCACGCGGCGAGACTGAGCGCGACGAACAGCGTCGCGGCGGGGCTGTCGGGGACGAACGGCCACATGACGAGCGGGGTTTGAGCAAGCTGGAAGCGGTAGTACCAGAAGCCGAACGCCGTTCCGGCGAGATTGATCACAACGATGACCCACGCGTACCGAAGTGCGAGGTCCTCGACGCGCCGAGGGAGTGGGGCAAGGTAGCTGGGCAGGCGATTCGTGGTCGCTGTAGGTGCGGATGTCATTCGTCTCGCCGAATTACATCCCTGTGCTGTCGTTTCGTCGGTTCGCCATAATCACGCCGCTGATCAACATCAGGACTGCGAGCGCGACCATTCCGAGGTCCCAGCCCATCCCGGCAGTCATCGACGAGCCCATGCCGCCGCTCATCCCGCCGTTCATACCGGACCCCATCTCGCTACCCATTCCCCAGTTCACACTCCCGGTGACGCCGACCAGCGCCTGGTTGAGCAACATCACGAGCGAGTAGCCGATCATCAGGGGACCACTCGCGTTCCCGAGCCGATCCGCATAGGGCGTCAGCAGAACGACGCCGTGGACGACCACGACGACGCCGAGAAGCGCCATGAGGAGCCCGCTGTTCGAGCCCATCATCCCGGTGCCACCTGTCGCGGAGAGCAGCGAGTAGACTCCCGAGACGAGTGCGATTGCCGCGCCGTACTGTCGTGTCGTACCGTTCGTGTTCATCGTCTCCATTGTCAGACTCCGAGCATCATCCGAAGCGATCCACGGACGCCCATCGGGAGCCCAATCGCCCCGATGAAGAACGTCATGAGCCACCACCAGGTGTGGTTCATTTCGTCTTTCGCGTCCGCGAGGTACCACACGATACCGCCAGTCACGAGGAGTTTGAGGACGAACGTCGACCCCGAGAATCCGGTCGCCTGGTACACGAGATTCGTCACAACCAGCTTGGGTGAATAGCCGAGGAACGTGACGCCGATGAGATTCTGCGCCGCATCCCACATCTGGCCGAAGACGGCCAGCAGGAACAACGGGTGTCGAAGGTGTGCGACATCGACGACGCTCGCTCCCCAGTAGTAGAGCGCGGTCACACCGAGGGCGATCCCCGTCGTCGCGACCGGCACCCACACGCGGAGTGGAGCCGACGTCGAGAGCCCGTGCCAGAGCGCCCACCCGACGGCACCAATCGCCCAGACCGTTCCAACGAGACCGACTATCGACGGGATGGACCCGATATTCCGGTTACGCGCGAGTGCGCCGACGCCGAGTGAAAGGACGGTGACGGCGGTGACGACGAAGTAGATCGACGGCGTGATGAACAGCACGGCGTAGTCACCGAGCAGGCCGATATCCTCGAGGGCGCGCATCGCTCCGCCAGCAACGATGATTGGCGCGAACCCGTACGCGAGTCGAGCGTCGTACGTGACATCGAGGGAGTCGAGATACGCTCGGAGCCCGGGGAGACTGTACACGACGGCCGCGAGGTACGTCACCGTGTTCACGGCGTTGTATCCGCGGACGGCCCGTATTCCCTCGTGCGTGACTGGCTGGCCGGCAGCGTCAGCGACGACCGGGCCCCAGAGATACTGCCAGACGAATCGGTCGTAGACGAGCGTCGGGAATGCGAGGAGTGCTGCACCGACGAGGACGACCGGGGCGAGCAGATACAGGACCCACCACTCCCGAGTTCCAGTGGCGGGGAGGGCGGATTCGACGCGGCGAGTGACGGTGCTCACGACTCGCTCACCTCCAGTCGCCACGTCGTGCTCTTCGAGCGTCCCCACTGTTCGAGCGACACGTCGGTGAGGTCGTCCTGGAGCTGGCTCAGATACTGTGCGACGGCTTTCGGCGATCCGTCGAGGTCGCTAGCGATATCCCGAGCCCGAAGGTACGTGGGCTCAGTATCGGCCGTCTCGACGAGGTACGCGTGCACCTTGCGGCGGGAAATAGAGGACATGGATCAAGTGGCTTTGGTATTCAGCGCAGCTTCCCGAGCAGTTTGTAGTCGTGATCGGGGGTGTACCGTCGGAACAGCAGGCTGTTCGACAGCACCGACACGCTGGAGAACGCCATCGCACCGGCAGCGAGCACCGGTTGGAGCAGGCCCAGCGACGCCAGCGGAATCATCGCGGTGTTGTACCCGAGCGCCCACACGAGGTTCTGCTTGATCTTCGCGAGCGTCGCGTCCGAGATGCGGATGGCCTTCACGACGTCGAGGGGGTCGTCGCGCATCAGCGTCACGTCCGCCGCCTCAATGGCCACGTCCGTCCCCGAGCCGATGGCGGTCCCCACGTACGCGACGGCGAGGGCGGGCGCATCGTTGACGCCGTCGCCCACCATCATCGCCTTCCGGCCTTCGTCCTGAATGCTCTCGACGGCATCGGATTTGTCCTCGGGGAGAACCCCCGCGCGGACGTTCTCGGGAGCGATGCCGACCTGCTCGGCGACCGCGCGGGCGGTCCGCTCGTTGTCGCCGGTGATCATCATCACGTCGACACCACGTTCTTGGAGCTGACTTATAGCGTCCTTCGCGCTCTCTTTGATTGTGTCGGCATCGGCGACCACACCCACGAGTTCGCCCTCGTAGGCGACGAGCATTGCCGTCTTCCCCTCGTTCTCGAGGCGCTCCATCGTGTCCTGCGCGGGCGAGGGGTCGATCCCGTTGTCACGGAGGAGCTTCCGATTCCCGACCAGGACCTCACTGTTGCCGACAGTCGCTCTGATGCCGTGGCCGGGGACGTTCTCGAAGTGGTCCGGGTCGCTCACGTCGATCCCCCGCTCTTCGGCGCCGTCGACAATGGCACGGGCGAGCGGGTGTTCGCTCGCATGTTCGGCCGTGGCCGCGAGCCGAAGGACATCTTCCTCACCGAGACGGTCACGAGCGGTCAGTTGGCCACCATCTGCAGCAGTATCGCCGCCATCCGTGAGAGGCTGTCCGTCACCGTCGAACACGACGATGTCGGTGAGCTCCATTTCGCCTTTCGTCAACGTCCCTGTCTTGTCGAAGACGACCGTGTCGACGTCCTTCGCGCGTTCGAGGATGTCACCGCCCTTGAACAGGACGCCGTTCTGTGCACCGATAGTCGTCCCGACCATCGTCGCGGCAGGCGTCGCAAGGCCCAGCGCACAGGGACAGGCGATCAGTACGGCCGACGCGAACACGATGATCGAGAACTCGAAGACGGTGACGGTCCCTCCAGCGATTGCAGGTCCACCTGCCACGGCACCCCACAGCGGGAGCCACTCGACGAAGCTCGCGAGCGCTCCGGGGAACAGGTACCAGACGACACCCCAGAGAACGGCGTTGGCGATGACTGCCGGCACGAAATACGCCGAGATGCGGTCGGCGAGGTTCTGGATGTCGGGCTGGCGCGACTGGGCGTCCTTGACCGTCTGAACGATCTGCTGAAGCGCCGTGTCCTTCCCGACCTTCGTCGCCTCCACGACGAGCACGCCGTTCTCGTTGATAGTCGAGCCGACGACCTCGTCACCCTCGCTCTTCTCGACGGGGACAGACTCGCCGGTGACCATCGACTCGTCGACCGCTGACTGGCCATCGACGACGACCCCGTCGGTCGGGATCTGCTCGCCAGGCCGAACCTTCATCCGATCGCCGACCTCGACGTCCTCAAGTGGGATCTCCTCCTCGTTGCCGGCCTCATCGACGACGGTGGCGGTCTCGGCCTCCATCTCCAGCAGCTTGCGGAGCGCCTCGCCGGCTTGGCCCTTCGAGCGGGCTTCAAGGTAGTTCCCGAGGGTGATGAACACGAGGATGAGCGCGGCGGTGTCGAAGTACAGGCCGCCCGCGATGAGCCCTGAGAGGACTGCGACAGAGTAGACGTACGCAGTGGTCGAGCCCAGCGCGATCAGGACGTCCATGTTGGCGCGCTTGTTGTTCACCAGCGCATTGTACGAGTTCTTGTAGAACGGCCAACCGAGCACCAGCTGGACGGGCGTCGCCAGCAGGAACTCTGCCCAGCCGAACTCGATTCCGAGAATGGTCTCCGGGAGGACGCCACCGCCGAGGAGGAACTTCTCGGCGAGGAAAAAGAGGAGAGGTGCCGACAGCACCGCACCAAACAGGGTCAGTCGAAGCTGCTTACGGATTTCAGCCTGTCGCGCGGCGTCGCGCGCGTCCTCGCCAGAGTCGCTGTCGTCGCCGTCCTCTCGGACGGGCGAGTAGCCCGCGCTCTCGATGGCATCGTAGAGTGCATCCAGCGACGTGTCCGCGGGGTTGTACCGGACCTGGGCTTCGTCGGTGGCGAAGTTCGCCTCGGCCGCGATGACACCGGGTGTGTTCTCTAGGGCAGTCTCATTGGTCTGTACACAGTTGGCACAGGTCATATCGGAGATGCCGATGGTCACTGTGTCAGACACCGCACCATACCCGGCATCTTCGATCGCCTCGTATATCTCTTCGAGCGATACCTCGTCAGGATCGTACTCGACGGAGCCTTCATCCGTGGCGAAGTTCGCGTTCGCCTCAACGACGCCGTCGAGGGACCCTAGCGCGTCGCCAACTGTCGCCGAACAGTTAGCACAGGTCATCCCTGTGATGTCGAGATGTGCAGTTCGCGTTCCCATTCTTGTCCTATACTACGTAGTCCTTCCTTAGTGCAGTTACTGTTTCGAGACCAGTGCTTTAGACCAGTATAGAATTTAGATTCAAAGGCCTAGTTCCGTTCCACTACCGAAGGATGCCAATATCGACTCCGCCGATCTGGAGCGGAAATCGCGGCTACAACTAGACTCCGTCTTCGAGACGTTGATACTGGTCTTCGAAGCGGCCACGGCACGACGGACAACAGAAGTGATAGATGTCTCCGTCGATTCGAGCGGATTCGCCCTCGCTATCGACCGTATTTCCACACTCGGCGCACGTGATTGCGAACTCGGTGCCGTCGAGTGAGGGTGTCCATTCGAGGTCGTCGACGAGCGTCACCGAGTACTCCGTTGATGGCGCGTCTTCGAGGAGACCCTCGACCCACCGGCGAACGTTCTGTCCTTCCGCACGACCGTAGAACCATATTTTCCCCTCGGCAGTGACGAAGAGGTGTTCGATACCATCCGCGTCGTGGAGCCGGCTTCGAAGTGACTCGATGGCAGCGGTATCGTTTTCGAGCTGGACGAACACCGGAACGCCAGCTCGCAGTTGTGCGCGATTCACGTCGACGGTGAAGCCGTTGATGATGTCGGCCTCCTCTAACCGTTTCACGCGGTCTGATACGGCTGGCCCCGAGAGATCCACCTCCTCACCGATGCTGCTGAACGGGCGTCGCGCGTCCTCTGCTAGTAGCGAGAGGATCTCCATGTCTGTCTCGTCTAAATCACGCATATCTCCCCATTGAACCCCCGAACCACAATATTGTTTCCCAGCGCCAAGATTTGAATGCCATCTCACTTCCAAGATAGACTTTGGATTCGAAGCAGAAACTGACAAAGATTCCCCTCCCGTATGTACCAGTGTATGACGCAGACCATCACTGTCGAAGGAATGACCTGCGGTCACTGTGAACAGACAGTCGAAGACGCGCTTCGAGAAGTGAGCGGCGTGACCGACGCGACTGCCGATCGCGAGGCCGAACAGGCGAGCGTCGATGGCGATGCTGACGTCACGTCACTCGTTCAAGCCGTCGAGGACGCTGGATACACCGCCCACGCCTGAGAACCGCCGGAACGCACGTCCACAAGTGCCCCGCCGTTCTCGTTCGACACCGGCCCTCTTGACGGTACCGCGCCGTATCAGGGTCTGGACAGCATAATAAGGGACGGCACCAATACCCACGCCATGAGCAACAATCCAGACCACGAGACATCCGAAAATCCCTCTAAAGAGGGGCACCCCTCGCATCAATCCGAAGGACCCGTCTACTGTTGTCGAATTTGCCGATTGAAAGCAGAGTCGGAACCACGAGCATCAGCCCACGCGTCATCCGAGCCGGAGTCCAAACTCCCGAAGGACGACACTCACACTGCGGCAGACGCCACCACGGAGTCCGAATCCACGGACGAACACGCACATAACGACCACGAAGCCGAACACCCGCACCGCCACGCTGCGGCCGAGCACGCTCACTCTACAGAAGCAGAGCACGTACACGACGAGCACGACCATGGTGGTAACGCCCACGAGAAGGGACACGGGGGTGGAAACGGGGATCACAGCGATCACACGGATCACTCGGGCCACGAGGCGATGTTTCGGCGGCGGTTCTGGGTGTCGCTCGTCCTCTCGATTCCGGTCATCGTCTTCAGCGAATTCATTCAGGACGTCTTCGGCTATACGGCCCCTACGTTCCCCGGGAGTACGTGGATAACGCCGGTACTTGCGGTCGTGATCTTCGCGTACGGTGGCGTGCCCTTCCTCTCGATGGCCCGGACGGAACTGAAAAACCGCGAGCCGGGGATGATGATGCTCATCTCGCTGGCGATATCGGTGGCGTTCGTCTACTCGATCGCGAGTCTGTTTCTCGAAGGGACGACACCGTTTTTCTGGGAACTCGTCACGCTGATCGACATCATGCTGCTGGGCCACTGGGTGGAGATGCGGTCGGTCCGGGCGGCCTCGGGGGCGCTGGACGAACTCGCGAAACTCATGCCCGATACCGCCGAGCGTATCACCGAGAGTGGAGATACCGAGGAAGTGCCCGTCTCCGAACTCGGCGAGGACGATGTCGTGCTCGTTCGCCCGGGCGCGAGCGTGCCTGCCGACGGCGAAGTCGTCGAGGGCGAGTCGTCCGTTGACGAGTCGATGATTACCGGCGAATCCAGACCAGTTGGGAAGGAGCCCGGATCAGAGGTGGTCGCCGGGACGGTCAACCAGGACGGGAGTCTCCGCGTCAAAATCACGAAGACTGGCGACGAAACGGCGCTTGCGGGCATCATGCGACTGGTCGACGAGGCCCAGCAGTCCAAATCTCGAACCCAGTTGCTCGCCGACAAGGCAGCTGGCTGGCTGTTCTACATTGCACTCGGCGTCGCGGCGATTACGGCCGTCGCGTGGGTCGTCGCCACCGGGTACAACATCACCGTCCTCGAGCGCGTCGTGACGGTCCTGGTCATCGCGTGTCCCCACGCACTTGGACTTGCCGTCCCGCTCGTGGTCGCGATCAACACTTCCACGGCTGCCCAAAACGGGATGCTCATCCGCGACCGCATCGCCATGGAGGAATCTCGAAATCTGGACACGGTGATGTTTGACAAGACCGGGACCCTCACGAAGGGCGAACAGGGCGTCGTCGGCGTTGAGACGGCAGGCGACTGGACTGAAGAGCGAGCATTCGAAGTCGCCGCTGGTGTCGAGGGTGACTCCGAGCATATGATCGCTCGCGCCATCCGAGACGCCGCCGAGGAACGGGATATCCAGCGAGCGAAGGTTTCGAACTTTGAGAATTTCCGCGGTCTCGGCGTCAGAGCCACTGTGGACGGCGAGACGGTTCATATCGGTGGACCGAACCTGATTGAGAAATTCGGTATCGAGCGGTCCAACGAAATCGCTGCCTTCGCGGAGGAAGCTGGCTCGAACGCAGAGACGGTTATCTACCTGGTCCACGACGAATCCGAAGTCGTCGCAGCATTCGCGCTGGCGGACGTTATTCGGGAAGAAAGCCGGCAGGCCATCGAGGCGCTACACGCGATGGATATCGAGGTGGCGATGCTGACCGGTGACTCGGAGGACGTCGCACGGGCTGTCTCGGAGGAACTCGGCATCGACCAGTACTTCGCGGAGGTACTCCCCGACGAAAAGGACACGAAAGTCGAAGCGCTCCAGTCCGAGGGGAAACTGGTCGCGATGGTCGGCGACGGCGTCAACGACGCGCCGGCGCTCACGCGAGCAGATGTCGGTATTGCCATCGGTTCAGGGACCGACGTCGCCATCGAGTCGGGCGATATCATCCTCGTCGACAACAATCCCCTGGATGTCGTCCGTCTCATCAAGCTCTCGAAGGCGAGCTACCGGAAGATGCAGGAGAATCTGGTCTGGGCGACCGGCTACAACGTCTTCGCGCTCCCACTCGCTGCCGGAGTCCTCGCGCCTATCGGTATCCTGCTGTCGCCGGCGATCGGCGCGGTGTTCATGTCTCTCTCGACAATCATCGTCGCTATCAACGCCCGTCGTCTCCGCAGCGCCGATATTTCCGTGCCCGGCATTGGTGCGTGATCCCTATGGCACTCCAGGCGACACAGACATTGTTCAGCGTCGGTCTCCTATCCGGGGGACTCCTACTGGGTGGCCTCCTTGCCACCATCGTCAGTCCGACATTCCGGTTCTGGCCGCATGGGACGCGGAACTGGACGTTCTGGGTCAGCTGGACAGCCTGGACGCTATACGTCGTGGGTCTGCTCGGCATTGCATACCTCGACTGGTGGCACTGGTACGAACCACCGGTGGTGGTGCAACTCGTCAGTGTGCTTGTTTTCGTAGCAGGCACAGCGCTGTCTATCTGGGCGATGTGGACACTCGGATTCTGGGAGAGCAGTGGTCTCGAAGGCCACCTTCAAACTGAGGGACCGTATCGCTTCTCTCGCAATCCACAGTACGTGGGGTTCATCACCATGCTCGCCAGCGGAGGCCTCCTCGCAGGTTCGATTCAAACGGTCATTCTCGCTATCGGTGGAATCGTGTGGTTCCTGCTCGCACCACTCGCCGAAGAGCCGTGGCTCCGCGAGCAGTACGGGGGCGAATACGAGTCATACTGCGAGGCGGTTCCACGATTCCTTGGTAAACCCAGTAGACGTGCAGCGCAGACACATTCAGAGCAGTCCGAGAGTGATTCTCAATGACTGGATCCGCGACACAACCGATTGAGGTCGGCGGCCAAACCATCTCACCCGGAGAGAAGCGCCAGTTCCGCTATTCGGTGGGAACAAGTTTCCACGGCGACCCGATCGACATTCCGGTCACGGTCGTCAACGGAGAGAATGATGGCCCGGCGATGTTCCTCAGTGCTGCCGTGCACGGCGACGAACTGAACGGCATCAAGATCGTCCAAGAGGTCGCAGAAACCTACGGTCCCCCGGACATCCACGGGGCACTCGTCTGCCTCCACGTACTGAACGTCCCGGGATTCATGGCCCAACAGCGCTACATCCCGATCTATGACGAGGACCTCAACCGGTCGTTCCCCGGGAATCCACAGGGAACGATGGCGAAACGTCTCGCCCATACTATCTTCGAGGAATTCGTCTCGAAGTGCGACCTAGGGCTGGATTTCCACACCTCGACGCGCAACAGGACGACGATGTATCACGTTCGGGCAGATATGCGCGACTCTGACGTCGAACGCATCGCCCGTGCATTCGGAACGAGCGTGATTCTCGACGGTGAAGGCTCAAACGGGACGCTCCGAAAGGCAGCATCGAAGACGGGAGTTCCGACCGTAACTGTGGAGATGGGGCGCGCCCACCGGTTCCAATCGACGCATCTCGAACGCGCCCTTCACTGCGTGGCGAGTGTCCTCGCTGAACATGAGGTTCTGCCAGACCGGCCGGTCTCTTGGCCTGGGTGGACGCGTGTGGTCGCACGCGACGGTGAGAAGACGTGGCTTCGTGCTGCCACCGGCGGACTCGTCGATATGAAGTGGGGCCCACAGCCGCTCGTCGAGGACGGGGAGCAGCTGTTCACTATCTCCGATCACTTCAAAGATGAGGTCGAAGTCGTTCGTGCACCGTCAACTGGCCTCGTCGTCGGTGTACTCGAGAACGCAGTCGCGTACCCGGGGCATCCGCTGTGTCACTTCGTGAGCGTCGACGAAACGACCGCAGACATCATCCGGGACGACATCGAGCGGGGTGAGTTCGATGTCTACCGTGAGGGTGGTTTCCAGCGGCCGGAATATGGTGAGAGCGGTGAGTATGAAGGACGAGATCCGCTCTCTTGACGGGCCAGCGTCTGCTGACAGGCTCTTCATCGGTTCGGAGAGCCCCCCATAATTGCCTACTGGCTCGTTCTTCGGCCAATAACCGTTCCAAGTTCTAATTCGTACGGTATGATGGTCGGCTTTTATCGAACATCGTCGAGATCACCTCAGCAAGATTGTGCCCTCTCAACTACAGACTCGCCGGGTACCAGTGTGTAAACTGTACAGATCTGCTAGGTGATGCCCGGTATAGTAACGCTCACCCCAACTTTTTCGCGACCTATTGCGCGTTTTCAACCGCTTTCCTTACGTCAACCCAGACTTCATCAGGAGACTGTTTTCCGTCGACACGTTCCAGTTGGCCTCGTTCTTCGTAGTATTCAATAACTGGTTCAGTGGTCTCACGAAATACACGTAGACGTTCACGGACTGTCTCCTCGGTATCGTCATCCCGCTGCTCAAGTCGTCTTTCAACTTCAGGATCTTCAGGCGGACTGTATTCTATATGATAAGTGTCCCCTGTTTTTGGGTCTATACGGCGACCCGTGAGTCGTTGAACAAGTTCCTCCTCGTCTACGTCAAGATATAGAATAACGTCAACGTCGGTCATATTATTGAGTTCCTCAGCCTGTTCTACGTTGCGGGGATACCCATCCAGAACAAAGCCATTGACTTGCGATAGAGCCTCTTTAACGAGCAGAGTGACAACCTCGTCCGGAACAAGCTCACCTTGATCCATATATGTGCGCGGGACATCATACTCTGATTCAAATTCTGAAATATCCCTGTCCTTATTTGCCCGAAGGACCTCCCCGGTAGTGATATGCTTTATATTAAACTCCTCAGAAGCCTTTCTACTCTGCGTCCCCTTTCCTGCGCCTGGTCCACCGAGGATTAGAATCCGTGGTTCGGCCATGTCTCTCTTTTGATGTCAGTCACGAAAAAGACACGTATCGAGAGTCTCAGATGCGGAGGTTACTTTCTCTGGGACTCTGACCGGATGATCCCGGAGAGATTGTCCATCTGTGCGGAGACATGGGCAGCTTCTCCCGCGAGGTGAGTGATGAGATCGTCAAGGGTGACGATCCCCACAACTGAGCCATCTTCGACAACGGGAACATGGCGGGCAGCCGCCTCGTTCATTTGTCGCAGTACCCTCGGTACCTCCGCCTCAGGCGTTACGGTGAGGGGGTCGGAGGTCATCACATCTCCGGCGGTTATGTTGGATTCGCTCTGATCCGTTGCGAGAACGTTGAACTCACTATCTGGCGTGAGGAGCGCGCCAATCAAATCTCGATCTGTAATGATGCCCACGAGGGCACTGTCTAGTTTAGCACCTCTGCTGGCGTCCGTTTGTTCAGCGACTGATGCGGTCGATGAAAGTTATAGTACTGCACGAACACTGCAAGCCACCGGCGGACGCTCGGCCGACTGCCCACCCACGACTGATGGAAGCGGTCGATCCGCATCGCGAGCGTCTGAAACCACTTTTCGATCTGGTTTCGATCGACGTAGTCGAGCCGACCGCTCAACCCGATTCGAGCCAGGGCAGTCAGATAGCCGTAGCCATCGACCAGAAACACCGCGTCTGAGAGGTCGTGTTTCTCGTTTAGTTCGCGGAGGAACGTAGCCGCCGGCTCGGTGCCACGCCGAGCAAACACGTCGACGCCAAGGATCAACTTCGTGTCGAGGTCTATTGCAGCATACAGCCAAGACAGCTCGCCGTTCAGTTTGACAGCGGTCTCGTCGACCGCGACCCGCGTCGGCTGCGCCGACGGCGGGTCGCACCCGCTGTCAGCGATCCGATGCACCCACTGAAAGATCGCCTGATACGACCGGTTGACGCCCAGAGCGGCCAGAATCGTTTCTGTTTCTCTGAGCGAACAACCGGTCGCGTGAAGCCGGACGGCGAACGCCCTGACGGGCGTCGCCGTCCGCTCACGCTCCCAACATTCATCTAATTCCACCGCGAAACACTCGCTGAGCAGGTCTGAGAGTGGCATAGACACCTTACTCTTCGACCTGCTCGTTCCTCAAACTGGCCTAACTAGACAGTGCCCCCACGAGCTGGTCGTTTTCTTCCACAACGACGTAGCGGGCACATTTGGTTTGGGCGACCATCGTTTGGGCGACCTCTGCTACCGACGTATCCGGAATAACGCGACCAACTGACTCGTCGGCGATACTCCCAACACGTAGTGTGAGATCGGATCGATTCTGTTCCATACTGGGGGTTGGTTAGAGAGACTAAATAATATGGCGGCAGTTCCTCACTTCATAGAAGCATCTCAGGGAGTTACGGTGCTTGCCTTCGGTAGATAGTAGCACGTTTTGCGCTGCTACTATCCGACTGGTCTCCCGCGTAATGTTGGAACCAAGTGTGGTGAATGTGCGACCGTAGTTACTAGTGGGCAGTCCAGCCTCCGTCGACAGGAATGTTTGTGCCTGTGATGTACGTCGCCTCATCAGAGGCGAGAAACATCGCAATGCCGCCGATCTCCTCGGGTTCGGCCACTCGCTGCATGGGTGTCTCGTCTCGGACGAACTCGTAGAACTGTTCCTGGTCGAGGTAGTCGTCTGTCATCGGCGTTTCAACGAATCCAGGGCAGATACTATTGACACGTATCCCTTCTGTGGCGTAGTCGATGGCGAGCTCTCGTGTGAAATTCACGACACCACCTTTTGCTGCCGAATAGGCAGGTGATCCAGGACCACCAACGAGGCCATAAATCGACGCGACATTAATGATGCACCCCTCACTGTCTTTGAGATACGGGATCGCCGCCCGCGAGCCGTACATAACCCCCGTGAGATTAATTTGAATGACCGTATCCCACTCTTCGAGCGACATTTCTTCGATGGACCCTACTTGGCCAATTCCAGCGTTGTTTACGATTGCGTCAAGCTGTCCGTATTCGTCAACCGTACTGTTGACGAGGGTCTCTACCTGCTCATACTCCGTGACGTCACATTGGTGGAATTCACAGCCGAGTTCTTCGGCAGTCTCTCGGCCGGTTTCTTCCGTGCGACCTGCGATAACGACTTCGGCTCCGTAATCAATGTACTTCGAAGCAATTGCTTTGCCGATCCCGGTTGCACCACCAGTGATGATCGCAACTTTATCTTTGAGCATATCAGGTACTTCGCATAGACGCCACAAAATAGTTTGAGGCGTCGTGGAGGTACTCCGTATTCGAGATATCAGTTATCGACGCTGTTGCCTTGATGAATGAATGAATAAAATGGTGAAGCCGAGTGCGACGACGACCCCAACAGTAGCAGAGATCTGACTTACGGATAATGCGAGACCACTCGCTACAAATGTTCCTCCTGCGAGGATGGCGTACCCGATCGAACGAGTCTGCCGTCGTTGGCTCTGTGCGATCTCCTGAGGTATCACTGTGCGTTCCTGTTCTCGTGCGTCCAGTTCACGATCCAATTTCGTGGGTAGCCGGAGGAGGGCCCAGAGGGAGGTTTCGATGTCAGACTGAGCTTCGGCGAGTTTCATCCGGGCTGCTCGCTGGAGGAAGCCGTGTTCACGGAGGAACGCCTGCGCAGCTGCGAGGATATTGAACTCGGGATCGAGCTGTCTAAGAACACCTTCACCGATCGATCCCACCCGAATGACTAACATCACGTCTGGCGGGATACGAAACGGAAACTCTCGGAGCATTCCGACGACCACGTCGATTATCTGCTGCCAGTTCACATCACCACTCCCTTCGAGGTCATCGATAACTAACTCGAGAACGTGGCCGACGGCGGCCCTGTCGGCGTCGGGATCGAGTGCACCAAGGGCGACAAGTTCGTCGATGAGGGATTCGACATCCCGGTTGACAGCGGCCAGATAGAGGTTGATCACGCTCGCTTGCATCGCCGGCGTGAACCGACCGCTCATCCCGAAGTCGTAGAAGACGATGCGGCCATCATCGTCGACAGCGAGATTTCCAGGATGGGGATCGCCGTGGTACACACCGTGATCGAGTCCCATCGTGAAGTAGGCATTCGCCACTCGTCGGGCGACGTTCTCCGGATCGTAGCCCTTCGCTTCGAGTTCCTCGAGGTCAGTAACCTTCGTTCCCTCGGCGTACTCCATGGTGAGGACACGTTCGGAGCAGACGTCACGAAACACGCGTGGGATCGTAACGGTCTCATTCTCGTCGGCAGCGAAATTTTCCCGAATCTCCTCCATCATCTGGGCCTCTCGCTCGAAGTCCAGTTCCTCCAGAATGATGCGCTCAAAGTCGTCCGCCATGTTCCGGAGTGAGAAACTGAACCGATCAGGTGCGAGAAACAATGCAAGGGGAACGAGGCGACGAATAATGCGCAGATCGGTCTCGATGAGGTCCTTGATTCCGGGGCGTCTTACTTTCACGACCACCTGTTTTCCCTGATAGGTCGCCCGATAGACCTGTGCTAGCGATCCGCCGGCGATGGGTTCGGGATCGAAGTCGTCGTACGAGTGATACCCGACGTCTTCGGCGAGAGCCGGAATCATCTCGCGATACGGACCCGCCGGAATCGCATCTTGGAGCACTGCGAACTCCTCCGCGTACACTTGCGGAACGAGATCTGGGCGCGTCGAGAGAACTTGGCCGATCTTTACGAACGTCGGCCCAAGGTTGAGCATCGCCTCCCGTAGACGGCGGGCACGCTGCTCGTGCTGGTCCCGTGGCACAGTGCGTGACCCACCGACGATCAGAAACCGATGCCGATCACGGAGAAAGCGTAGGATGAACGGGGTGAACGTCCCAAGAATACGAATTAGACGGAGAAGAAATCGAACCATGGGCGTTGTCATAGAGTTCTTCCGACGGCCCTTAATACGTGCCCGTCGACCTACTTCGAAATACCCAATCGGCTTGGAGACGGATCTGTGAACAGAATGCCGAGGGATCCCGTCTGCGGTATGCAACTCAGAGTTGACGAAGCGGTAGCTTCAGTCCGGCACGACCAGGTGACGTACTATCTCTGTAGCGAAGAATGTCGACAGCGCTTCGAGAAACAGCCCGCAGTATACACCGAGTAGGGAGCCTACGCACAGTAGCAAATGGCCGACTGACGTTTATGGAAGGGCGAGGCGTACTGCCAGTATGCCAGTTGAGTCGGTCTGCGGTATGGAAGCCAGCGACTCAAGCGAAATCACCGCCGATTTCGAGGGGACGACGTTCTACTTCTGTTCGTCCGACTGTCGTGATTTCTTCGAAGAGCACCCGAAGCGATTCGTCGACGAGCCACGACCCCACCTCTGTGATGCGAGTGGCGTAATGGTACCGCGCTTGCACTACGGCCGCGCCGTCGGTGAGTTCAACCTGACGGTCGCCGACCCGGAATTGCTGAGCGTCGGTCTCGAGGACGATACCGACCTTCAGTTCGATCTCGAACGGGCGAATAAAGCAGCAGAACGATCGTGATTCCTTAGCGAACTTCGGATACTTCGCTACCGTTTTCGTCGACCGATTCTCGAACCGTCATTTCCAAATCCCGGTCCTCTCGAACCGTCTTGATGAGTGCTTCAAGCAGACTGTTATACGCATTCGGGCGCTCAATCATAGCGACGTGACCGGTACGCTGTAGCCTGCAGAAAACGCTCTCAGGAATCCGCCTCGCGGTTCCGCGTGCCCGCTCGATGGGAACAATACCGTCGGCTGGTCCGTGGATGACGAGCGTTGGGGCATCGACTCGCTCAATATCGAGGCGACCGTCGTACCCCCAGAAGGCCTCGGTGACAGTCGTCCACGCTGAGCGACGGTGGGGAAGTGGGTTCGATTGCAGGAAATCTTCGACAACGGCACGTGACGTCCCTTCGTGGAAGCCTACGCTGTAGGCTAACTGCCGTATGAGCGCGTCGTTCGCGGGAATCTTGTAGAGTTGTAGTGCGAGAAACAGTCGTAAGAGCGGTTTCTCCCACGTGGGTGTTAGGTCGTGGTCACCCCCAGCATGCAAAACGAGCCCGGCCGTCGGGTTGCGCTTCGCGTACTCGATTGCGAGGGCGGTACCATAACTGTGGCCGTGGACGATAGGGCACTCGATGTCGAGTTCATCGAGGAGATTCGCGAGATCGGAAACATGTCCCGAAAGGGTCTGCTCTTGGCGTGTGGTCGATTCTCCGTTGCCGGCGAGCGCGTACGTGACTAGTTTGTGCCTCCCTTTAAAAGCGTCAAGCTGTGGGTACGGATTCCAAAGTGACCCGAGACCACCGTGGACAAATACGATTGCTGGGTCTGGACCAGGAAGATGCAGTGTCTCCAGTGTGACTGATTCTGACACCTGAATGGGTGTCGATTCTGGGACCGACTCTCGAACATCGTCGAACTTGACGTATCCCAGAGGGAAGTCAGATGAGGACATACCGAAACACTTTGTCGAGTGGGATATTCAGGGATTCGGCGCATAGAGCGCATACAGGATGGAAAGCATTCCCGCCGCCGCGACTAGTGCAGCCACGAGACCCGCCTGAAAGATCGATACCTGGAGCAGTTCGAATAGAACTCCTTCAAGGAGTCCACCGAGGCCAATTAGTGCGAACCCAAGGGCGACGTAGAGCATCAGCTGTGTTCCGTGGCGTTGGTAGCCGCGATAGGCTTGGTACGCGATAACCAGAGCCAACGCGGTCATGAACAACTTGGCGATGACGAATAATGTGTGTTCCATGAATCAGTCTCCCCGCATGTTTTCAAAGATGGAGGTGATCCGGTCCGCGGGATCCGGCCGGACATCGATCTGGATGTCAAACCCCTCGTCTTGGAGGAGGACTTCGATACGTTCGAGACGTGCCTCATACTCCCGATAGTGCCGACCAGCGGGATCGACGTGCGTGTACTCTTCGAGAAGTCCTTGCTCGACGAGTGTGTTGACGCGACGAGAGACGGTTGGGCGTGACATATCGCATTCCTCGCTGAGTTCTTTTGCAGAGAGTCGGTCCGTGTTCGTCGCCACGAGAATATCGCGAGCGTACTCGTCGTCGAGTGTGGCAAAGACGGCTGGTGGGCTCAACTCCTCAGTCACACTCGCATACTCGTCCTAGTGGGGTAAAATAGCCGCCCGGTTTTCTGACTCAGAACACTGGCTCACCGGTATATCGTCTCTCCCTGCCTACACTCACTCGGTGAAGTAACAATGTCTACGATTCCCTCTGGAGTCAACCAGCTAGAGAGCAAGGTCGGCGGACTGACCATCGGTGGTCGTGTCCACAGCCTGAGCGCATGGTTCGTGCTCGCGCTACGGCTCATGATGGGCTACGCGTTTGCGTACTCGGGATTCACGAAGATCGTTGCCGCCGAGCCGTTCTCGGCGGGTGGCTATCTGGCGAACGTCGCGGCGACCAACGGCAACCCCCTCGCGGGTATGTTCGCGTGGATGGGGTCGACCCCGTGGTTCGTCGAGTTCGCGAACGTCGCTGTCCCGTGGGGCGAGCTGTTCATCGGTCTCGGACTGCTCGTCGGTGCCGTCGTCCGCCTCGCGGCGTTCTTCGGCGCGCTCATGATGCTCATGTTCTACTTCGGGAACTGGGACATCGCCCACGGCGTCATCAACGGTGACTTCGCGTACATGCTCGTGTTCCTCGCGGTTGCGGCGTTCGGTGCGGGCCGCATCCTCGGGCTCGACCAGTACATCGAACAGTACGAGGTCGGCGGCGAGGCGCTCGTCGAGCGCTACCCCGTCCTCGAGTACATCCTCGGCTAACCCACGCCGAACCATTTCAGGAGAAATACACATGACAAACTCAATTCAACCACGCGGTACTCGATCCCTCGGACTGATCGTCGTCGGTGCGCTGACGGTCGCGGTTATCGGGGGTATGGCCCTGACGCACGCAGCCGTCCCGGACGCGGTGATGTGGGATTGGCACTACGGAATGTGGGACGACGGACACATGACCGGCTGGGGACTATGGGGATGGGGGATGATGCTGTTCGGCCTCCTCTGGATGGCCCTCATCATCGGTCTTCCCATCTACTTCGTCTACTGGCTGGTGGCTCGATCTCAGACTGACGGACCCGCTGAGGATAGAGCCCTCGTGGCTCTCCGTGAGCAGTACGCCCGCGGTGAGATCGACGACGAAGAATTCGAACGCCGCCGTGGCCGCCTCACGGCGAATCGCTGACGTACGTCGCTCCCGAAGAGGAGAGATACTACCGACATCATCCGAGATGGAAATCACGCCCATCGCGGATTTTCAGATGATTCATAGACAATGGGGTAGCTGATCTGTACGAGAGAACCTACGCAGGCGCAGACTCACCAATCTCGATGTACTGACGTTCCCACTCACGGCGGGCTTCGATTTCACGGCGGCCGCGACGCGTGAGGGTATAGACATTCGTCCGCCGGTCTTTCTCGCCTTTCTCGACGAGGCCCTTCTCGACGAGTGTATCGAGGTTCGGGTAGAGTCGCCCGTGATGGATTTCTTTCTCGTAGTACTCCTCGAGTTCCTGCTTGATGGCGAGATCGTGGGGCTCTTGGAGGCTGGCGATCACGTACAGGAGGTCGCGCTGGAACCCGGTCAGGTCGTACATCGTCCCGCTAACTGATACGAAGCGCTATCGCATCCGTCTGTTGCCCCTCAGAGGGCAGTACAACCCCACAGACACCGAATCAGATACCTGTATGTTTATACAGAGGACGGGAGAACAATCGCTGCGTATGGCAGACCTGATCGTCAAATCAGCCGTGAAAGAAGCGCTCAACGACCACAACGTCTCGGCCGATTTCTACGACGCCCTCGATGAGGAAGTTGCTGACCTGCTTGACGACGCCGCGAAGCGGGCTGAGGCCAACGACCGGAAGACGGTCCAGCCTCGCGACCTCTAACGCGGCCAGCGCCAATACCCGGGGCGCATTCTCGATAGTGCGACCGGTCTTTAAGAGCGGCGTGTGAACTATGTAGTGATATGGGTACGCTCACAGAGTCGGTTGACATCGAGAACGTGGTCGCATCGACCGGTATTGGCCAGGAACTCGATCTCGAAACCCTCGCAGACGACCTCCGGGCAACCAAGTACGACCCCGATCACTTCCCCGGCCTCGTCTATCGCATGCAGGACCCCAAGGCCGCGGCCCTCATCTTCCGCTCGGGGAAGATCGTCTGCACCGGCGCCAAAAGCGTCGCCGATGTTACGGCTGCGCTCGAACAGGTCTTCGACGAACTTCGGGGCTTGGGTATTCAGGTCGATGACTCACCTGAGATTGAGATTCAAAACATCGTCTCGAGTGCGGATCTCGACCACACACTCAATTTGAATGCGATTGCGATCGGCCTTGGTCTCGAGCACATCGAGTACGAACCAGAGCAGTTTCCTGGTCTCGTCTACCGGCTCGACGAGCCGTCTGTTGTCGCACTGCTGTTCGGGAGCGGGAAGCTCGTCATTACAGGTGGGAAACGGATTGAGGATGCCGAACAAGCCCTCGAGGTGATCGAGGACCAGCTCACCGAGCTCGGCTTGCTCGGGTAACCGAGTATCGCATATGGCGAACAGTAAATTTGCTCCTTCTAACGATCTGCGTCTGGTTGAGTTCGTGATCGAGACCGATAGAAGTGAATTCACAGAATCATTCTCCCCGATGTCCGGATCGGCTGAAGGCACCGTATAATGATATTTTCGGCTGGACGTCTACTCTTTCGCTCGTTACAGAAGGTCGTAAGATGGAGCTATACAGCAATCAAAATACCCCGAGTGCAGAGTGTAAGACGGCTGGAAGAGTGCTCTATCGTGGAGCAGTCTGCTTAGTAGTTGTCTGGATCAAATGTCCGGAGTGACGTGATCTCGGCGTCGGTCAGTTCACCCTGGAGATATCGGCGTCCGAGCTCCGTAATTGCGTAATAGCCGGCTGTATCATTCGTCCGCTCGACGAGGCCCGCCGCACTGAGCGTTCGCATTCGCCGGCGGACGTGGCCCGCAGATTTCCCGATGTTCGTCGCGATGAGTGAGGGCGACTGCTCGAAGTCCGACTGTTCGTGCCCGGCGAGATATTCGAGCGCAATCATATCAACGCGAGTCAACCACGGGATTCGGGGGCGCATCCCGGGAGTCGAACGCGAAACCTGTGGTTAGTAGCATCGAAACCCCATGATGGAGATATTATATGAGTGTATTTAGATAACGATATAAGGATTCATTAGCCATGAGTCTGATAGTACTGCGATAGTGAGCCAGGATATTCTCCGTGAAACCATCGCTTTCGGCGTTCGCCCGCGCTCGGTTCATACCTCGCCTGATACGAAGATGAGGATACTCCATAACCAATCGCAGTGCCGGGTCAAGACTTCTCGGAGTGAGACAAAATGATGAGGGGACAACCAACACTCTCGACTGAACCGCTCGGAGCGGTGGAACTCAGAACGCATGGATGCCCACATTGCGGTGCAACAGCGACTGTTCGTCTCGTCGGACCGCAGTCAGCTGAGGCATCACCCTGTGGCCATACACTCCCACCAGCCGCATTTGATGAGTTAGAGGACGAAACATGAAGACAATCCCACTCCAGAGGTGGTCACACGAGCCGTTCCTGAGACTAGTCAAGCTGACCCCTTCTTTGAGAGAAATTCGAAGAGTTGACGTTGGACTCTCAAAACAGCTTGAAACAACTATCTGAAAGCTTAGACCATGTCCCTCTCATTGTCTCCAACGCGATATCTGAACCTCCGTACTTGGAGTGCCGTGCCCATCGGAGCGTTCGGTATCATTCACCTCATCGGTAGTGCAGTCGCGTTCCTCTTCAGTTCACAACAACCAGCGATTCATTTGCTGTTCTTCGGTATCCCCGGCACGATAATTCTTGGCGGCGCGTACTGGGTGAACCAGAGCCATCTGTCACCCGCCCGGTATCGGCGGATCGCTGGCTGGATGGCCATCACTGCCATCGGAATTGCCCTCGTTCCGCTACTGATGATCGCCAGTACGTCGATTACTATCGATTCACCTCCATTAGCAATTGTCATAGCGACAGGTGTCGGGGGATTCGGTGGACTCCTCGCAGGTATCAACGAAGCCCTCGCTATCGAACGAGCCCGCGATGCCGAACGGGAACGCCTTGCCAAAGACCACGCTGAAGAGCAACGCGAACGACTTGAGCAACTCAACCATCTCCTTCGACATGACCTGGCGAACGACCTCACCGTCATTCGTGGCCGGACTGAGCTGCTATTAGACGATGTCGACGGGGAAACCGCAACTGAGCTCGAAACGGTCATCCGACAAACTGACGCCGCCATCGAGCTCATCCAGAACGTCAGAGCGTATCTCGAGGCCACACGCAATGACGAAGACACGTTGACCACAAAGAGCCTCTCGACTGTCCTCGAACAGGAAGTGACTTCGCTTCAGTCAGCCTATCCAGAAGTACACGTCGAGACTGACATCCCCGCTGGTGTCACTGTTCGTGCCGACGCATTGCTCCCGTCCGTGTTCAGCAATCTACTACGGAATGCTGTCGTTCACAACCCCAGCACTCCACCAGAAATCCATGTCGCCGTCGCGCGGGAGGATGCAACGGCGACGGTTCGCATCACCGATAACGGACCAGGCATTCCGGACCACGTTCTCGAGAATCTGTTCGAGGCGGCTGACCAGGGTGATCACGGCTTCGGCCTCTACCTCGTGAAAACTCTCACCGAACGATACGGCGGCTCGGTCACTGTCGAAGCGACCAGTGACGAGGGAACTACAATCGCTGTCACGTTACCACGGCAGATAGCGTAAGTTGTGCTGGGACTGGGAGCGAATCCACCACTCACTGGCTCCGACGAGTCGGTCGTACGTGTCAGCGATGATTCTTGGGACCTTTATTCATCAGTACAGCCTATTCATCGTACCGATGACCGACACAGAAATCGAGTCTCACGGCTACTCTCCGATGGACTACGATGTGGATAGCGAGAATGACGAGGTGTACCAGCGGTGCCTGTCCTATCTTCTCACCCACGCACCGATCAACCGCAACGATACCGTGGTAGATATCGGGACGGGAACCGGTATCGTCGCGCTCGAACTCGCGTCGGAGTGTGACCACGTGGTCGGACGGGACATCTCCGACGAGTGGCTCCAGTACGCCCGAGAGAAGGCCGAGCAACGCGGTGTCGAGAACGTCTCGTTCGACCATGGGTCGTTCCGTGAGCCCAACGTCGACGAACCGGTCGATGTCGTCGTTGCAAGCTACGCGCTGTATATGGCCTACGACGAAGGTGGTGAGGACGAATTACGTGCAGCCATTGACGGACTCGCGACCGTGAACCCGCGGTGTATAGTGGTGGCCGACAAAATGCACTTCGGGCCCACGCAGACCTCAAACGATTACGAAACACTGCCACCGATTGGGACCGTCGCCAATCTCCTCGCAGGTGCAGGCTTCACGCTCACGGATGTCGAAATCATCAGTGAGTCAGTTGGCGTCCTCATCGCCACCCGGTAGCACCAGTTGATCTCAGCGGCAATCTACCGAAGCGTAGATCGGTATTGAAATCAGCACAGGTACTATCCCGTAACCCACTGCTGAATCCCTATGTGAGATAGTAAGTTCTCAACTAAGAGTCAGTATCAGCGGATCCAGGCTGTCTCTCCTCTGATTAGAACGTGGCCTGTCTGTCTCTACCGACTGGTACTTAATACGGCATCCTCCTTCTCTTCTGAAACTCTGGAACAGCGGAACGTTCAAGCAGACCACGTATTTTGTTTCAGTTGACCGTGCCGTTCAGAGCACTCGACGACGGGAAGATTGTCACCCCTACAGAGGTCGACGATCAGGAACCCGTCGAATGTCCTGAGTGCCGAGGTATCCTTTATCCTCGCGACGGCGACCACCGTGCCCGCCACTTCTATCACGCAGCCGACGACGCAACTGAGTCCTGTTCAAAGGCGAGCCAGGGAGAATCAGATACCCACGCTCGCTGTACGGCACTGGCGGTCGCTACGCTTGCTGACCAATATCCGAATGCAGCACGCGTCGGGGCTGAAATCACAATCGACGCGACAGGGACGCCGACAACCCCCGAGACTCGACGGGCCGACGCCCTCGTTGAGTTCAATGAGGAAAACCCCTTCTTCGGAGGCGGCCTCATCATCGAGGTTCAACACAAGCACCACAGCAAGGACATCGAAGGGACCACCCACGATTACCTTTCAGCGGGGTACTCAGTCGCGTGGTTGGAGTCTGAAGACTTTGGTGACGAGCAGCTGGACTACCAGGTCGCCGATAACGCGTTCCGAGCCGACGACGGTCGTGCTTTCACCATCCGTGAGTACGACCCGTGGAAGTTCGACACTCGTGTTGAAGCGAATCTCGACTGGAAGGAGGAATCTCGAGGCTGCCATTTCGTCGAAGAATACGGGAGCCACAATTGGAGCCAAGTACCAGGATATGCGCATCCGGATGGGTACGAATACGAATACTGCTGGTGGTGCGGATCACGCCGGCGGTACGATCATGAACTAACCAGGTTCGTATACGACTACGAGGGGGTGCTCGCACCAGAGGTCGACATCGAAGTTCTTCGTGACGCTGTTATTCCCTATCCCGATGTTGCGGACGATTTTGACGACTGGAAGAACGGCGACTCGTTCGGTCGTGGAAGATCGTTTGAGGGTGCATTAGCAAACCGTACCGATGTCGCACCGTGTCGCGGACCACACGGCATTCACGAATGGAGGAGAAAGAAAGTCATCAAACGAAGGTACGATGATCGCGTCGACGTCGCGCTCTGGAAATGCCAGCACTGCCCTGTTCACCTTCTCACGAACCACACCGGGCAGGGGGAGACGGAGGCGGCAATGTTGTTCGGAAAAGCTCCAAACCCGGATTGGGGATTGGACCACCTAAATGGAAATCCACGAAAGTGTAACAACCGATCTCACCACGAACAAGCGGACTGGGACTATTGCCCAGACTGCTTTCAGATAGAACCATAGGGATGGTAGTCAGAAGTAGAGAAAATTAGCTCAGAGATCGAGGTAATGCACCTCTCATCAGGGAGATTAGCCTAACAGTGCGTTGCCCGTGTTTTATACTACGGTAGCGTATCTTCCTCGACTATGGAGGCCTACTTGGATTCAGTTACCGAGTCATTTCTTGAAGGCGACCATCAGCTCTCTCAGCTGTCTGTCTCTACGTCTGTGATCGAGTCCGATGATTCTTGGAACCTCGAGGAACCGATTCCAGTCGGAGAGATCATCAATGCCTTTCGCGTCCAAAAGACACTGGTTCAGCAAGGTGGTCAGGTATTTATTCCTCTCCACGAGGATGATTCGGCAGAGCTGACTGGAGAATATCTTATTTATCGCCGAGAAACTGACGAGACCCTACTTAGTGAGGATTCTGACCCACATGAGCTACACTTTCTGAATGCTAACACGGGCGGGGATGATTTCCGAGAGATCAGAGAGGCTGCATTGACGTATCTAGCGTATCGAATGCGGTTCTGGCACTCTAGTTATTCGCCATCTGAGCTACCCTCATACTTGCCTTCTGAGTATTTCGATGATCGTCCGCCACAACCACCACGGGAACTCTCGGCTGTTGATCCCCTATCGGATGATGAATATGATGACTTTATCGACGCAACGGAGCAGGCGATGGCGAATGAGTTGGAGGCGGAACGACGGTCTGTCTGGGACTCCAATAGAGGAATGTCTATCGATAGACTGCAGCGGGAACAAGGCGGAGATGGAATCGCTTCTGCGGGATACTCCCGTTTAGCTGAGGATCGTATTTCTGTTTCAGCACCAGGGTCTGGAACGCACCGTAATCCAGTCCAATCGACTTACGGAATCCACGAGGGCAACATTGTCGGGGTTGCGTCAGGTGGTGATTCGAATTCGCCGGTCGTACCGGGCATCGTTACGCGTGTCGGGTTGAGTGATTTCAACATAGAGCTTGACTGGGAGGCGACAACTCGGACTTCTCAAGCGAAGGATGATCTCCGACGGGCAGACCGGGTTTCTGTTGCGATCCTCGACCGAAATATTGCTTTCCAGCGCGAGCGTTCGGCTTTCCGACAGATGGCCGACTCCAGTTCGGGCAAGCAGCTTCTAGCAGGTGATTCATCTCTCTCGTTCGATGCACCCTTATCGGTTTCACTGAATACTTCGCTCGAATTGAATTCCTACCAGCGTCGGGCAGCGATTAATGCTCTTCGAGCAGAGGATGCGTACTGTATTCATGGGCCACCAGGAACAGGAAAGACCCGAACACTAACAGCGGTCATCCAGTCCGCAGTCGAGTCGGGGGAACGTATCTTAGTCTGTGCACACTCAAATCAAGCAGTAGATAATCTGATCGCTGGAGAGAGCAGTCCGGATAACCCTGACGAGGAGTCTCTCCACGGGATAATCCAAGCAGAAGGATACCGAATGGCACGAATCGGCCGGCGAGACCAAATCACGTCTCGAGTTGTTTCCACCCACTATGCAGATGAAGAGACGGACCGGGCTCAGATTGTTGCAACGACGACCAACAGCGCAGATCGACTTGATCTGGCCCGATTTAGCTTAATTGTGGTTGATGAGGCAACGCAGGCGAGTATCCCGGCAACTGCAGTCCCATTTCAGCTTGGATCAAAGTTTGTGTTGGCTGGCGACCATAAGCAGCTCCCGCCGTACCATTCTGCTGAAACCGCGTCAGATGAAGCGTTCTATCCGTCATTGTTTGAGCATATATTGGACCGATTCGGAGACGATGCAAAAACCACACTTAGAAGGCAATACCGAATGCACGAATCTATCGCCAATTTCTCTAATAAGGAGTTCTACGATGGACTTTTGCTCCACGGTGAACCGAACAGATCGGCGACTATCTCCGGGTTACAACCTCTAGTTGGAATAAATATCTCCAACCCGGAATCTAATCAAGGGAATTCACGTGAAAATCCATCCGAGGCGGAGGTAGTCGTTGCACAAGTTCAGAGATCACTGAACGCCGGAGTTGATGCAAGTGACGTTGGAGTGATCACGCCATATACTGGTCAGAAAGGTCTCGTAGAGAGTGAGCTGGCTTCAGAATTTGATGCAGATACAGCAGAGAAAATCAAGGTGCAAACCATTGACTCCTTCCAAGGAGGTCAACGAGAGGTAATCATTGTCTCTTTTACGGTGAGTAATGATCGGAACAACTCTGGGTTCTTGGCGTTCCCAAATGAGGGGCCTCGTAGATTGAACGTTGCACTCACTCGTGCAAAGAAGCGACTCGTATTAGTTGGTGATTGGGATACACTCTCCTCAATCGCTCCCCACCGCGATACTTCTACAAGTTGTGCCGATCTGTATCGTCGTCTCTTGGACTATATCCATGAGCAAGGTAGGATGGTCGGGTAGACTATCTCTGAAAACGAATACCACAAATTAGTGCCATATGCCGATATGGGGAGCTACATTGGCTCTTCTACTTGGAGACTCATCGTAATTAGATGCTCTAAGGTCTGGATTGAGTAGACATCTGTAGAACTGGACTGCTCTATTGCTTCTGACATCGGTTCTGCTATAGTTTGTCCGCCTTCTCGCCCCATAATCAGGTTGTAGACAAGATTCAAAATCACCTTCGACATCTGCTTGCACACCTCACTGTTCACATGGTAGAGGTTCAACTCAGCGTCGTAATGTCGGTTCCCCAGCGATTCCGTTTGGAGTCTAAGAAAAAAGAAGCCCCATTGGTCCTGCTGTACAGCTTCCATGTCGTCTATTAGGTCTTCAACCTCGGTATCCAACTGTCCGAAAAGCCCCTCTTCCCAAAGCCACTCAATATCCGCCATCGTGACTGATAGAACGCGAAATCCGTGCTTCAAATCATTCAGTAGCGGTCGGAATCCTCGCCAAAAATTGAGGGCGGCATTCGCAGCTGCGATATGTAGGTCGGGATCTTCAACGAAGTCTAATTCATTTGTTTCCTCGTCGTAGACTGCGGAACACCCTAAGAACTCTCGTGCGATCATCTCCCGGTCTGTTGCATCTATTTCATCGATGACCTGCTCAAACTCAATTAGATCCTCCGGCTCCTCCGCTAAGCGGCTAACTGAAACCATCTCGCCGTCATCAATTTCAACTGTAAGCTCATCAAGGACACTGGCGATATCCCGTGTATAGGTATCCTCTTTCACCATCATCCAGGGCTGCTCTGGATTCCGAGCATTCACCGCGAACAGGTGGGCATATAGATCGGATAACTGAGCTAGAATATAGAGCGAGTCCATTCCGTCGTAGCGATTGTAGGGGTTGAGTTTCTTGATTCGGTTATCCCAGTAACCGAATGCGAAATTGCGACGCCATAAGTCTGCCAACGGGTTCTCCAAATCGAGTTCCTTCATATTGACCTCCTTGAGGTAGCCAGGACCAAAGGATATCGAAAAGTGACTATCCAACCTCTGCCTCTTGGTGTGAATACGATCCCCTGTCAGATTTGCAATCAGGCGAATCCACATACTCCCAAAGGTATACAATCGACACGGGAACAATTTGAGTTGTTATGGGAAACAGCCCTCTTGAGGATAGACCAACGTCCCTAGGTGGCTATGGTAGTATTGTCCCCTATCATGCTCCGATGACATATGATCCCCTTCGTGGTGATGAAGGGGTTGTTGTCCATTTCCCTACAGAGGGTTACGAATCTCCGGATCAGATACTGGATCGACTGACTCGGGCATCCCAAATGATCGATGTCAGCACAGATCCGGGGAGCCTCTATTACACAGCCATTTGCAAGAATTTCTCTTGGTATGGGACGGGGGTTGAGAATCTTCAGAGCGATCTACAATCCTCTTGGGAGCTTTCTGAGGCTCTACGAGACACATTAGAGGAGCGCCATAGCGCAGACCTCGAGATTCACAGGCCGTGCTTTGTGATCCTCGCTCCTACCCGCTACGGGATTTTCTGGTCTACGCTACGCGGATTCAAAGACAGAGACGAAAATGGGAAAGACTACGAAACTGTGTATGACCGCCAAGCTGGCGTTTTGATGGAAAACCCGGTGCTCTCTTGGCCTGCATTAGAAGACCTCGTTGACTCTGATGGACCAATCCCCCTTGTCACGACGGACGTAGAGACTGCAAATCGGAATGGCAACGATCGGCCTCTAGAAGAAGTAATCCCCATTAATCATGAGCGAACTGGTGATGCAGATATTCTAGCTGCGAAAAACCTGTATGAGAGCCAGGACGGGAGCTCAAGCCAAGAAATTCGGGAGGCAATCGACAGGACTGATCGTCTAACCTATCGAGTTAATGGCGGAACAATCGGATTCGAGAAAGAACGGGAATTCCGAGCAGAGGGTCTGTCGTTGCTACGTCCAAAGGATATCACGCTTGGGGGATGGCCAGTCGTAATCGGTACACCGACTTGTAAGGCCATCTCTGACGCCTAACTACAGGTTTCGCAGAATGGGTTCCAATCCCACTCGAAAGTTGAATTGAGGTAGAGTAACAGAGATCAGCACTAGGTTTATACCGCTTGGCAGACTCCTTTCCAGTATGAGTCTCGAAGAGACGGTTGACTACCTCGCTGAGGAATTTGACCTCGAGCGAAGTGAACACGTCCGTGAGGTTGGTCAGTCGGTCGCCGAGCTTCGCGACTGATCAGAACATTTCTCTGAAGTCCCGTTCGACGAGTCCGTCCTCCAGATACGTGATGAACTCTTGTTTCGTCGGTCCTTGACAGTCGAGCAGATCGTCCCGCTCTGCACGTTTGAGGACTGCCTCCGCGAAGTCCGTACAGTGGGATTCATGCTGCTCAGCGTACTTCGACAGGGCTTCTCGCCAGTGCATATCCAGCTCGAACTCGGCTAATCGGATTTGGATCCCATCTTTCCGTTCGACGAGGTCGACGTCCAACTCTTCGAGTTGCTTGAAACGGAGGTTGTTCCGGCGGACCGTGATGAGCCGTTTGGAATCGACGATATAGGGATCGACCCACTCTCGCCAGGAATCGTCGTCGACGTGCGTTCGTGGCATCTCAAAATCCGGGTCCACACTCTCAATACAGAACTGCAGCATCGCGATGCCAGTTCGATGATTCGCATTCGGGAGGGAATGACGGAGGATCAAATTCGACATCACCTCTCCAGAGACGGTCGGAAGTGGTGCTCCCCAGGAGACGTGATCGAGTGCCTGCTGGACCTTTTGCGGTTCGAACTCCTTGTAGAGCCGGAACTCATCCTCATCTCGAACATCGACCGCGGCTTCGAGCAACTCTACTAATCGGAATGCGACAACCTGCCCAGCACGGGGGAGGTCACGAATACGGTCGCTCAGCCATTCCTGATCGAAGTCGATGTCTTGGGCAGATTCGATCTCTGAATCGCCTTCGTAGAGCACATAGACTGGAGCTTCGAAGGGGTACCCGATGAGCTTTGTCGACTCGTCAGATTGCTCTCGCTGAGACCGGATTTCTGCTACCGATGCCGAGCTATATTTGAGTGAGAAATTCTCGGCCTGTGGGTGGTGATAGAAGACGAGCCGAGCCATCTTACTGTGGATTCGTGGGAAGTGGGTAAAGCAGTCCCGCTTTTATAATGATTCTACGACGGAGTGGGTGCGTTCACGTCTTCTAAATACTGACTTTCCCACTCACGTCGCGCCTCGATCTCCCGCAATCCGCGTTGCGTGACCGTGTACACGTTCGTCCGCTTGTCGAGTTCACCCTTCTCGAGCAGTCCTTTCTCGACGAGGTCGTCGAGATTCGGATAGAGGCGGCCGTGGTTGATTTCCTGTTCGTAATAGTCGTCGAGTTCGTCCTTGATTGCGAGCCCGTGTGGTTCCTCGAGCCCGGTGGTTACGTACAAGATGTCCCGCTGGAACCCAGTCAGATCGTGCATCTGTCTGTTTCCCGTTTTTGAGGGGTGGCATATGTTTTCTCTGGTACTCAGAGGCGAATATCCGATACGACAGGGTGGAAATTCCACTTATGAACTTCGAACATTTATATAGCGGACAAGAGAAGTCCGCGATGGAATGTCTGACCTAATCGTCAAAGCAGCCGTGAAGGACGCACTCTCGGACCACAACGTCTCGGCAGATTTCTACGACGCCCTCAACGAAGAGGTCGCCGGACTGCTCGACGACGCCGCAGAGCGTGCCGAAGCGAATGACCGGAAGACGGTCCAGCCCCGCGACCTGTAGGCCCGCTTAGCGTAGCCAACCCCCGTCACTCGAACGTAGCTTTTTGAGGTTCCTGTACAGAAGTTAGGAAACGGAGATGGCGGACGCACCGGATACCGAACGGCAGGCGGTCGACCCCGACGCGAAAGAGGTTCTCAGCGTGTCACAGCTAAACGACCGGATCGCGTCGGTCGTCCAGGACACGCCTGCCCTCAACGGCGTCCGTTGTATTGGCGAAGTCACTGACCTCCACCAGAACAGTACGGCGCTTTACTTCACGCTCACCGACGGCGGCGCCGAGCTCCCCTGTATGATCTGGGCGAACCGCTACCGGGAGATGGACGTCGATCTCGAGGACGGGACTGAAGTCATCCTCGAAGGCGATATCGATTACTGGACCGAAGGTGGGAAAATCGACCTCAAACCGTGGAAGGTGATCGTCGTCGGCGACGGCGATCAAGCAGCTGCTGTCGAACGACTGCGAAGTGAACTCGAAGAGCGTGGCTGGTTCGACGACGAGCAGAAACAGCGCCCGCCGGCGTTCCCAGAGCGGGTTGGGGTCGTAACCTCCCTCCGTGGCGATGCCCGCTATGACATCCAGAACGCGATTCACGAACAGGACCCTACCGTCGACATCCTGGTGAAGGACGCCACCGTCCAGGGGTCGGAGGCGCCCACGTCCATCGCGAACGGCATCCATCATCTGGACCGCTCCGAGGACGTCGACTCAATCATCGTCGGCCGTGGCGGCGGGAGTGATTCGAACCTCCAGGCGTTCAACACCGAGCGGGTCGCGGAAGCTATCTTCACCGCGAACACCCCGACCGTCACGGCGATCGGGCATACTGACGACCGGTTAATCGCAGATCAGGTCGCGGATGTGGCAACGATCACGCCGACGGCCGCTGGCGAGTATATCGTGAATTCCCGCGAGGAGTTCTTCGCGGGCGAGGTCAAGCCGCTGGCACAGCAACTCGACGCTGCGTACGAAACCTTCCAGCAGGAGCACGAACATGAACGAGAGCTTGCTGAAGCAGTCGACGAGGCGGCCGTACCCGAGGGCCTCCCGCCGGTCTACTACAAGGCCGCAATCGCTGTGCTGTTGTTGCTGTTGTTGGCCATCACTGGGCTTTGGTTGGGGGTGATCTAAGCGTGGCAAACGACCAAGAGATCCACGACCGGCTGGCCCGTGTCGAAGAAATCATTGAGCAGCTCGATGCGGACGAGTGTGACCTCGATGAAGGGACAAGGCTCCACGAGGAAGGTCAGGAACTCTTGGCCGAGGTGCGAGAAATCCTCGACAACGGGCGTGGAGAGGTCGTGGAACTCGAGTAGAGGCCATCCTAACCTTAACCAACAGACAACGGCATCTAACCCCGTTGTTGGTTAACGGTACCTTTGCAAGGTGAACGGACTCTCCGGTTATAATTTACTTTAGATTTTTGCGCCAGTTGGTGGCCAGAAAGCATATACCGATCTTCTAGCTATCGCACCACCATGGACCGGGGCTCAACCGGTGCATACCCACCCCGCACATATGATCACACGGGCAGTCACCATCGAAGACATCGATGATCTGTATCTGACGTGGAACAGCCATATCAACGGTTCCGCCCTCTATCGCCGCGCCCTCCGAGACGAGATGGAGCTTCGCGACGTCGACCCTGACGAGCTTCGAGATCTCTTCGAACGGGCCCGCGAACAGGGCTACACGAAAGAAGAAATCGTCGAAGAGACCAATCGCTACGCCGATCTCAAAGCACTCGTCGACGACGCAGAGGAGTAACCCGCTATGTCACAGGACAATACGCCCTCCGAGACAGCTTCGAATCGCGCCGACAGCCAGTCCACGGCGGCGAGTAGGATCCCCAGACAGGCCACGCTCATCGTGGTCTTCTTGAGCCTGTTCGCTGTGGAACCCGCCGCCGCACAGACGAACGCCGTCTGTAGCGCGGACAACCTCCCGGGTATGATTGAGGGCTTCTTCCAGCTTACCACAGCGCTGGGTATTGTCGGCCTCGCAGTCGTGTGGCAGGCCGACTCCCTCATCGAGATGTTCACGATCACGCCCGACCAGAAGAAGGGACTCAAGCGCCACAAGCGCTCCGCGATGAAGTCTGCGGTCGTCCTCGTCGCCCTCGGACCACTCTACACCGTCGCTGGGTCGATGATGAACCTCCCGCTGGCGCAGTGCGTCGACCTCGCCCCCTGGTAGACGACTACCATCCCCGTCGCGAGCCCCCATGAAACAACGAGAGCTCTCCGTGCTAATGGCCGCCCTGTTCGTGACGAGTTTAGTCACAGGTCTCGTCACTGCAAGCCCGCCACGGCCAGGCACGGAGGGAAATGGGCTCACTGAGAATGAATCAGCGACGCTGTGGTCTCGCGACGCGGACAACTACATCACCCAGGAAGAGTACCAGCAGCGCTACGGCGAGAGTCGGACCGCGATGCACCAGCTCGCAAACGGGACGGACATCACGTTCACGCGCCCGCCGGCGACAGCTGCAACGTGGACGCGAAACGATTTCGCTGATCTCGAAGCCGGTGGGTCGGATACGTCCGTGCATCCGCGCCACGCGTCGCTCGAAGATGGCGTGTTTATCGAGGACGCCCACGCCACGGTGTTCGCAGTACAGCCGTCGACGCGAGGTCACTTGGAGTCGGGTGACACACCGCTCTATATCGCGCCGAACGGCACGATGCGGGGGTTCGTCGACTATCGCGTTCGCGTCCCGAACGGAAGCTCTTCGGGGAACACGACGATCGAGTGGTCGCTCACGAGCAACGAGGTCGAGGAGGTTCGATTGCAGAAGGACGGCGAAACCATCGTCGAGCGCGACGGCTCGCACACGCCGGCCCTCGACTACCAGATCGAGGATGACTGGAGTGCAAACCTCACGCTTGAAGCCGAGATCAGCGTCCGGTTGAAGAAGACCACGCGAATCGACCGAGGCGACGAGACCGATGTCGAGGTCACGTACCGAACCGAATCGCTCAACGTCTCGGATTCGATCGCCGTCGAGATCTACGACCTCTCGGCGTACCCCTACTACGCCGAGTACCCCAATGGTGACGCCGGTCTGGCTATCTTCCAGTCCAGACCGTGGCAGGGGTACACGCTCACGGAAAATGGAAGCGCACGAGTGCGTGGCGTCTGGCGGTTCTACACCGCACGGAACACCAACTGGGATACACTCGTCAGGTCGAACCGGACCGACAGCGCCACCGTCGAGTCTGACGCGATTCCGGTCTATGTTCACGCGTATCCGTCGCGAATTGGCCCGCGTGCCGAACCAGTTCGCGATGGCCCAGAGATCATCGACACCTGGGGCACTGACCGACCGTCTCCGGACGGCACTCTCGGTGAGAACATCAACATCGACATCGTCAACCAGTCGTACACGACGACGTACGGTGTTGCGGTTCGCGCCGAGAGCGTCGACCGCGACGCGCTCCAGGTAGCGGGGATCGTGCGGGGTGTGAACGCCTCAATTGTGGCACCTGACGCTGGCTCTGAGCGGCAACTCCGGCGCAGTAATCTGACTGTTGAGGTTCTCCAGCAGAACGAAAGTCAGGCCACACTCCGCATCGAACTCCGAGACAACGAGACCGGCGCACCAATCGTGCTCAGCGATCCCGACCGACGATATCCAATTGGCGGGAGCACTCGCAACGGCTACATCACCATCGCGGAGCAACGTGTCGAGACCAACGCCTCCGGGGTGGCGATTGTGACGATCGACGAGCCGGGCATCTACACGGCTCGGTACCATCCGGGTTCGTGGCTCGGGCACGACCCCGCGTATGTGAGTGCGACGGCAACTGCTCGGTGGCATCCGCTCGGCACCATCGACGGTTGGTTCGCGTTCATTTTCGAGGTCGGCTGGCAGCTCATCCCGTTTATTGTGATGTTCTACGCAGGCAAGCGGATCCTCCGAATGCTCGGTCCAGAAGACATCTTCCAACGGAACCCATAGTCATGACTAGAAACCACCCACACATCAGTCGGCGAACCGCCCTCCGAACAGTCGCAGGTGCTGCCCTCGTAAGCGTCGCTGGCTGTCTGAACGACAATGGCGGTTCTGGGACGCCTGGTGACGGAACGACCTCTCCAGATGGCAACGGCCCACTCACACGTGTCGCTGTCGAGGGAACCACACTCGTCGTCGAACTCTCCGGAGAGGCCGACATCGACCAAGTCAATCTTATCCAACCGAACGGCGAGCTATTCGGGAAGCGTGACGTAGCCGCAGGTGCTCAGCAGGTCTCATTCGAGATTGGCACCGCGTATGCGCCCGGTGAGTACCGCGTACTCGCGTTGAAAGGCGAGGAGACAGTAGTTGAGACCACGACTGAACTCCGTCCAGAGATTCAGATACAGGATGTCGGACTCTATCGGAATAATCCAGATAAGCCGTGGGACGAAGTCTATGGTGAATCCGAGACAGACCGGATCAAGAATGGCGAGGCATTCGTCACGGTAGAGAACACAGGAAGCGGTCCGGAAGCGATAACTGAACTAATCTTCTCCGGGGACGTTCCCAATCCAATTGAGAACCCCAGAGGCAGTGGAATGCACGAAACCGACCGGGTAGTAGTCTCCCCTGGTGAGACGGCCGACCTGTTCAGTAGTTCGTTTCCGTTCGGTACAGAAACTGAGGACGGGATGGGATGCTCCCCAGAAGGGAATAGTGGCCAGTTTACTGTTATCGTTGAGACACGGGTCGGTGGAAATCAGGTCTCAAGCACCTACAACGTTCAATACACTGGTTCCGACGATATGACTGATTGTGAGGTCACGATCACTGAGGTATAACGATGGTCGATCTCATTGATGTCGTCCTTGAGGGTATCAAGGGCGTCGTTGAGTGGTTCATTGGGCTGTTCATGGACGGTCTCAGATCAGGGTATGAAACTCTGACTGAGGGAATGTTCGGGACACCTACTCCAGAGACGAACGGAGCTTTTGTTTTCGGTGAACCAACCAATGCACCCTGGCCAGCGATTCACGATGCTCTCATCGGCGGCGAAATCATGCTGGTTGCCCTCTTGCTCCTCGTGATGAGCGTTCAGGGCCGTCACACGGTTCGGATCTTCAATATTGGAAGTACCTACGAAGCCCGAAAAACGAAGAAGACGGCCTGGGTCGGTGCTTTTCTAATCATTACGTGGTATTGGGTTGGAACTCTTGCACTCTACCTCGTTGACGGATTCACTATCGCCCTGATGCCGGAGCTTTCCTCGGTTACGGAGGCGATGATTGGATTCTTGGAAGTATCCATCACAAACCCCGGACTGGGGCTATTGTTCGCCGTGATTGGTGGAATCTCGATGTGGGCGCTGGAGGCGCTGTTCTACATTCGGATGATTCTGCTGTATGTCTACTTGTACGGAATGCCGATTGCATTTGCACTGGCCTACGGAAACATTCCGGTCGTATCCGATATCGCGATGGGGTTCTGCAAACGGTTTGTCCCGTTGGCTGTCCTCCCGCTCCCGGCAGCGATGGTCCTCAAGGGGTACGACTTGATCTACGGCGGTGGGACTCTCACACCAGGAACAGCGTTCCTCAAATATCTCGTTGCTGCGTCCCTCCCGCTGGTCGCCCTCTACATCACGTGGAAGACGTTCAAATACGCGACCCCGTTGACGGCCAAAGTCGTCGGCGGTGCAACGAAAGGCGCAGCACTCGTTGGCGGTGTCGCCGCTGGAGCCTACGTCGGTGGCGCCGGCGTCGCGACGACCGCCGCTCGGTGGGGGCCGAAAGCCGCCGCTGGCCACGCCGTCGCGCAAAAAGCGGCTGCCCGCGGTGGGCATGGAGGAGACGATGGCGGGACGCCATCGTACCGTCGGACAGAGAATGACCCAGGTGGAGCGACAGCGGAATCAGCGAGTGACGACCGTGGGATGGAGTTTGATCGAGGAATCCACTAACAATGTCAGCAGATCAAGACGCGGCCGCACGGCGCATCATGGATCAGTTCGGCGAGGAGAGCCGTATCCCGTATCTCAATATCGAGGAAGGGGACGTCGGCATGCTCATCGCCTTCCCCATTATTGGGCTGTTTATCGCTGGCCTCACCGGGATCGAATCACTGGCCCTCCCGTTCGTTGCTGGGGGGCTTGGCTTTGGCGTCGCCGTCATCTACGTCTCACCAACCCACCTGAACGCCTGGACGTGGACCAAAGACGTCTATCGGTACCTCAAACGGCCTCAGGTCACGTTCAGTGCGCCCGCCGACGCCGACACGAGTACCAACGAGTCAGAGCGGAACGAAGGCGGACTCGCGAACTACACGCCGTTCAAGCCGGACGAGCGGACACAGGACCTCACGAACATCAAGCGGGCGTGGCCGGGCGCTGGTGCCATCCAGCGTGAAGACGGCGCGATGGAGGCGTTCATCGAGATCGATCCGGCCAACATGGACTTCGCGATGTCCGACGACTGGGCGCAGCTCCAGGACGCTGGCGAAGAGTTCGCTAACAAAGAGCTGGACTCGAAGCTCAAACTCCACGCCACAACCCGTTCTTTCCCGGTCGAGCAGATCACCGAGACCATCGAGGAGCGCCTCACTGACGAAGACGTCACGGAGAACCCGATCTTCCGGGAACTCCTCGAAGAGTACCGGGAGACACGGCCGAAGGAGATGCGTGACCGGGGCATTCAGCAGGTCCGGTACTACATCGGCGTTGAAGTCAGCCCGATAGAAGTGTACGACCGCTTCCGCGACGAGGGCACCCCCGCAGAGAAGCTGACCCAGTTCCCGGTCATCGGGTTCCTGTTCAACCCGTTCGTCACCCGCCGCGAGGACCTCACCGACGTCGAGCGCCGTGCGCAGATGTTCGAGAAGCTCGACAGTCGCGTTAACGACGTTCGCTCCGAGTTCATCCAGCAAGCGTCGGGGTGGTCCGCACGCCGGCTCAGCACGGTCGAGCTGTTCGTCCTGAATATGGACTTCTGGAACGGTCGCGAACACGACTACGATGATGCAGAACGTGTCGTTCGCGACCAATCGATCATCGGCCACTCGCGCCGGGAGGACCCACACGATGCGTAACGTGATCCTCCAGACTGGTGGTGGCGCGCTTGGCACCGTCGCCGGGTGGCTCCAGAATCTGACGCCAGCAGAGAGTGCAGTACTTGCCCTTGCAGTGGGTCTCGGCCTTGGCGTCGGCAGTAAGTACCTCTGGGACCGCTTCACTGCGGATGATGAACCAGACGTGGACTTTACCGATGTCCTCGACGAGGAGACACTCGAAGAAGGCGAGGCCGAACGCCAGCTCCTCGACGACATCTCCGAGTCACACAAGACGGTGACCGCGCCGGCGGCGATTGAGTGGGAAACGCGAGCCGCACAGGTCGGTGAGCAGTGGACGTCGACGCTGTACATCGCTAACTATGCCGACTATCCCAACGACGGGTATCTGAGCGACCTCTTCGAGATGACCGACGTCCAGTTCGATCTGACGGCCCATATCACGCCGAAAAATCAGGAGCGGGCCCGGAACGAACTGCAGGACATCGCTGACGACCTTCAGGTGGACGCTGACCTCGAACAGAGTATCCGGAGTGCCTACCTACAGGAACGCGCCAACGAGGCTGCAGCGACGTACAAGGCCGTCGAGAACGGCGCGAACGTCTTCGACCAAGGGATGTTCATCACCGTGCGGGCCGACGAGAAAGACGACCTCAGAGACGCCGTCCAGACGGTCAAGAGTGCGCTCCGGGACGACCCGGCGAACCTCACGCCGAAGACGGCCATCTGTCGCCAGGATCTCGCCCTCCAGTCCGCCGCGCCCATCGGCGACAACGAGTTCGGCCGGACGTCGATCGCACTCGGCGGCGCCATCGGCGCGTTACTGTCTTCGCCGCACAACGCGACGATACTCGAGGAAGGCGGCGTCGAGTTCGGGATCCACAAGGACAACCAGAGTCCGGTGGTCATCGACCCGTTCGCGCGGGACAACGGCTACGCGATGTTCACCGTCGGCGACACCGGGTCGGGAAAGTCGTTCAGTTCGAAGCAGAACTTCATCCGGTCGATTGAGCAGAGCAAGGACCGCATCGGCATCATCCTCGAACCATTGAACAACTGGGCCGGCGTCTCAGAGGCGCTCGACGCCAAGCGGATCACGGTTGGCGGGACGCTCGGTCTGAATCCGCTGGAAATCCGCGAGACGCCCGAACACGTCCAGCGGGCGATGGGTGAGGACGCGAGCCCGTTCAACGAGAAACTCGACGACGCGATGAGCTTCCTCACGAACTTCTTCGCCCTCCGGGGTATCTCACTGGGAGATCGGCGCACCACGCTCGAACTCGCCCTCAAACGTGCCTACCAGCGCAACGGGATCACCGACGACATCTCGACGCACAGCAATCCGAGTCCGACCATCCGCGAGATGATGGACGTGTTCGAAGATATGGTCGACGACCCCGAGGAGTTCGTCGTCCGGTCCGACGAGGAGGCGGGGAAGATCAAAGAGAACGCAACGTGGCTGCTCGATCAGCTCCGTCCCTTCGAGGACGACGGTCGCCACGCCAACCTCGGCCAACAGTCCGACTTCGACATTCGGGATGAGAAGGTCATCTACCTCGACCTCGCCCAGCAGGAGGGCAGCGTCGACAGCAGCACGGCGCTGACGATGCAGCTACTCATCTCGCTGGTGTACGAGCGGGCGAAAGTCTCGGAGAAGGAGGTCGTGTTCTACATCGACGAGGCACGCTACATTATGCAGGACGCCGCGAGCCTGGCGTTCCTTGAGACGGTGTTCCGCCACCACCGGCACCACGACCTCTCGATCCGGCTGGTCACGCAGACCGTCGACGAGTTCTTCGAGCACGCCGAATCCGAGGCAATCCTGGATCAGTGTGCGGTCAAGCAGTTCCATCGCCTCGATGGGATGGACGAGGAGTGGGCCGACGAATTCGGCCTGAATTACGCGCAAATGCGGTTCGTCCAGGACGCCGTTCCTGGTAACGAGGACGCCGGCTTCTCCGAGGCGCTGGTGGGCGTCGACGGCGAGTGGCGCGGTATCCAGGTCAAAGCGATGCCCAAGGAGAAACAGGTCATCGACTTCGACCCAACCGAGCAACGGCGATCCTCACTCCCCGGGACTGGTGAGAACGCCGTGGACGCGGACGTGCAGGCGTTCCAAGACGAGATTGAACGCCGAGGGACTGACAACGGACAACTCCAATCTGAGCGGACGCCAACAGAGACTGATGGCGGCGAAACGGGAGGTGACGACGATGCGTGAGTACCTTCGCGTGACGCCAACCTCCGAACGGCTCAATCCGGAGCGTCTGCCGCAGGCACTGGAGAGCCTCCACAAACTGACCTCAACGAACTCGACAGGCCTAGCTGACAAACTCAATCCGCTCCATAGCGACACACCGCTACGCTTCGAATTCCTCGCGCTGAGCGAGGGGAAAGATGACCCCGTCGAATTCTACTACGGTGCCGACGACCATCTGGATACCCTGGAGAAACGGCTCCGGTCGATCTATCCAGAGACGTTCGACATCGAGCGTACCGAGGTCGACATTGCATCCCGACTCGTACAGCCTGTCGAATTCGACCGCGAGACATTCGTCGAGCACTATGAGTCGGGCGACCTCCAGTACGAATTCGGCCCTGACGAGCAATACGAACGTGGCACTGACGACAACAGTCAAGCGGGGCCAGCAGACGCCGAATCAGTCGCGGATGGAGGAACAGTCGGCAACCAGTCTCCCGACCACTTCATCGAGATCGGCGATACTGCCCTCGAACTCGCCCCACCAGATGCGATTCCCGAGGATGAGCCACTCACGACACTTGCCAAACCAACGGTAACATCGGAGGGGACGATACTCGCACGGCCAGCAACCGAATCCGTCTCCCCACTCGGCGTACGGTGGCAGGGGTCGGCGACTCGGAAGCAGGACTGGATGACCTCACTCTCGCCATTTACTGCCGACGACGAAGCGGAACTCCCAGCCGTCGATCAGCCAGGAGGTGCGCTCGCGTCGCTCGTCGACCACCTGATGGAGGCGACAGCACCAGTAGCGTTCCAAGTCGTCTTCCAACGACGCGAGAGCTGGCAGTCCGATGCCGACCTTCGCAAGGAGGACGTCATCGACGGACGGGACACACTCGCACAGGAGATTATTGGCTCCCTCTTCGAACTCGACGATCAGTCGGAGAGCCGGGACAGAAACCAGCTGAGCGACGCCGTTGCAAAACGTGTCGCGGCAATCGAGGCGAAAAATCCGAAGCGGTCGTTCACCGCGAACATTCGAGCAGTCGGGATTCCATCCGGTAGTGACGGTCACGATGATCTCGATGAGCGAATGCAATCACTGGTCCCGGTATTCGACCCGCTTGATGGACCGTACTACCAGGTTGCGGCCGAACGGGTACGCAACAGCGGCTTCCGGGCAGCCACGAAAGAACGAAACGCCCGAGCGGCGCTGCAGCGGCTCTTGGATCGTGAGATCACGACTGGCCGTGGAAAGACCCGACCGGAGTTCGTCCTGAGCGGCCGAGAACTTGCGCACTTCGTACTCGTCCCCTCCTCGGAACAGCTTACTGTCGAGGGGACACGGGGGACGCGTGCGGAACAGCAGAGTCGGAATCCGTTGCCCCGTCCGCACCAAGACCTCATGAGTGAGTTCCGAGACGGGATGGCAATCGGGTATGCCCTCGACGACACCGGCGAGGCCGAAGACGAGCCGACACACATTCCACCCGGACTGCTGCCCACTCATTACGGCCGGTTCGGAACAACCGGCTCTGGGAAGTCGAAAGCCCTCATCAACGATATGCTGTCGCTGTACGACAACACCGAGGGGCCGACGATCCTCATCATCCCGAAAAACGACGATATGGCCCAGAATTACATGCGGGCTCACGCGCGTCGGTTCGGAATGACCGACCTCGAAGAGAACGTCGTCCACTTCCCGATTCCGGACGTCCTCCCCGGGTTCTCGTTTTTCGATCTCGAACCGTCGATGGAGAGCGGACGGCGCCGCGAAGACGCCGTCCAACGGAAGGCCGACCACTACGAAGAGATTTTGAAGCTCGTGATGGGAACCGACCGCTACGAGCGGGCGACTGTGGCTCCAACTCTCATCAAGACACTCATCAAGGCACTGTTCGACGAGGAATACGGGCGTGAGAACGGGCTCTACCGAGCGTCGACGGATTACTTTGCCCACCGACAGCTCGAACACGTCGTCGACCAGCTCTGGGAGGCCGGGCCACCGAACGAGAACATCGGCGACGCCCCACGGTCGAGCGACGAGGAAGTCACGCGGACGATTCGACGGCAACTCCAGTTAGATTCGAACACCTTCGCGAACGTGATGGGGGGTGTCGGAAACCGTCTCGCCTACATCTCACAGGATACGCACCTGCGGCAGATCTTCAACAATACCGAGAACCAGTTCGACTTTCGGGATGTCCTCGACGAGGATACGGTCATCCTCTTCGACCTCGGAGATCTCCGCGACGACGCTGCCCGGATCATGACTGGTGTGATCCTGACCAATCTCGATGCAGCTCTCAAGGACCGCAAACAGGCCCTCTCCCAGCACTCGGACGACTACGTCGTGAACTTGCTCGTCGACGAGGCAGCGTCGGTCGTAGTCTCCGACATCATGAATGATCTCCTCGAGAAAGGCCGGGGATTCCGGCTCTCTGTTGGCCTGTCGATGCAGTTCCCCGAACAGATGGAGGCTGAAGGTGGGCGGAAGATCTACCTGAATGCTCTGAACAACATCGGCAGTTCACTCATCGGGAAAATCAACGTCGACCGGGAACTGGCGCGAGCGATGGCCCACGAAGAGATGGACCCCGCGGATTTCGCCAATCGGATTCGTTCGTTGCCACGAGGGGAGTGGATCGCCAGCCTGCCAAGCCCGACGTTCGGTGAAACGGGGCCGTATCCGTTCAGTCTCGAACCACTCCCGATTCCACCGGGCCACCCCGAGAGCGAATCTCCGCTCACAGAGCGTGAAGAGGAGCAGTTCACTGAGACACTCTCCTCGATGCACGAGAACATCAGCGAGGAACACGGCGTGCCGGCTGCAACAGACGCCTCAACAACGAGAACACCGACCGACGGACACGGAGTGCTCGATATCGCGAGCGACGACCTGGACGTCGCGATTGCGACGGTGGTCCGGAGTCTCCAGCTTCGAGAAGGATGCCGTGAGGAGAACGGTTGGGTGGCCGTTGAAGCGGTTGACGACGAACTCAGACGGCTCTTCGACGACGTCGACGCCGAGCCGCCATCGTATGATGCACTCGCGGACATTCGAGAACGATCACGATACCTCGATACGACCGTCGATATCGACGCCGACGAGCTCCGCATCCGGCTCACTGAAGCCGGAGAGGATGTCTCGACACCCGATACTGGTAGCGTGCAGTCCGCTGGTGGGAGTGCTCACGACGCAGCACTCCTCCAGATCGAAGAAGAGCTCACCGCACTCGGCTTCACTGTCTCGATCCTCGCACAGGATGGCAGCGAGAAACCTGACGCGAGGGCGAGCCACCCCGACGTTGACGACCGATTCGCCATCGAAGTCGAAACGACGACACCCGAGAATCCCACAAAGGTGCTCACGAATCTCCGGAAGGCCCAAGCAGCAGGGGATATCCCGCTGTTTGTCGTTCGCCCAGGAAACGACGAAACTGAGTGGGCCAAGCGTGTCGACGGCATTCTCACACCACCCGTCCGTACCCTCCAGAATGGTGAGACACGGTTCTACACGACCGACTCGAATCTCACGTTCAACGGCGGAGCGACCGAAGAAGGTGGGGTGACGGCCGTGCGACCGGCGAGCGACGACGAGAACGGGACCCAGAACATCTGGCAGCGTGATGGCGACGAGGTCGTCCTTCGTGATGCCAGCGGGACGGAATACATCCGCCTCCCGTCGCTTGGGAAACTCTCGAAGGATCGTGTTCCAGCCATCTACAGCTACGACCACGCTGCCGAGGAGTACGTCGTATACGAGCACGGTGAGCAACACATCTACGAGACGAAATCGGCGTTCGAGAACGACTGGGTGCGTATCAAGAAGCCATTCGTCCCCGAAGCCGAACTCCAGACACCCGATTATAGCCCCACGTCGTACGCTATCGTCATTCTCCCTGAAGAAGGCAACCCGGTCGTGTACGATACTGACGGTACGTACTCGATGGACACCTTACTCGATACCGTCACCACAAGTGGGTGCGAAGAAACGACAGGAGAACAGGCAGACCATATTCAGCAGGCGCCTCAGCCATCGATTGACGATATTGCTGAGGATCCAGAGGCGGTTGTTGAGCGATTCGCAGAGACACACCTCGTCGAAGATCCGGAAAGCAGAGTAGCCGCCGGAGATGTCTACGAAATCTACGAGCAGTGGGCTGAGGCTCACGGGATTGATACAGATAGCAAACCCTGGTTCGGCCGTCGCCTCGGGAACTATGTCACGTTCGAGCGGAACACAGACAATGAGAACGGCGACTCTGTTCGATACTACGAGGGGCTTGCACTCAAATCAGAATAGATCTGGAGGGGAATACAATGCAATCCACACTCAGCGCCAAATATATCGTAAATGTAAATTTGAGTTTGCATAACAGGAAATGCCTCTCGCGTTACGGAAACATCGAGGCATATCGTCTCCGCAGCACCGAAATCAGCAGACGGAGAGGGGTTACGGCAACCAACCGAAATGCCGTAACACAAGCATTCTGGAGAGATTTTGCTGTATGCACGTATCGGGAGCCTCAGACCCAGGATTTCACTGATTTGAATGATCTGTTACGGCAAAAACCAACTAGGATAGAACGGGGGTTCCCCGTTGGGACCAAGGGATTGGATCGACACGCAGAGCAGCGTGAAGTCTGTGCTGGCTCAGAGCCAGTGAGAGCCATGCGAGGTGCTATGTGAGGATGAGTGAGAGTAGTATCGACGAATCGGAGGCGATTCCGGAGACGCTACGCGAACGGGACCAGTGGGTGTGCTGGCGCGAAGAGGAGCGGGACGGCAAGTCGACGAAGATTCCGGTGACGCCGGGAGGTGGGGGGTTCGCGTCATCAACAGAGTCGGAGACCTGGGCGAGCTTCGAGACAGCGCTCGACTACACCGAGACGGCACACGCCGATGGCGTTGGGTTCGTGTTTACCGACGACGATCCCATCGTCGGTGTCGACCTGGACGACTGCCGTGATCCTGAAACCGGCGACGTCGACGACGCGGCACTAGACATCATCGAGCGCCTCGACTCCTATACGGAGGTGTCACCGTCCGGCACCGGCTATCACGTCCTCATCAGGGGCGAACTTCCCGAGGGGCGGAACCGTCGCGGGAGCATCGAACTGTACGACACGGCACGATTTTTCACCGTCACTGGCGATCACGTCGAGCGGACACCAACGTGCGTCGCACGTCGACAGGACGCGCTCAGAGCGATTCACCGTGAGTACGTTCAGGAGACAGAGCGTGACACGGCAGCAGAGTCCGAACAGCGTGGTAGCGCTGACGACGAGTCACCGACGACCGGTGCAGCCGGCGTTGACGTCGACCTCGAAGACGAGGACCTCCTCGAGAAAGCGCGGAATGCATCGAACGGCGAGAAGTTCGAGCGGCTCTGGAACGGGAACACAGCCGGCTACGACAGCCAGTCCGAGGCCGACATGGCGCTGTGCTGTCTGCTGGCGTTCTGGACCGGCGGCGACCGGACGCAGATGGATCACCTGTTTCGCCAGTCGGGATTGATGCGAGAGAAGTGGGACGAGGTCCACTACGCTGATGGGTCGACGTATGGGGAGAAGACCATCGAGCGAGCAATTGCGACTACTTCGGAGTTCTACGACCCGGACGCCGGCGACGATACCGCGGACGAGATCCCCGCCACATCGTCGCCAGACGTCGGCGCTGCTGACTCGGAGCGGAGTCGCGCATATCTCGCCGAGAAGAACCAGATCTTGAGCGACCGCGTCGACGAGCTCGAGGCGACACTCACGGAGAAAACCGAGCGCATCGACGCTCTCGAAGCGGAGGTCAAGCGACTCACTGACGAACTTGCCACCCGTGGCCAGGAGGAGGAGTGCCAGGGCGAGCACGCCGCTACTACGAGTGAGAACAGTAGTGAGTCAGAGTCATCCTCACTGTTGGGTCGGTTATTCGGCGGTCGGTCCAAGTAGCGTTGCGACCGCAGCGGCACGTCTGTCACCCCCGCCAGGGGGCGGCGGGGTACATCACGTGCCCCCGATAGACGATGGCTTCGGAACGTACGACCCAAACGCAGACGGTACAGCAAGCAGCAACCAACTCCGACGGGGAGGCTCCGTGGGCAGACCTCGAGGTGGCGATCCCGAACGACCGCGATCACGCGTCGCTCGTCGCGCTCGTGGAGTGTGCCCTAATCGAGCTGACGCACGAGCACGTGGGGGCAGTCGTCGTCACCCACCAGGTCCGGGGGACAAACCACACGCAGTACGTCGCCGTCGACGACGTCAGCGAGCAGTTCCAAAAGCGGCACTTCGACGCCCGGCTGGGCTGGCACGAGACAACCGTTCCTCGGGAGATCGTTCGCGACGAACTCGTCACCCAGCTCACCCGGTCGGCAGCCTCACAAGCGGAACGCACACGAGAAGCAGCAGCCAGCGAGCCGGACACGTTCACCGTGAAGCCGGTTCAGGAACTCCGGACTCCATAGGCCACACTCTTAACCAACACTCGGGACCAGTTCTGTCGAAGTGTTGGTTAATGACGTTGCCAGAATTTATGCCCTCAACCCACGCCCACCGCCCTATCCCTCCGCGACGTTGCCGTTTTCGAGTACCGCGACCCAGGGTCGGACTGACGCCCTCCGACTGGGCTGTTTATCGGCGCCGGGAGGCGTGCAGCGCGCGAGAGCGTGCGCGGCGTGATTCACCATGGTTGGTCCCGATCCTCACGACGACACGAGTGCCGACCACGAACAGCTCGAAACCGAACTCCTCGCACAGGACCGTGACGCCGCGAGCGTCGCGACCGCGGACGTCGACGACGCAACGGCCCGCAGCCTAGTCGACGACCTCATCGACGCGGACGTCGTCACACCCGTTCCCGAGGATCGCGTTCTCGTTCACGAGCCGAGTGTTACTACCTTCGACTCGACGACGCAATTGGCCGTCTTCCACCGTGGCTGGACGGCCGGCCGCGACGCCGACGCGGAGGCGGAGTAATGCAGCAGACGCTTACAGGGTGTGCGTTCTGCGACGCTCCGCCCAGCACCGAGACTGGCGAGGCCCACACATGGGGGGAAGATGAGCGGGTCACCCACCCCATCTGCGTCGACTGCGCGATCCAGATGGAGCCGGATCCCGACGAGCGCGATCGCGACGCCTGCGATGGCTGTGGGCTCGTCGTCGACGCCCTCGCGGCGCTCACGCGCTTCCGTGTGGAACTCGGCCATCTCGAGGGGCCGCTGCAGCTGTGTGCGCGATGTAGTCCTGGCGGGCCCGCGACGTACTGGACGCACGACCTCGATGAGCATCTCGTTGAGTGAGACATGTTGCCGACGCTTACACCGTTTCCATGGAGGACCTCGTTGACGAAGTCGACGTCGCGCTTGACCGCGACTAATGGGGGGTCTCCTATCCAGGGATAGGGAAAGTATCCAATAAGCCGCACCGCTTGGCATTACGCCACAGATTCCGGTATCCCTCGCCGTCAGATCGTCGTCGAAAGACGCTCGATGCGATCAGCGGTTCCCTTGACTGCGTCTTTCTCCTCGAGACGACTCACGATATCCTGTAGTTCAACCGTGGTGTAATCGAGTTCCTGCTGGAGGGCAGGCATAGATTTCGGTTCGTCGAGGGCGTGAAGCACTTCGAGTTCCTCGTATACGCGCTCTGTAATCTCCGCGACCGGCTCATGCAGGGGTGTCCTCACGTTGTGTTGCTCGGTGAGATCGGCCAACGCCTCGTTCACGTATGTTACGAATAGCTCTTGGTCCAAGAGGTCGATCTGCGCGGCGAGTTCTGCTTCGACGACGTCGAAATCGAGGTCAGTCTGCAGCAGCGAAAACATATCTTCGATATCGTCCACCCGTCCGGCGACCGCCTTGAATAGAAAGATGTCCTCTGGGCTCACGAGTTCGACCACCAAGTTGCTGGGGTTGAGGTACCGCTCGCTACGCTTCCGAATCCCGTCAGAAAGAACCAGTTTATCGATTACCTGCTGGTGAAAGATGTCGATTCGACACCCGTCGTCATTCTCAAGGATTCGCTGAGCACCGAGCGCTTCGTATTCTTCGTCCGGTTCCCGAACGATATCGTAACCAAGTTCGAGCAGTACTGCTTGGAGCTGCCCGAGGTCATCACCGGATGCGACGATGAGATCGATATCCTTGGTAGTGGTCTTGAGATCCTGGAACGCCATTGCCCCACCGCCGATCAAGAAGACAGTGAGCGGGTCGTCTAGCTGCTCGCCGATGCGCTCGAGTTCCGACCGAATGTACGAACTGTCGAATCGCGCCCTCATGCTGACACCCCGTAGTCCTCAGCCAATTCTTGGAACACTTCCCACTCGGGAAGTCGAGATGCCCGCTCCTCACCACTCGTGTCGAGATACGTGAGCAAGTCCTCGACGAGATCGTCGACGCCGTACTTTGTGGCCTGGTCACGCAGTTCGTCACGGTCGACGTCAACGTGGCTGAGCAGGAGAAGACAGTATGACTGGGTACGTGCGCCCGAATCGATCACGAGCATATGACAGCACAGCTTCGCCGGCGAGAGATCATTCATCGTCTCTGAATGGAAATAGTACCGACGGTCGCGGGCCAGAAGGGGCAGGTCGTAGGTCTGGAAACGCTCTGGCCCCGTCGAAAGGAAGTCCTCGGCGGTAATCTCATCTGCGGTCTGGACGAGGAACTCGTCGAGTGACTCCCAGAGAATCGTGTAGGTGTCGGTGTGTTGTTCGACGGTCTGGCGATGGTCGTGATGAACGAGTTCCCGAGCAAGCGTACTCAGTTGTTCGAATCCCTCGTTCAGCACATATGCATCCTCGTCAGTTTCGTAGATGATCCCTCGATGCTGAAGTGGATCGAGGGCGCGATAGACGGTACTTCTGTGAATGTTGGCCCGGCGCGCGAGCTCCATTACGACCCGCGGTGTTTCAAGATAGTAGAGAACGCGGAGCGTCGCACCCGACAACAGTTCAGGCCAGTCGATGTGCGAATACTCTTGGGTGATGTCTGCGAGGAGTTCGAGTGCTTTCGCGTCCGATGGCCGGATCTGCTTTGTTTTCCCTTGTCGACGCGTCTCGACGAGTCCGGTCGCTTCGAGACGATCGACAAGTTCAGACGTGTAGCTGAGACTGCGGTCCAGCTGGGTCGCAAATTCGGAGACTGTCTGCTCACCGTGAAGGACGGTAAGCGCGCGAACCTCGCCTTCGGTAAGCATCTGTTGCATAGATACGAACCGATATTTAAATAACTTCGCTATCTCGCAACAAGTATGACTGACTCAGCTGAAGTTGCTGGGTGAGCAACACGATGAAGGCCCTCGGCCGTTCACGGGCGGCGCGCCGCCCGTTAGCTCGGGAGAGCAGGCTCTCCCGGTGACCGAGACGGCCTCGCCCTTTCTGAGTCCGCCAGGGCAGTAGTTGGGTCGCTGAGTGTCGCGGCTGGGTGGACAGGTGTGTCCGTTATGGCCCGCACCGCTCGCCGCGTTCCGCCCTCCGCGTCGCTCGCGACCGACCATTCCGGGCGTGCGGGCGCTCTCCGCACCGCCCGCGCCCGTTCCGGGCTAAAATGCATGTGCCCTCGGCGCCAGCGGGTATCCCCGTCGGTTGCGCCCCTTGCGGGCTTTCGCGTTCCAGCGCTTGGTGCCGCCTGCGCTGTCGCGCGCCACACCGCGGCGCGCGTTCTCGGCGACAGTCGCCCTGGACACGGACCCGCACATCGGGCCGGACACGAGCGGGCAGATCGATATCTGACCTGCCCTCTACTGACCACGCCGATAGGGTTTTTAGCGCCTGCAATGGGTGCAGGCGCGACTTGAACACGCCTGCATAGGACTAGGTGATTTCTGATGGAACAACACCACCAGCGACAGGCGTATCGTCACTCAGAGGAGGATCGACAAGATGGCGGTTGACCTTGACGGGGTTGAGCAGGCCGAAGACGAACTGGAGCAGTGGTTGGTCGACCAAGCCGAAGCGGGTGTTCCCGAGATCGTTCTCGTCGGACTCCTTCGTGACTACGCCGACGACATCGAACAGCTCGGGTTCGTCCCACGGATGTGGGGACGCAACGACCGATGATACACCCCGACTTTCGTGCTGTGTTTTTTTGCGCCCGTAACGGGCGGGGGCGCGACGTGATCGGGCCTTCACCAGAGAGGAATCACACATGAGACGAACGGATACCTTCGATATCGTTCCCCGGTCCGAGACGACAGAAGAGATTCTCGCACGGGTGCTAGACGTCTCGGCAAGCCTCTGGAACACACTCACCTACGACCGCCGACAGCAGTTCTTCGAAGGAAAGAGTGTCTGGGAGTGCGATGGCTACTACGACGAGTATGTCGACGTGCTCGGCGGTGCGACGACCCAACAGATTGCTCGCGTGAACGATACCGCGTGGCGGTCCTTCTTCGAGCTTCTCGACGAGCCAGAATACGACCCGAGTCCACCCGGCTACTGGGGAAATCGAGACGATGGTCGAGAACTCCGGACCTACGTTCGAAACGACGCATACACGCTCCAGTGGAACGAGCGCTCACGACTGGAGATACCCATCGGAATGGACCTCAAAGACGAGTACGGGTTCGGGATGTACGAGCGGCTTCGGCTACCGGTTCGGGGCGATCCAAAGTGGTGTGGAGACGCTGGCCGCCTCGAAATCTCGTACGACTCAGTCGAAGAAACGTACCGTGTGCATCAATCCGTAACCATCGACGGCGTCGAAGAGAGCAGATCAGATGGCTTTGAGGCCGCTGCACTCGATCTCGGCGCAAACGTGCTCGTTGCCTGTACGACAACGACCGAGGAGCAGTATCTCTACAGTGGACAAACCCCGTTCGAGCAGTTCCGAAAAACGACCACGGAGATCGGCGCCGCCCAGACGAAACTCCCTGACGGACAACACTCCAGTCAGCGAATCAAGCGTCTCTATCGCAAGCGCTCTCGGCGGCGCGATCATGCGGTGAACGCGCTCCTCCGTAACGTAGTTGAACGGTTAGACGAAGCTGGTATTACAACGCTCTACCACGGCGATCTCACCGGAGTGCTCGGTGAGTACTGGTCGGTAGAGGCGAACCTCAAAGCACGGACCTTCTGGGCGCATCGGCAGTGTATTGATAGACTCGAATCAGTCTGTGAAGAGTACGGAATCGACGTAGAAGCAATCTCGGAGGCGTGGACGTCCCAAACCTGTCCAGAATGTGGCGAACGGGACCGAACACGCCGGCATCGAGAGACACTTACCTGTCCGTGTGGCTTCGACGGCCACGCCGACCTCATTGCTTCGAGAACATTGCTCGAACGAGCAACGAACACAACAGTCAGGCCGACGGCACGGCCCGTGCGGTTCCAGTGGGACGATCACCAGTGGCATCCCGTTGAGGGTGCCGCGGTCTTGCCCAACGAATAGCGCACAAACCCGCAAGGTGCCGCCGTAGCGTTATCGACGCTAGCGAGCGGACGCTTCCATTGTGTGGAGTGGATGTCGACCCGCTGGACGCTCGCATTACTCGGACGTACTCCAAGTACAGCTCTATCTCCAGAATATGGCTACTGACTAGAGAAGGCTGTATCACGCGGACACAATGGACTTATGACAGTACGAGATGGACAAGAGAGTATGTCTCTGTTGCCCTCCACTGACGACGTGACTGCCGAGCAAGAGGGCGACATACAAGTTCTCGGTGTGGATGAAAATGAGACAGCAAACGTATTTGAGGCCCTTTCGTCGGAAACGGCACGGCGTATCCTGACCGCAATTTACGACGATCCAGCACCCCCTTCTGAACTTGCTGCCCGACTCGATCTGTCCCTTCAGAACGTCTCTTATCACCTCGACAATCTTGAAGACGCTGGCGTGGTGCGTGTGGCTGATACCCGGTACTCAGAGAAAGGCAAAGAGATGAACGTGTATGCGCCTGCAGACGAGCCTGTCGTCGTCTTCGTAGGCACCACGGAACGTAAAACAGGATTCCTCGACCTACTGAAGCGACTTGTCGGCGCGACGGGGCTTCTGTTCCTCGTCTCCGCCTTCCTGTTCGTCTTTCAGGCATTTGGACAGCCTGGTGGTGCAGGTGATACGCTGACGATACTAGAACTCCTCTCATTCCCGGGACTGGAGTTCCTTCTCGGGGGACTGTTCGTCCTTGGACTGGTCGTCCTGTGGTGGGCCCGGAACAGATAGATGGTCAACACTCTCGTCTGTCAAAATTAATTTTGGCCCAGACATCGTACTAAGGGCCCCGGTGGTCAACTGACGAGTATGTCACGTACCTCCACGCAGTCAATCGTAACACGAACCTCGATTATCGGCGGCTTGGTTGGCGGACTGGTCCACGCAGGTGTGGCTGTTTTGCTCTGGAATCGTTGGTTCGATAACTTGTGGGAACTGCTCATGACCAAACCACTCAATGGAGCGTATATCCTGCTTGGAATGTTCCTCCTTGGATTCGTTCCAGTCCTGTTTTACGTTGGTGAGAAGGTCAGATCACCCGCGATCACCGTCGCTGTATTCCTGCTCCTTTCAGGACTTGGCTCGTGGCTGGCGGGCCCAGTTCGTCCACCATCTGCTGTGCCAACACCATTCGCTCTGTACATCCTCCTCTGGGTCGGCGTCGTCGCTCTTTCGGGTTTCACAGGGAGACTGGAACATCGTCGTAAGCAACGAGCCGCAAGCGCGTGATACTGGCCTTCTCGGGAACGACGCACTGTCCCGTCCGATAGCACTCCCAAACGCAGGAAGTGGCAGATCTACGTAGCGGCTGTTTCACGACCGACAGTATCTGACCGATAGGATTTCGACAGAGCCGATGAATCCTCTTCCAGTAAGTCAAACAGCGATTTGTACCTTCAGAGAGTTTTTCTTGCTTATCATCTATGAGTATACTATGACAACCCCTCCACTTCTTGACTACCCACAGCTGTTTGCGCTCGGTATTTTCGTGGTTCCGCTAGCCATTTCTTATCTAACAGTCAGGATTCTACGATGGCAGAACACGTTAGAACTGACTCAGAACAAGTTGCTAGTCACTGTATTTCTAATACACATCTCGGTTATGTTCGCAAGTGGTGGTATTCTAGCCCTTATCAACGGACTACCCGAAACGGGCAACCTCATCGTTATTTTTGCGATCCTGGGGGCGATTTACATCCCCGTACTTGCTTTCGGAGCTAGTCTACTCTACTGGTATCTCAAGCAGCAGACCCATTCATCACTCCCGTTTAGAGAATTCAGTGTCACGTTCACGCTACTTAACCTCGCTATCTATCCGTTATTGGGTCTTCTCTTCATGGCCCTCTCATAAGGAAAGTTGCCGGATATCTGTCTTTCTTCAGTTACAGCTCTGGGGGGTACCTCATCACAACCCTGCGTGATGAACACCTCTCTGTATCTATCAATTGTCGATTTTGAATTGCTAAGAACGATTCATCCTATCCGCGGGCACCAATCGCGTAAATCCTGCTGTCAGCGATTCCGACGTAGCACATCCCATGTGCCAGTGCGACTTCTGTGTCCATGATGTAGCCCGCCATCCCGATGTCTGGGACGGTGATATCGATCGCCCACACAGGGTTGCCACTCGTTTCGTAGGCAACGACGGAGTCGTTCTGTGGCACGACTACGCCACCGTCACCGGCAGCGGGGGGTTGATTGTACCCACTCTCGGCCGACCGCCAGCGAACCGACCCGTCCGAGATATCGATTGCAACCAGCCCTCCGTGATACGTATTTACGTACGCAGTGTCCGCTGTGACCACTGGTGAGGGGATCGCGTTCCCATAGTCTTCGTCGACGACAGTTGTCCGCCATAGCACGGTTCCATCGGCGGTATCGGCGGCGACGAGTTCCTCGGCGATTCCCGGGACGTATAGGCGGCCGTCGGCGACCGTTGGTGTGCCCTGAATGTCCGGACAACACTCCTCAGGGGTGGCGATCTGTTTGCTCCAGCGTGGTTCACCCGTCGTCGCATCGAGCGCTGCAATACGTCCATCAGTTAATCCGACGTAGACGCCGTCGCGATCCGCACAGGTCGCCGTGTAGCACTCCCCGTCGATGGGTGTGCGCCACCGTTGGGTGTCATTCAGCGCGTAGGCGTACACCGCGTTGTCCTCATCTCGCGTCGCCAAGTAACACGTTCCGTCCACAACTGCTGGCGACCCAGTCACGTCCGGAATCGTATCCGTCCACTGAGTCGATCCATCGGAGCGGGCGAGAGCTGTCAGCGTCGCCTGCTCGTAGTCCGGGCCGCGGGTGACGGCCAGGAGCGTGTCACCCGCGAGTGCGAGACCGACTGCACGGCCCGTTTCAAGTTGTACATCCAGTTGCTGCTCGCCGGATTCAGCATCGAACCCTGCGAGGTATACCTCCGAATTCTCGGCGTCATCCGGCTCCTCGACATAGGCGATGTAGACACGCTCTGGGCCGACGACCGGCGCCGTTGCGCCATGTGGGTCGTTCCCTGGCCGCCGAAGCCAGGCGACATCGACGTCGCCGTGTGGGACTGTGGAGGCCGCGTAGCCGGTTCGGCCGCCATCGTGCCCTTCCAAGAGCCAGCGACCAGACGTTGTGTAGCTCGCGGTGTAGGCGTCGTTCGTGAACGGCTTCGGCACCGACTTCCCACGTGAGAAACCGGGAACGTTCGGGGCGGTACATCCGGCCAGAGTCAGCACACTTCCGCTAGCCACGGTCTGTCGGAGGAGTTGTCGACGCGTCAGCGGGACCATGTGACCAGTGGACAACGCTGTGTCAAACGTCTTCTGGAGAGACAAACAGCTGTTAGCGTCAATCGGGACCACTACGAAAGCCCCCGAACGCTCGCCGGCCGCGACTCGCTGCGCGCCTCGTCCCTGCGGTGCTTGCCTCGTCGGGGCACGTCGAGCGCCCGGCCCCTTTCAGTCCCGCCCGGAGTTGTTGGGCAAGCGCACTCTACCGGTTGGCTGGTGTGGTACGATACGGCCCGCCCCGCTCGCCGCTGCCGCCCTCCGCGTCGCTCGCGACCGACCATTCCGGGCGTGCGGGCGCTCTCCGCACCGCCCGCGCCCGTTCCGGGCTAAAATGCATCTGGTCTCGACGCCAGCATTAAGCGCGTTTTCGGTTGCGCCCCTCGCGGGCTTTCGGGTTCCAGCGCTTTGGGCCGTTCCGCGCGGCGAGCCACACCACGGCTCGCCGTGCTCACGACCGTCGCCCTGGACACGGACCCGCACATCGGGCCGGACACGAGAAACGGCTTAAAGCTGGACGCTTGCTCCGGGCGGGTCGGCGCGCGGTGCTGGTTGGGTGGCCTCCCTTTTGCGCGCTCTCGCTCGCGCCCCAGGGGGCGCTCGCGAAGGCGCGAGCGAGAGCGCGCAGACGAGTCTGTCGGTCGTTGTCGTCGAGGAAATCCGCGATGTTGTAGCATCGCGGTGTCGGGCGCGTGAGCGCCTTCGGAGCTGTACTAACTCCAATGTCGAGTAAGAACGTCTTCGGTAATGAGGTTTCGGTCGATGAACAGGCTTTCGAGAAACACGATGACGTCGAGGTCGACGAGGACGGATTCGAGGTCGTCGACGAGACCCTGGAGTTCCGGGCGACGGTCGACATGGAAGTGCAGGCGAAAGTCGATTCCAACCATCCAGACGCGCGGGTCGAGGAAGGCCCGGATCATCTGTTCGGGAAGACCCTCGAACAGGAAGAGCGCATCGAGGCCCGGGAAGCCGAGCTGGAGCACATCAGTGCCCAGGCGGAACTCAGTCAGCAGGAGGGACGCGCGAAGCGGACGCGAAAGGTCGTCGTCGAGCAGTGTGGCCGAGACGAGCCCGAACCGGTGGAGCGCACGGATCCCCGAGAGAAGCTGACGCAGGAGGAACTCGCGGCGGTCAACGAGCAGGCGATGCGGATCAGCGACGAAGTGCAGGGCGGCTGGTCGAGAGCAGTCGTCGCAAAGCAGTTGGCCGAGAAGGTGCAGCGCGGCCAGGACGTGACGAAGGCGGTGCTGGAGACGTTGGAGGAGCAGAAGGCGGTCCCCGGTGCAATCGTGCCCATCGCGGATGTGCCGGACGTCCCGGTCGGGGAGGTGACGGTCGAAGGAACTGTGCAGACCCTTTGGGAGCCTTCCTCAACGAGTATCCAGCAAGTCGGGCTGATAGCGGATGACAGCGGGAAAATCAAGTTCACCTGCTGGGAGAAATCCGGGCAGACGGTGGTGCGTGAAGGTCAGACAGTGCGGTTCCGGGCGGCAGCGAAAAACTGGTACGAAGGTCGGTGCTCAATCGCGCTGACCGGGTGGTCGCGGATCGAATTCCCGGAGCGCGGTCGGTGGTGGGAAGAATAGCGAGCGAAGCGGTCTCTTTCTTTTTAGGTGCCAGACCAGACCCAAGCCCCACCACCCCACCCTCCGCTCCGTGCTCGCTCCCTCCGGTCGCTGCGCGCGCAGCCACGACCTTGTAGACGGACTAACAGAGGAGATCATAGACAGTCCCTCCAGAGGTCGAGATCAATCTATCCTTCCTGACGTGACTGGTACGTAGAGCGTGCGGACTGAACGAGGTGGTTCACCAGCGACGAGCGGCTTCATAGGCTACTGTGGTTGGGAGGAGGACAACCAGTAAGACGAACGTGATTTCACCTATTGTTGGGCCAGACTGCGCGAGGGCGCTATAGACATACAGTGCGGCGACGGCAAGCACACCGACAATAGCGGTGACGTATCGAGGATCACCCCACGAGGACGGAAATTCTGAACCAGACATACCTTTCGAAATTCCTGCTGGCATGATATATCTTCCCTCTGTATGCAACACGGAAATTCTATCGAGTACTGTAGGCTGGTCTCAGCGGTCAATTTCCCGATATAACAGGGTGTTATATGTCGTGGCTATCAAAATAATC
>NZ_JAHYBW010000012.1:0-110124 GCF_032027985.1 Haloarcula sp. 1CSR25-25
CTTTCCCGGATGCCGCGGCCCGCGGCATCCGGGCTGTAACGCCCATGACTCGGCTTCTTTCGCACACGGACCAGTCAGTACGACGTGCTCTGTGGCACGGATCATTAGTCGGTCTCTTGCGCCCCATGTCTTAAGTCACGCTCTCATGGCGTAGCAGCGTTTCCATCGAGTCAGTAATGCGCGTACCTTCAATCTCGCCTACCGTTGTGTGATGGAAGCTAGCCAAGGCTTCATTCACAAGAAGAAAGATTTCATCGCTATCAACGATGATGAAAAATCCTTGAACTGGGGCGTTTTCATGGCTGTGTAGTGGGTTAAGAGGAATCAGGAGTTAATTGCGGGTGTCGATTTCCTTCACGGTATGGTCTGCGAGCTGATAGAACTCGACTGTGTCTGGTATCACGTCCACCGTGATGCCGTGGTCCCGAATTGCACGGGCCGTCGGCGGTCCGATGGCCCCGATACACGTCTCCGCGACTCCCTGCTTAAGTGCGGAGACACCGTCTTGTTCGGCGGCAATCTCACAGAAATGGGCTACTGTTCTCGGTGACGTGAATAGGATTCCATCGAGTTGACCGTCCGTTGCGAGCGAGACTGATCGACCAGCACTCGTAGGGCGATCTAATCGATACAGCTGCGTCTCATCGATGTCTCCACCGGCGGCCTCTAATCCTTGGATCAATACGTCGCTGCCGTGGGCGCTGCGAGCGATCTCGACAGTCGACCCATCAACCTCAGCTGCGAGCTCCTCAACGAGGCCCCTGGACGTGAACATCGACGGCACAAAGTCGACTGGGACGCCGTAGTCTCGTAATGCCGACGCAGTCTGCTGGCCGACGGCGCACACGGTTGCACTGCTCGGATACCACCCTTGTTCGATAGCTATCTGTACTCCGGTTCGGCTCGTGAAGATGCAATAGTCTGCCGCCACAGGCGTCGCTCCAGTCGGTCGGATCGTCAGCATTGGATCTGCGACTGGCGAAACGCCGAGTGAGCGGAGATACTCGACTGCTTCGGTGATACGATTGTCATCGGGTCGAAGGACCGCTACAGTCGGCTTTGTCATACTTCGAGAAGTGGCATGGTTGGAGCTGCTCGTAGATTTTGAATTCGCGCGTACTGACCTACTGAATCCGTCATTTCTGGGCTCTACTCCGATCCGATTGCAGCAAGCCATGTCAGGGCTGGCCCGGCCGTAACTCGAACCGTGGCTGCGCCGAATCCAAAGGCGATGAGACTCATCAAGAGAACGAACTCGGCGTTGGCATCCTTCACACTCGCCAGGTGTGTGAGAAACGTGAGTGACCCGGAGAGCAGACAGATGGGTCCTCCGATGAGAAACCTTAGACTGGTGAACACAGGATCTGAGAAACTCATCATTGGGAATGGGAGCTTATAGATATCGGTTACATAGAGAGCACTCCCGATGTTCAGATACCCGACAAACCCGACTACTGTCACTACGCTTCCGACTGATGCCAGCCGGAACGCGCGATTTAGCGCTCGCTCAAGCGGCGTAGATGGGTGCCACGCTCGGAGAGCGGAGGGGTGAGACATCTGATTACGGCCACAACCCACGTGCTTCGTGCGCCTCAGCAATGCGGGACAGCGCCACGATATAGGCTGCATCACGCCACGTAACGTCGCGTTGCTCGAATTCTGACCGAACTGCATCCCAGGCAGCCTGCATCTCCGCTTCCAGTTCGTCGTTCACCCGTTCGAGCGACCATGCTCGCCGATTGATGTCCTGCAGCCACTCGAAGTAGCTCACGGTGACACCGCCGGCATTTGCGAGAATATCGGGAATCACGGCGACATCACGCTCAGCGAGAATCGAATCAGCCGTGGATGTCGTCGGGCCGTTCGCGCCCTCGACGACAAGATCCGCAGCGATCGCTTCCGCGTTCTCTTTCGTGATCACGTTCCCCAGGGCGGCCGGAATAAGTACATCGACGTCGAGAGTGAGCAACTCCTCGTTCGAAATCACGGTGTCCGCGTATGTGGTGACGGCTTCCGGCTCTTCGTCGTGCGATGGGACTGAGTCCGTGTCGATCCCGTCCGGCTCGTACATCGCTCCATTCACGTCGCTGATTGCGACGATGGTCGCGCCCCACTCGTCGAGGAGTCGGGCTGCATTCGCCCCGACGCTCCCGTACCCTTGGACTGCAATCGTTGTCTTCTCGAGTTGGCGGTCGTAGTACTCGCAGACCAATTGCGTGATGATCGCAACGCTCCGTCCAGGAGCCTCTTCACGGCCTTCACTGCCGCCGACGACCGGCGGCTTGCCGGTGACGACGCCCGGTGTCGTCTCGCCTTCCTGCATCGAGTAAGCGTCCATCAACCATGCCATCGTCTGCGGATCCGTTCCCATATCGGGAGCCGGGATATCCTGGTTAGGCCCGATAATGTCACGAATTTCCTGTGCGAACCGTCGTGTCAGCCGCTCCTTCTCTTCCGAACTCAGAACCTTGGGGTTGACAGCGACGCCGCCCTTGGCTCCGCCGAACGGGAGGTCCATGACAGCGCACTTCCAGGTCATCCACATGCCGAGCCCGACACACTCGTCTCTACTCACCTGGGGGTGGTACCGAAGTCCCCCTTTAAATGGACCTCTGACACTATCGTGTTGTGCCCGGTAGCCAGTGAACACTTCGACCGTGCCGTCGTCTCGTTCGACTGGAACCGTTACTTCGTGGACCTTTTTTGGATGTTTGAGCCGTTCGACGATATTAGAGTCAATATCCAAATGATTAGCAGCATGGTACAGCTGTCGGCGGGCGGTTTCGAGTGCCGATTCGGATTTGGCTGATTCTGCCGCCTCGTCGCCTGACTCGTCGTGGTTGCTCTCGGATTTCGTTGCCATGATTATTCGAGCGGCATTCGCCGGTTTCTCATCGGACCGCTACAGTCAGGGCACTGGCTAGGGCTGTTCTCTGCGATAATGATGTTGCCACACTCGAAGCACTCGTATGGGGTTTCTTCGTCGGATTCGGGGTCGATATCTATCATAGTGGGTTCACGAGTGCCAGCCGGAAATCCAGGGCACTCTATGTAGGTGTAATAAGTGTGTTAAGGAATACTCGGGCATTAACTACCAAACGGTACCTAATATTTAGGGTTAGTTATTGAACCCCCGCGACTCGCGGACTTGAAAAGTCGTTCTCCTCGAAGAGCGTTTCGAACAGTTTGCGCTGGACGGTCCGAGAGTGTTTATAAAACGCTGGCGGGGAGATTCCGAGTGTCTCCGCAACGTCTGCGCCAGTGCTCGCGCGTGGTGACTCGAAGAACCCGCTGTAGTATGCCGTCTGGATCACCTCGAGTTGCCGCTTAGTCAGCTTTTTGAGGAACTTCGAATATAAGTCGCGTTCCATGGACTGATCCAACGTTTGCTTCGAACGGAGTTCAACAGTGGAGAACGTCTCCTGGATGAGTTGTATGATCGTCCGGACATCGATACTGTCCGGGATGTCGATGACGAGGGTTGTGGATGTCGGATCGGCAGTCGCCTCGCGGAAGACGGCACCGTGATCAGCTAACTCCAGGGCGAGAAACGGTTGTGTGAGCCGAAGCCGGAGTACACCCCCCTCACCATCCGTACTGATCTGTTGCACCTCGTCAATCCCGACCAACTGCGAGGCAGCGTCTACAACGTCAGTTACTGCTCCGTCTTCGACAGTCACGAACACGTAGCTTCCCTCTGTGGATTGCTGAACGCCGCCCTGATATGAGAGTGTAGACTCTGCGTCTTGAGCGAGCCGTGAGAGAATGAATGCCGGATCATCAATGCCGAATTCGACGCGCGTCATCGATGTCGTGAGCAGTGCATTCTTTCGCTCGATAGCACTAAGCGCGGACGCGATGGTCTCGCCGAGTTCAGCAAGGACAGCCTTCGTCGTGTCGTCGAACGCATCCTGGGTAGGTGCGTAGACAGTCAACACCCCGTGTGTGAGGTCATTGTAGACGAGGGGGATGCTCAACACGGAGAGGTAGTCACGGGCGAGTGCGGCCTTCCGCCAGGGATCCTCGCGGAGTCCGGCGGCGACGTTCGTCACCATCGTCACGTCGCCAGTCGCTGCGGTCTGGCCGGCTGGCTCCCCAGCTTCCGCATCAATGGCGAACGCTTGGCTATCCAGATACCCCTGTTCGCTGCCTGCCCAAGCTCGTGGCTCGACGGTGTCGGTGGTTTGGTCAATCGTGCCGATCCAAGCGAACCTGAATCGGTCCTCGCCGGTCAACAGCTCACAGACGGTATGATCGATCTCCTCTTTTGTCTCGGCTTGGACGAGGGCTTGATCGATTTCCCGAATCGTCTCGTTGATTCGATTCAGCGCGGTAAGCTGTTCGTTTTGCGCCTGCAGTGTGCGATCTTGCTTTCGAAGTCGGGTCTCTCGTGTTACGCGGTCAAGGGCTGCCTCGGCGGTTGCAGCGAGAAGGTCAGCCAGTTCCCGGGTTACGTCGTCGAAGACGCCGACTCGGTCCGAGCCAGCGACGAACACCCCGTGGTTACCGAGTGGGATGTAGGCTGCACTACGAAGATCGGTCGCCCGGTTTTCGAGCCGGTCTGCCTCGTGAACGTCGTCGAAGAACAGCGCTTCGTCCTCGACGAAACTGTAACTCGGAAGCGTTTCGCCGTCGGCGTGTACGGTAGGGAGCGGGCCAGTAAGTTCTCTCATCCTCGCCGAGCGGGCCGCAGGTCGAAGCTCGTTGGCATCGGCATCGAAGAGATAGACCGCACTCGCATCCAGATTAAGAACACCAGGTGTGTCATCGACGACATGCTGGGCGATTTCCTGATGTGTTTCGGCGTACAGGAAATCACGCGCGGTCTCTTGAAGGGTCGCGAGCGCCTCCTCACGCTGCTTGCGTTTTGTGATATCCCGACAGCTGAAGAGGAGCGTCCCGTCTTGAATCGAGACTTCACGAATATTAACGAGGAGCGTATGTTCGCGACCCGCCTTGTCCGTCGCGGTCGTCTCGATGTTCTTCAGCACGCCGTCCTCTGCGAGCTCCTCCCGGTCGAAGAAATCCGTACCGAGGAGGTCGTCGATCTTTCCTTGCTCGTGAATTTCGTCGGCCGTGTAACCGAAAACGAAGTGCACGTTAGGACAGACGTATGTGTACTCGCCGTTCTCGTTCGTGATGAGGACGGTGTCGGTCATATTGTTGAGCGTGACACGATGGAGCTCCTCTGATTGTCGCAGATCGCGTTCCAGGCCGACGCGCTCGGTGATATCGACACCCTCGATGACGATCGAGACGATGTCACCACGTTCGTTCTCGACTGGACGTACGGAGAGATCGATGACGCGTGGATTTTCGATGTGTGGCGGCTGTGTGACGACCGCGTTGCCGAATCTCCCATCGAGGGCGTTCTCCACGATCTGCTGGACGTCTGTGTTCGCTGAATCGGGGTCTGCCCACCACGGAAGCGTCCAGAATGGTTCCCCAACGATCGTTTCGATATCTACCTTGACCATCTCCCGAGCTGTCTCATTCACACGCGCAAGTGAGCCATCTGGATCGAGCACCCACGTCGCGGTTCGCGAATCGTTGAATATGGCGTCGAACTGTCTGGCGCGGTCCCGTTGCGTGGCCGATCGCCGTGCGGATCGGATGGCCCGTTCAGTTCGTTCGATGAGTTCGTCGGCCATCTGTTCTGTCGGGTCCGTGAGTGCGATGTAATCGGTGACACCGGCTTCGATAGCCTCGCTGGCAATGGCTTCGCTCCCAGCGGCGGTACAGAGCAAGACCGGAAGCGTCGTCGTTTCGGTACGAATCTTCTTGAGGAGTTCCAGCCCCGTCGTCCCTTCGAGCGTATCTCCGCTGATGAGACAGTCAATAGTCCGCTTCCGTATGATATCACTCGTTTCTGCCGTGGTTCCAGCTGTATGCACAGTCGCGTCAGTCCGTTTCTTGAGCGTTGTAGCGAATCGCGAGAGCCAGTCGTTTGTTCCCACGAGCAGCACCGTCGACGAATCGAGGACGGATTGGGAAGCGACCATTATTCGCCCACTTGCGTACATGGAACGCGTCTCTCTGTGCCGATTCGAGCTTGGCCCCAGTTCTGCTGCTGGCCTGGGCCGGAAAGCACACACATTGCTAGTTAACTATCAAACCATTATTCGATAATAGAGTTTACCATCTAACCCTCGAAGGTATGCGGAGCGATACGTATCATGGAAACACGATCATCAGGACTCGTTGCAGGTACCTACCGATTTCCGATTTCCGCGGTTCGCCGACTGTCCACACTATCAAGTAATGACCACCCAACCGACCACCTACCCGGAAGAACCCACTAGCAGCGAACCGCAACAGACGCATCAGTCGACGTGGGGAATCGTCGCTGGAGCGAGTCTTATCTCGACAGGGTTAGCCGCCTACGAGATTGTTCCAGCGAGCGTCACCCCGCTCATTCGTGACTCGCTGGGTATCGGTCCAACAATCGCAGGCTTCCTCGTCGGCATCATGTTCGGTACTGCAGTGATTGCAAGCCTCCCAGCTGGAGCGTTGCTCGACCGAACAGACCCCAGAAATGTGATGGCACTCGCAGTTCTCACACTACTTGTCGCCGGAACGTGGGGATGGATCGCTGGACGGCAAGGGGACTACCGATCAGTGATTGCGTCGCGAGCGCTTGGTGGGGTCGCCTACGTCGTCGTGTGGAACGCTGGCATCGATATCGTGAGTCGAGCAGCGACCAGCGAGAACCGGGCAACGGCTGTCGGAATCTTCACCGCGAGTGGCCCGGTCGGCTTCGCGCTCGGGCAAGGAACCGGTCCACTGATTGCGCATCGATTCGGGTGGCCCGCGATCTTTGTCGCGTTCACGGGCCTCACAGTAGTCGGTCTAGTCATATTCTGGCCGGCAAGTCGAGGGTTTGGGAAGAGCCAGGGTGAGGCTCCCTCGATTCAGGAGTTCGGTGCGGTCCTCCGAAGCCGGAATGTCTGGATAGTCGGACTTCTCGGCTTTCTTGGGTATTCGTTATACCTGTTCGTGAATAGCTGGGGGTCGTCGTATCTCACGACCGAACTCGGACTGTTACTCGCTGTGAGTGGAGTTCTTGTGGCAGTGTTCCCTGCGATTGGCGTCATCTCTCGGATCAGTAGTGGACTCCTGTCTGATCGCGTCTTCGGTGGTCGCCGACAACCCGTCGTCCTCGGGTCCTTCGCAGCTGCCGCTCCACTCGTGCTAGTCTTCACCCGGTTTCGGTCACTTCCCCTTCTCGTTGCACTCCTGCTTCTCACCGGGTTTGCGGTCCAGCTAACGCTGGGTCTGTCCTTTACCTACGTCCGGGAGGTCGTCGATTCGAGGGTCGCTGCGACAGCCATTGCCTTCCAGACGAGTGTTGGATTGGCGGGAGCATTCCTTGCCCCGATAGCGGGTGGCGTCGTTGTCGATCTGGCTGGATTCGATACGGCGTTCCTCTTCGCTGGACTCCTCGGTATTTGCGGAATCGCGGTCGCATGGTGCGCTCCAGAGCCAGGTCACTCTTAACTGAGTGTTCATTCACTCCATTATCGGTCCTACTTCCGCTATTCAGCTCCCTTTCATGTGAGTCGGTTCAGTATCCGAGTCCAATTCTGATACGTATCCTCAACAATAACCAATCAAAAAGAGAACATATCTAAAACTCTATTTATCATCTACAAGACCTGATATGATGAGTCGCTTTATCCCACGTCGGAGGAGACCGCTGGCGGCTGGCTGTGAAATATCGAGCTTGGCGGCAACCTCGCTGAGCGTTACGTCGCGCGGTTCTTCGAAATAGCCTGCTTCGAACGCGACGAGCAGGGCCTCTCGTTGGTTGTCGGTTAATCCGGCGGCCGCGGTCACCACACTTGCATACTCGTTCACTTGTCGTAGCTCGATATCGATGTTGTTCGTTTCCGCGTAGTTCCAGAGGTTGACCAGTTTTTCTCTCTCGGGCATCCAGACTGTTATGAGCCACGCGCTGCCGTCGTTCTCCATATCGAGTGCGACACCGTTCGCTGTCGAAATTACTGGTGAGAAGGTCTTTGCTTCGTCAGTATACTCGAAGCTATAGAGTGCCTTTCCATCGCTTGTTTCGATAACTCGTTCGAATTCACTAATCGTATGATCATTCTGCAGACCATCTTCGAACCTACGGAAATCAGACGACTCAACGTGATAGAGAAATCGCTCTGAATTGGGATCAGTTCCTGCCTCTGACACCGGCTTGACTTTCGAACTATTGTCGTGCGCGATCGTCTCTGTGAGCACAATGTCAGGGTGTTCGACTCGGATGACGGCCTTAATATCGCTCATTGGCTCTATGAGGGTGTGGTTTTCACTGTTCGACCCTCAAAACAATAAATCATTATCGAGAATCTCAGTGATGAATCCCGTTTTACGACGCTTATGAACAGGATCGTAGTGATGCCAGTGCCGTGGCCTGTGTGAGTCTGGTCAGTCATGATATATAGGAACGGAACTTCGATTCACGTAGTCATTCACAGGTATGCTATCTCGAAGAATAGTATATTGAAAACTTCGGTATAAAATTTACATTCGACCGACAGTTTCGACACGCTCGGTGGCAACTATGTCAATGCTTCAGATGCGATGACTGAAGATATCCGACCAAACACGCTCGAACCAACTCGATTTAGACGATGGGCAGACCCCCGCGGGGAGATAGAATTTCGGTTCAGTGGCTTTTCCAGCACGATCGGCGTGGCTTCTCTGTGCCATACAATTGAATACATGGTTGGACCCGGCATCGGCATGAGGCTTAATCGTATAATCGGTTTACATCGGGTCTAAAAGATTCTGCTCTGCTGGATTGATGAACAACCCTAGCCTGCTCGCGCTGACGCGCTCGCTGATGGTGTTCCCGGCTGTTGGCAGTACACGGCAACGAACGTAACGGCGTAAAACCGACTAAGGCCTGTTCGATATCAATCGTATTCAGCACGAGAGTCATCCCTTGACGGAGTATCCGTTTTCCTCGAGGAGTTCGCGGACGCGCTCCTCATGATTGCCCTGCAGTTCGATGTGGCCCTCTTTGACCGTACCACCAGTTCCGAGTGCAGATTTCAGCTTGGAGGCGAGTGATTCGAGGTCGGTGTTACCTTCGAACCCCTCGATGATGACCATTTTCTTGCCATACCTCCGCTCTTCGGTCTGGACGGTCAACTGTTGTGTCGCACGGTCGAGGTCAGCGAGCGGATCCTCGGGCACATCGAGATCGTCGGATGGGTCGTCGTCTGGCATGTGTGGATCACCGAATTTACAGCCAGTCCTCTCCCCAGTCGTCGAGGGCGTCGAACACCGGGCAAAGGGCATCACCCTTCTCGGTCAGCGCGTAATAGCTCGCGACCGGGGATTCGAACTCCTTGTGATTGTCGACGAATCCCTCCGCTTCCAAGTCGTCGAGCACACGCGAAAGTGTATAGGAACTGGCCCCTGTCGACCGCTTGAGTTCGTTAAACCGCTTTTCGCCGTCACGCAGGTCGTTGAGGACGATGAGCTTCCACTTTGCCCCCATCTCCTCGACAGCCCCGACGACGTTGCAGACATCCGCATTGCGCTGTTCGACGTCGGATTCGGTGTCGGAGTCGGCTGAGTGTGGTTGGGTCGCCATTACCTGGTTATACAGTTGTTGCCTGAGCTATAAATAGATTTGGCAACAAACTAGGTAATGTAATGGAACTACAAAACTCGACGGTGCTCGTGACCGGTGCGACCGGCAACATGGGCCCGTATGTGACGGACCAACTCGTTGACCAGGGCGCCGATGTCGTCGGCACCTACGTTACCGAAACTGCGAGAGCCGATGTCGAGGATCGTGCTGAGTACGCTGAGGCGGTGTCGTACCACCAGGTCGATCTAACAGATCAGGCGGCAGCCGAAGCCTTCGCTGAGACTGTGGCCGACGAACACGGCTCAATCGACCACATCGTCGGCCTCGCCGGCGGATTCTCCATGGGCGGCGTCAGCGATACCGACGGTAAGGCGTTCCAGGCTGCCCTGAATCGCCACGCAACGACGGCGTTCCTGACCGTCAAGGCCTTCGCAGACCACCTCGGCGAGCAGAGCGGTATCGTCCTGTTCAGTTCAGACCGCGCCATCGAGCCGGTCGGCGGAACGCTCGCATACGACGTGGGGAAGGGAGCGGTCCGGACGCTGACCGAATCACTCGATGTCGAACTCAATGCCCGCGTCAATGCCGTCGCTCCGTTCCTCATCGACGTGCCAGGGAACCGCGAAGCGATGCCCGACGCCGACTTCTCGGAGTGGACGGCCCCCGAGGCCATCGTCGCTGAAGTGCTCCACCTGCTTTCGAACCAGGGCGTGAGGGGACAGATCGTCCAGATGACCGGGGGTCAGCCTGAGGTGGAGGCCTAATGGCGCTGGAGACTGCAGCTGGTGGGCTCGCCTTCCTGGTCGGCCGCCTCGTCTTCGGTATCCTGATCGGGTTCATGGGCCTGAGTCATTTCACGGGGCTCGACGGGATGAGTGGCTACGCCGACGCCAAGGGCGTTCCTGCCCCCCGACTTGCAGTCATCGTGTCCGGCCTCATGCTCATCGTGGGCGGGCTTGCCATCGCGATCGGCGTCTACCCGCTCCTCGGCGCAATAGCGATTGCGCTGTTCTTCCTCGTGGTGACGCCGGTGATGCACGACTTCTGGACGGTTGAGGATCCCGAACAGCGTCAGTCAGAGATGACGGACTTCCTGAAGAACGCGACGCTCTTCGGTGCTACGCTCGTCGTCGCTGCACTCAGTGGCACTGCATGGCCGTACGCCCTCAACATCGGCCTTTAACACACAAGAATGACCACGCAATCGACGCGACCAAATTCAGACACGCTTCCGCAGGGGACACGTATCGGCCGGACCGCGCTTCGCGTCGGTGATCTTGAGGAGATGACCGGGTTCTACCGGGATGTCGTTGGCCTCAGTATGCTCCGTACAGCCGATACTACCTCGGTTCTCGGGGTTGACGACACACCACTCCTCGTTCTGGAGGGAGCTGAAGATACCCTCCAGCGTCACCGATCAGCGGCCGGGCTGTATCACAACGCGTTCAGAGTGCCCTCGCGTACGGCCCTCGGTGACGCGTTAGGTCGGATACGGGACCAGTGGCAACTCGGTGGGGCCTCAGACCACTGGGTCAGCGAGGCGCTGTATCTCACCGACCCGGAAGGGAACGGTATAGAGATCTACCGCGACTACCCCCGCGAGGAGTGGCCCATCGCCGACGACGGTCGTGTTCGGATCAGCACCGAACCGCTCGACCTCGCCAGCATCGAAGCCGCTGCCACAGGTAATAGTCAGGTCCCGTCGGGAACGGATGTCGGACACGTCCACCTCGAGGTCTCTTCGCTCGACGCGTTCAGGGGCTTCTATGTGGACACGCTCGGGTTCGAAGTGCAGACGACCGTGCCCGCCGCATCCTTCGTCTCGGCGGGTGGATACCACCACCATATCGGAGCGAACACGTGGAATCACCGATCAAAGCCAGTCGGCGGCAGGGGGCTGTCCTGGTTCGAGGTCGTCCTCCCAGAAGCAGAGGCACTCGACGTGATCCGAGAGCGAATTTCCGACAGTCAGTACACGGTCACTGCGAGAGATGACGGAATAGCTGTTACCGGGCCAGATGAGATCGAAGTTCGACTCCGAGGGTGAAACCCTCACACCAATACCCAAACTGTGTGTACACCTCAACACTTCCACATTTCGTAGTTACTACTCCACTTCTAACTTGGTAGCTTTTCACGTTCTGTTCCGTAGTAACGGATTCCCGGTGAAAGACAGAACAAACTCCTCCAATACGCAATGACTGACCATCCCCCCGACAAGAATGGGAACGACACCTCCGGACCGCCACATAATGATCCCTATGTCTACGATATCCGGGCGGATGAATCACACAGCCAGGCTGTCGTCCGAGCTGTCGCCTCCGTTACGAACACGTCCGGAACGAACCTTGAACTGCTATACGAGGCCATTAATCCAGAAAATCTTGATGGCCTGTTCGATGGGAATATCTTACCCGAGAGTACAGTTGTATTTCACTATAACGGCTGCCAGGTGAGCGTGACTCCGGATACAGTTCGCGTCTCCGAACGAAATAAACCGGATACAGCGAGCGACACAACCTCGGACTCAAGATACTCATTTTAGTCTGAGCAGTAGCGATCCATCCACTCATCCAGTTCTCGGAACATCGGTTCGAGGTCGTTTAACATCTGTGTCATCTCGTATTCCACGCGGGGAGGGATCTCATCGTATTGTGTGCGTTCCAAGAATCCGGCTTCGACGAGTTCATCAAGCCGTCGAGACAGCGTATTCGGGGAGATATCGAGCTCATCTTCGAGTTCGCCAAACCGAATCGGTTCATCGTCGTCCAAGACGAATTCCTTGAGGATTGCCAGCGTGTGAGCCTTCCCGAGCAAGGAAAAAACCGTACTCATCCTATGGTTATGTTGCGTTTCCGCCCGATCGGATTCACTCATAGCCTTACTACGATTTCAGTGGTAATGTTTGTTGTGAGAAACCGAGTCTACATTCCTATACCCAAACTGTGCGAGTATGCTCCAACACTTCCATATCTGGTAGTTACTACTTTAATTCTAACTTGGTAGCTTTTAACTTCTAAATTCGTAGTAAAAGATACAGTGCGCACTGACAAACCCCACCAGAACCTGGCCATCATCGGCCACGTCGACCACGGTAAGAGTACACTCGTGGGGCGACTTCTCTACGAGACAGGGAGCGTCCCCGAGCACGTCATCAAACAGCACCGCGAGGAAGCTGAGGAGAAGGGTAAAGGCGGGTTCGAATTCGCCTATGTCATGGATAACCTTGCCGAAGAGCGTGAGCGCGGTGTTACGATAGACATCGCCCACCAGGAGTTCTCGACGGAGACGTACGACTTTACTATCGTCGATACGCCGGGGCACCGAGACTTCATCAAGAACATGATTACGGGCGCGTCCCAGGCTGACCACGCCGTCCTTGTCGTCGCCGCTGACGACGGCGTCGCACCCCAGACCAAGGAACACGTCTTTCTGGGCCGCACGCTCGGCATTAACGAACTGATCATCGCGGTAAACAAGATGGATCTCGTCGACTACAAGGAGTCCACATACGACGAGGTGGTCAACGAAGTAACCCAGTTGCTACAGCAAGTTCAGTTCGACACCGGCGATGCCTCGTTCATCCCCGTATCCGCCTTCGAGGGTGACAACGTTGCCGAACCCTCCGAAAACACGGACTGGTACGGTGGTGAGACGCTCCTGGAAGCGCTGAACGACTTAGCTGAACCGGAACCACCGTCGGATGCGCCCCTTCGACTGCCGATCCAGGATGTCTACACAATCGACGGCATCGGTACGGTCCCGGTCGGCCGCGTCGAGACGGGCGTCGTCAACACCGGCGACGACGTCTCGTTCCAGCCATCGAATGTCAGCGGCGAAGTGAAGACCATCGAGATGCACCACGAAGAGGTTCCGAAGGCCGATCCCGGTGACAACGTCGGGTTCAGCGTTCGCGGTATCGGCAAGGACGACATCCGCCGAGGCGACGTCGTCGGTCCTGCTGACGACCCGCCAACGGTCGCCGAGACCTTCCAGGCACAGATTGTCGTTATGCAGCACCCGAGCGTGATTACCGCTGGATACACACCGGTTCTTTACGCACACACGGCGCAGGTCGCCGGCACCATCGAATCTCTCGACCAGAAGATCGATCCCTCGTCCGGCGATATTGCCGAGGAAGGACCTGATTTTATCAAATCCGGCGATGCTGCAGTCGTCACCATCCGACCACAGAAGCCCCTCTCGGTCGAGCTCTCGAGCGAAATCCCCGAGCTAGGGAGCTTCGCCATCCGTGATATGGGCCAGACAATCGCAGCTGGCAAGGTTCTTGGAGTCACCGAGCGAGACTAAATCATCGGTGACGGACGCCATCATTGTTTGTGATGGCCTTGTCGGCCCGAGTGCCGTGCTGTTTCCCACAAAAAATCTCGATACCGTCGTCCTTGACTCCCCTTTATGCTCTCAGTAGTCCTTCTAACCAACTAGAGTGAGTAATTGTGAGTGACCAGGAACAGGAAAAGTCGGAGTCAGAGTTCCGTGAATCAATGGATCACGCCCCATCGGGAGCACCTGCAGTTGGGTGGGCGATCGGCGACCGCTTCTCAACGGAGGAAATCTTCGTTCGCGTGCTCGCAAGTGCTGAAGAAGAGATCGACACCCGCAAACAACAGCTATTTTTCAGCGGATTGACGGCCGGCTTTGCCATCGTCCTGACGTTCCTCGGCCATGCAGTCGGTGTGGCAGCATTCCCTGAGAGCCCCCTTCTGAGTGCGATTCTGTACCCGGTTGGCTTCATCTACATAATTATAGGCGGCTATCAGCTGTACACTGAGAACACGCTGCCGCCTGTCGCACTGGTCCTTTCTCGGATCGCCAGTTTCCCGATGTTGCTCCGCGTCTGGAGTATCGTGCTACTTGGCAACGTGGTCGGTGCCGCGCTCGGGGCATACGTCCTTGCAAACGGACAGGTGCTCTCGCCTGACGCAGTTCAGGCGGGTCTCGCATTTACCAGTGAAGGACTTGAGAAGGACTGGTGGGCGGTCTTTAATCGGTCGATTTTCGCGGGGTGGCTAGTCGCTGGCGTCGTCTGGCTCAACCATGCGGCGCGCGATACGATTTCTCGTTTCATTATCATCTATTTTATATTCTATCTGATCGCTGCTGCCGAACTCTATCACGTCATTACTGCAGCGTGTGAAGTGCTCTTCTTTCTGTTCGTCACTGGATTAGCGTCGGGTACTGTCGTGTCCGAATTCTGGCTTCCGATTCTTCTCGGAAACACGATTGGCGGGGTGTTGCTGTTTACCTTAGTGAACTACGCACAGACCGAGCAGCGCCGCTTTCCTACCATCCGAGAACTAAATATGCGCGAACTGTTGTTCGGTTGGCACGGCGGCACCAAGCAGCGGTCTGATTCCTTTGAACCGGCCTATCAATACTTCGAGAAAGAAGACTGACCGCTTCGTTTCGGCCTCGAATACCCGCCCAAATTACCGTGCTCTCGGATGATCCGGTAAAGGTGAGAATTTTACGGTGGATTGATCTGGAAATAGTAATGCCTCTACCTTTGTCCTGAGAGATGTCTCAGTTCTACGTGAGTCCGATGCCCTCGGCAATCAGTTCGTGCGACCGGAGTGCGTCGTCGTGGGTTGCGTGGATGTGCTGAATCATCATTTCGTCGACGCCGACACGGTCTGCAAGTTTTTCGAGAAGCGACGCGAGCGTCTCCGGACTGCCGGAAATTGCTCGTGGCCATTCACCAGTATCGAGTGTTTCGGGGGTCGGTTCGGGAACGCTATCGAGTTCGTCGATGGCTTCTTCGACGGCAGGCCTGGTTCCGACGACACCACGTTGCATCCGCTTGTACGACGCCTCGGCTACAGACCGGAGCCGTGCAGCCTCCTTGTCAGTCTCTGCGCAGACTGCATTCACCGCAATCATCCCCTCTGGTTCGTCAACGCCACCGGCCAGTGCAGACGACTGGAACTGTTCGCGGTACGCCTCAAATGATTGAGCGGCGAGCTGCGGTCGGATGAACGCGGCGAAGCAGTACGGGAGGCCGAGTTCGGCGGCTATCGCTGCACTCGACGGACTAGACCCAAGTACCCACGGATCCGGAGTTCCCGCCTCGGAACGTGGGATATGTAGGTCACTGTACGGATGGTCGACCGGGTAGTCGTCATAGAGATGGTTGACGACTGCCTCAATCTTCTCCGCGTGATCCTCATCGGGATTCTGCACGCGCGGGTCCGTCCCGAGCGCGCGGTCGGTGGCTGGCGACCCGTTCGCTCGGCCGACCCCCGCATCGATACGGCCTGGAGCGAGCGCGTCCAGCACGCCGAACTGTTCGGCGACTTTGAACGGGCTGTAGTGATTGAGTAACACCGCCCCCGACCCCAGTCGAATCGAGTCCGTCTCCGCAGCGAGGTGCCCGAGCAGCACCTCGGGCGTCGTCCCGGCAATCGAGTCTGCCATACCGTGGTGTTCGGCCACCCAGAATCGAGAATAGCCGAGTTGTTCGGCCTGCTGAGCAGCCTCGACGGTGTTCGCATACGCATCACGAGCGGTGCCACCGTCGGGAACGGGAGACAAGTCGACGACAGAGAGATCCATGTACGGACTCGGAGACTACGAGAGTTAACGGTTTGGTTAGCCACTGTTTATCCATGAGAGTGACACCCGGATTACAGGGTAGTAACCGATGATAGCGGTCTGCCGGTATTGGCGCTGGACGGTATGAGCATGGATTGGATGAGAAGGCTTTTCACACTAACTAACTAATTAGTTTGTATGGCGGATATACTCATCATCGGAGGCGGTCCCGCTGGGCTCAGCTCCGCATTGTTCACTGCGAAGAACGGGCTCGAAACAGCCGTCTTCGACACTGACGAGACGTGGATGCACAAGGCCCACCTGTTCAACTACCCAGGAATCGGCTCGATGGATGGCTCGAATTATATCGAAACGCTCCGCGAACAGGTGGACGATTTCGGCGTCACCCGGCATCAGGAGACCGAGGTTACTACAGTTACTACCGACAACGGAGGGTTTGTCGTCAAGACGGCTGACGAGGAGTACACCGCAGACTACGTCGTGCTCGCGACGGGCGCAAATCGAGAGATCGCCGACGACCTCGGCTGTACGTTCACCGACGAGGATGTCGTCGATGTAGACGTAACGATGGAGACGTCAGTCGACAATGCCTATGCGACGGGAGCGATGGTGCGGGCAGAGGAGTGGCAGGCAGTCATCTCCGCCGGCGATGGAGCCTCCGCCGCGCTCAACATTCTCTCCAAGGAGAAGGGTGAACACTACCACGACTTCGATGTACCGGCCGACGCCGAAGAGGTGTTCGGGTCGCTAGTCGACACTGACTGAGCTGGCCCTGTTGGAACCCACTTTGAGTCTATGGTCTATGACTACGCTGGTCCAGCGATCTCGTTGGAGACACCAGGCGATGATTCTCATACCGGTTGCTCCGTTCCAGCAGTCCCTGCTTCCGATTCGCGCTTTCGCGACTGTCGCCGTCGCGCTCCAGTCACTGACCTACTCCGCCCAGAACGGCCACCGCCTCTGAGAACTGTTGTAAGAGCCACGACAGCGACACACAGACTGACCAGCAACCGACTATCCCACAGCTGGGCTCACAGGAGCAGGTGTGGTATATAGTAGTCCATAGCGCTATACACTAATTCCTCGATTAGTGGGTTTATACGCCTTGAGAACGGTATTATAGGTATGATTCAACGGGTGTGGAAAACGGTCAAACAGTACCTTGACTCGGGTTCGGAGAACCACGCCGCAGTTGATACGTGTTTAGAGTGTGGGGAGCCATCCTTCCCTGGCGCTGGCCGTTGTGCTGATTGTTTGGACAACTAACGATACCGGTCCTGGGAGGTACTGTCCCTCACTGGTGACAGCAGCGCCAACACCCGAAAGGTGCAGTGTGACGTACAGTTCCAGTATGTACATTCATTCTGCAGTCTGGCAAACACTTATCCTCGACGCCAGTTGAATTTTAGATGGAAGAAACACTGTCACACGCTCCTTCCCTGCCCTTTCTATGCCTGATGACACGCAAAGTCTCGGTCGCTGCCCAAACTGTGATGAGCGCATCACGGCTGCGTGGGTCCTGGTTGAATACGAGCGAGATGATGGTACAGAAGGTATCTGGGCGGAGTGTCCAACGTGTGGTGACGTCGTTGCGCCAGAGTAGTTTCTTTTTGACGATCTCCGCTGTGAGTTGTTCTGTAGTTCGTTGAGTAACATAGTGAGCCACGTTGCCCTACCGTTTTCACCAATCACCACATACTCTTGGTCATGACCTTCGGGCCAACCTGGAACAATCTACTTGAGAATATTGAAACACTCCAGTCTGGTGCCACCCTTATTACCCCGCTGTCACGCAAAGCCTTCAGCATTGAAGATGTGCAGGACCATCGCGTACTGATTCAGTACCGAGACGACGACGAGACAATTCCACTCCAGAAAGACCAATTTGAGACGCTCTACGAGCGCGTGAGCGGCCCTCGGGGAAAATTCGATGTTGACCGCCTACCGCCGGATGCTGAGCCCTATGCAACTGTGTTGTCTCTCCATCCACGTTTCGAGGTGGACGATCGAACTGGAACACTGACCGAAAGCGACCAGTCCCTGGGGTCGCCGCTAGTAGAAGCCCAAAGCGGGAGTGAGGAACCCGACGAGACCGAGCGCGAAGAACCGGATCTGGATGTATATGCAGACGCATTACTGCTGATCGATGCGCTTGAGCGCCACGACATAGCTTCGCTGGAAGCTGTCGATACACCCGCGCTCGTGAACATTTACACCCTGCTGTCGGATGTGCAACGCAATGCAAACGATCTCCGGAAAGATGTTCGGAGCGTCTTGCTTGACCGACTCCATCACGACCAGCCAGTCTCTGGGCAGTTTGGGTCCGTCCAGCGGACGACGCGCCGGAACCGGTCGCTCAAAGACGACGAGCTGGTGTTGAACGCGTTCGAGTCCGCCGGTATCGAACGCGAGCGGTTGACGACAGTCGACTCCAGCAAAGTCGACGACGCACTCGAGGTGACCGACCTTTCCGAGTCCGATGTCTACGATATCGAACCGAGCGAGTACGTTCGCAAGGCCGACGTGGACGAACAGGAGAAAGAAACGCGCCTGCAAGGGCTGAAAGACCAGCTTGAGGCGACCGAGGGCGACGAAGCTGACGAACTCCGCACCGAAATCGAAGAACTGGAAGACCGAATCGCCGAACTGACCGAATTTCGATCGGGTCGGTCATTCCACGAATCTTCGGCCGGTGGGTAGCGTAACCACCGCCTACAACGGTTAATCAATCGTCGTCTTCGAGTGTCTCCGACGCATCCTGTAGCGCTTCCAAAGCGCGCTCAAGCTCCTCGGAAACGCCGGTGTCGTCCACGTCCTGCTTGGCAAGTCGGGTCTGTTTAATCGCTTCTTTCACTCTGTTTGTCACTTCCATGCATTATCAATCAACCATCGCTCACAAAAATATCTGAGGGTCCCTTGTGGTTCGAGTTCAGTTTTTGAGACATACCCGTAGATGAGAGTCAGCGCTGTCGACTAGATATTTGAGTAGCTTTCTAGCGTAAGGCCAGAGTCTTTGCACCACCCACCAGTACGCCAATGTGGGAACGTAAAAGCGCCCGTACAGTGCGATTCAGAACTCAGAACGCGGCAACCAGCGTTCCCAGCAACCCCGGAGTGCGGTAACTGTTCCGTGAAGGTGAAACGCGAGCACGGTTCCCGCATTTCGGGCATACAGTCCCCCAATTTCGCAAGTCAGCCGGTCCTGATTACTCATTTAGCACCCCCATCCGTCGCGGCGTGGCCGAACGGGCAGAAAGATTATATTTAAATCAGCCGTGCTATTTGATATGGAACCTATCGGCTTTCTTATCCTTGGTGTCGCCGGTGCATTGATTGTTGGTGTGATTTGGCTTTTGGGCCAGTGGTAGCGGTCGTCACATTCATCGGAAACCACCCAACGTGAGCGGCGGTACAACATCCGCCAGCGCATTGAGCACATCGCCCAGGACATAAAGAGACTCAACGGTGCCGGTGAGGAGAATTTGCTTGCGAAGTTCCACAACGAGACCGACAGCCCGGGCGATGTCGAAGCGCGATTGCAGCGGCTGGAACAGGAAGTGCATGGGGACGACGAGTAGTCTACTCGCTGTCGAAAGCCTCGGATAGTTTCTCTCGCATGAACTCCCGCCGTAGTTCGCGTTTCCGCTCGTCGGTCAGGTAGTCTTCGAAGACGACCTTTGCACTGCTGCTGCCTTGTTCGTCGGCGATATCTTGCACGTGCGTCAGGAGGTCCTCGGTCGTGCGCGAATACGCGTCGTACCAGAACCGCCGGCCCATGTGTGGCTTCCGGGCGACGCCGTTGATCTCCTCGGGCACGCCGGCCTTGTCGGCGAGGTCGTGGAACCAACCAGCCACTGTCGTTCCGGACACGTGGCCTGTCTTCGAGCGCTCGGACGGGAACAGGTAGCCATCAACCCGGGATACGTGCCGGCGGGCAACGTCCTCGCCGAAGACGATGGCAACGGTTCCCGGGCCGTTTTTTCGCTCATCGAATTGGATATAGGGTTCGTCGGCGTCGAGATACAGCTGGTCCTGGTGCAGCGCTGCGACCTCGCCGGCACGCAGTCCCCAGCCAGCGAGTGCAACGACGAGCATCCGGTCGCGGCTGGTCAGCGCAGCGTCGAACATCGCCCGGACGTGCTCCGCGTCCAGGGCGACAGGGTCGGTGTCCGAGGAGCGGGACCACGAGAACCAATCCTCCGCGCCGTTGGTGGGGTTGACCGTCGCCACACGCCGTTCGACGAGCCAGCCATACCACGTTCGGATTGCATCGTGGACACGCGCGATGGTCGATTCAGCGTACTCACCGGACATGTAGGCGAACGTCTCCCGGCAACGGTCGACGGCTTCGGTTTCCGAGATATCGCTGTCATCGTCGACGGGCGAGAGAAGATCGTCGGTGCCGTGGCGCTCTCGATAGGACCGGGCGTAGCGAGCGAGCCGATACCGGATGGTCTCACGCGTTCTGTCCGTCCAGTCGTCTGCGGCCGCTTGCTTTGCGTCGAGATACTCCTGAAAGGACTCCCGTGTCTCATCGTGTTCGATATCCCAGTCGTAGCCGCTGGCTTCGGTGTCGTACCCCAGCGTGTCCTCCCAGAACACGGCGAACGTGGTGTCGTGGTACTCTTTCAGCGCGTACGTGAGCCCGCGAAACCCGTTGTTCGAGAGCCACTCGTAGGATGGCCTGTCGGTTTCGGGGTCGTACCCGTCCCGCCGCAGCGCCGGGACGACCACAGCCTCGTAGGCGTCGGCGAGCTGGGGCTCGGTCAGCAGCGTCCAGGGGACGTCGTCGGCGGAGTGCCACGGCTTCGTCCGCTCAATCCCAGGGGAAGCGTCGTGCTTTCCGGGTTCTGAATCTGAATCAGCCGATTTCGGCATACAGAGTTAAACACATTGAATACTGATAGTTCTGTTGCCACAGCAGACGCGTGCCAGACTTATGGCTCTACGGTGGTTTGGCAAAATTTGCTTTAAAGTGTATACCGCTGTATAGAATGATCGTATATTCTCTCCCACAGTTTCCGAGGATGGGGTAGTTTCGAGGAGAATCGACGACTACTTGGGTAGATTTCGTGGGATTAGTCCTCGGGACCAGCACCGGATGACCTCTCCTCCGGAGCGTGCATCAATAATTGGCAGAAATTGGTGATTCTGTACAGTATTGCCACTCAACTACGACGAGCGTTCGAGTGTGCGAGTATTCAGTCGGGTGGTATCAGCGCCGAGGCGACGATCTCGACACACTCGGCCGCGGTCAATACGCGTAATCCATCTCCACATCGACACCCGCTTTCAGCAGGAAATCAGTTAACCGCCAGATGTTGTAGAGTAAGACCGCGAAGAGGAAGTAGAACAACCGCACGCGGTAGTCTTTCGAGGAGGTGTTTGCGAGGAAGTCGTGTTTGATGGACTTGTACTCGTTCTCGATCTGCCAGCGGCGGCTGTAGCGGCGACAGAACGACTCGGCCTCCTCCGGGCCGACTCGGAGATTCGTGGCAAAGACAGTCGTCCCCTCACCACTCGTCGACGGCACGTACAGGAACTGCATCGAGTGACTGCCCGACTCGACGTGAACGGACGCCGATTCAACCGCCACTCTTTGTCCATCGGCTTCCATCGTCTCGAAAACCTTACGCTCAGTGCTATTGATCCGTGTGGGAACGAGGGAGTTCACCCCAAGATTCGAGAGCGTCTGATAGACTCGCTTAGAATCGAACTCACGATCACACAGCACAGTCTCGACAGGGACGTGTTCTTTCGCTCGTCGAACGAGTCGCCGGACGACACGGTGAACCTGATTCGGTGGATTCCTATCCCAGGCTGAGCTCTCCTGAATCGGTTCCACAGCGAGCACCAGCGGGATGTTTTCACCGACAATCGACAGCGTCGCGAATTTGAAGGCTCGCTTTTCCTCGCCCTGCATCCCACTGACCATCGACATTCCTTCTACATCATCGTAGTACGGGATTGTCGTGATGTCGATTGCTGCAGTGACCGGCCGCCGAAACGATGTCTCCGAGGCAATAGCCGAGAGCAATCGGTCGCTGGCCTCATCGAAGCCCTCGATCAGCGCTTCCGGCTCGAATTGTTTGACCGCCCGCAGATGCGTATCACCGTGCGGGCCGTACTCCTCACCACGCTGGAACTGAAAACGAGCGGCTCCTTGAGCGGTGCCACAGCCGATCATTCCCATGAACGTCTGTAACTCGAAGAACTGCGTATCCTCGTAGGAGGCGTTCTGCGCTCGGCCAGAGTCGAATCCGTCAAATCCGTACTCACGAGCGAGTCGTGTCGTTCGGTGGATCTGCTTGTTGGAGAACTCAGCACCCACAGACTCGTCCTGTTCATCACCTTCGGTCGATTCCGACTTCGAGTCGGTGACTTCCGTTTTTGCGCGCACCGCGGGGCCCTCGGGACCGTAGTCGTGGATCTCTTTGACCACGTAGTGAGCGGCGACGCTCACGTATTCTCGGACCCCGTCGTCGAATCGATTCCGCCAAGAACGAGAGAGCACAGACTCGTCGGGGACGTGCTCTAACCCGAATGATTCAGCGAGTTCCTGATAGGTTTCTAGCGACCGATAGCTGTCGCCCGTGATTTCACGGTAGATGAACAGCCGGAGCGTCCCCTAGAACGAGTCGGGCGCTGGGTGCCAGTCCGGGTACCCGTCTTCGAGATGCTCCGGGTAAAGCGTGACCTCGCTCACAGCCACTCGGAGGCACACTCCATCTCGCAACATTTCGGTGAGCTCGATTCCCGTTTTGTAGGCATGGGTCAGCCTGCAGGCATGGTCCGACAGCGGGTCCAGCAACTTCGACATCGATTCACGCTTGTGTCGGCGGGATAGAAGTGGCCGTGGTCTCGTCTACATCAGCATCGGTCGTTGACACAGATTCTCCGTAGGGAGTTTACAACCAGGCACAGAACTACCGGAACCAGATCAGCCGCCAATGCCCAATCGCCTGACTGCTCTTCTCGAGGGGGTAACCCACGAACAGGCGGCTGAGCCGACCGGGGTGATCGACCCGAGCGTGGTTAAACGAATAACGACCGTGCTACCAGTTGTGGGACTACACGAGTAAAATGGGTGGCATCGAGAGTGTCGCCCCAGTACTCCCCAGAGCGTCTACCTCCCGCCGGCCTGACGTAGATGGAGTTCTATTCTCTTCCCGAACCGACTGGTGAGCGGGGGTTTCTCAATTCTTAGGATATGAGAAGCCACGCAGCCCCGAACGCAAGAAGAGAGATGGTCAGATTGCCGAGCGCATTCATGAATGCATCTCTCTGTTCGCCCTGCTCCCAGAGGCTAACAGTCTGAAAGCTAAACGACGAGAATGTCGTGAATGCCCCACAGAATCCGACACTCACCAAGAGGAGGATGTCGGAATCACTTACCCCAAAAATGACTGAGCCCAGGATGAAGCTTCCGAGCGCGTTCGCGCTGAGTAGTAGCCGTTGCGGAGGATCTGCTCACCGCTGATCACCGCGCCGGCGAAGTAGAGCAGCTCGGCGGTGCCGAACTCCCGCCCGACGACATTGACGAGCGTCACGTCGAGGCCCGTCAGCAGGAAATCCAGAATGAGGCCGACGACGAGCAACCCGCCGCCGATCCACGTCTTGATAGCACGTGGACTCAGCCAAACGTCTCTCGCCCGGCTGTCCTCGACGAGATCCCCTTCGTCGGTGTCCGGGCCACTGTCCTCGACGGCGTAGCCCGCACTCTCGATGGCGGCGACGAGGTCGGCACGCGAGGTCTGCTCGGGATCGTACGTGACGATGACGGTGCCGGTGGTCGGCAGCGTCTCACGGTCCTGAATCCCCGCGACAGTGTCGAGGGCGTTCTCGATCTTCCCAGCGCAGGACGCACAGTCCATCGTGGGGACGTCGAACCGTTCGGTCTGGAGGTCGTCGCGTGACTCGACGTCGTAGCCGGCGGCCTGGACACGTTCGACGACGTCGTCGACACCGACGTTTTCGGGGCGATATTCGACGTGGACGGTCCCCGTCATCACCTGGGGTTCGACGGTGACGACACCATCGAGTGTCGAGACGCTGTTGACGATCTTCTCGGCGCAGGAGGGACAGTCCATCTCGGGGACGTCCAAGGTTACGGTTCGGACGTCGAGATCATCCGACCCAGACGCATCTGTAGTCATTATCCACAGTGACGAGCCCAGCCGACAAGCCGCTTTGGTTGGTGTGTACCAACTCCTGTTAGGCGTCGGGCGACGAAAGGTGGGGAGACGAAGAGTGATCAGCAACGTAGGATTCGGCCAGTTGGGCCTCAGCACGGCGGAGTCGGTAGGAGAGGGTGGAGCCGGGGATATCGAGTTTCTCGGCGAGCTCGTAGGTCTCAATTTCGCGCGGCGTCTTGTAGTAGCCGTGTTCGACGGCAGCCCGGACGGCCGCATCCTGTTCGGGCGTCAGTGACGTGGCACCATCGTCCGGCGCGGCGTCGTCTGCGTCGCCGACCCGAACGAATGTGACTCCGGTCGTGTCGTCGATTTCGCTCTCGATGGCGCTCCGGAACGCGTGGTAGGTGGTGTCGCCGGGAGCGATGATGCGCCATTCGTAGCGGCGGCCGACCCACGTCGTCTCGAAGATGAGGCCATCGCCGAAGTGATCGAGGGCGAGATGCGGGATGGAGGTACACGACGGAGTGCGGGACCAGTAGGAGTAGAGGACGAGCGCGTCGTCTGTGCGGTCGAGGACCTGCGTTTCCCAGTCGGCTTCGCAGTCACGCCGGGCCAGACAGTCAGTGTAGTACTCGGCGTCGGCGACGGTCTCGGCGATGTCGTCGAGTGCGCTTTCTCTCCCAGTTACGTAATCGACGCGCCAGAGGGTATCGGGGGAAACATGGCAGGAGAGCGACCGGATTTTCGTCTCCGGGTTGTCGGCGAGAATGTCGGCGACAGCATTCGTCCCCGGAGTGTATTCCAAGGCGAAGACGAGTTCACGCATACTGTTCTCTAACGCGGAGACGGATATGAACGCGTTGACCGACACGCCTAGGACGTGTAGAGAGCGTCGGGTGTCTCACGATCCGGTTTTTCCTGCCCCCGGAGAGGGCGAGGGCTCCATCGAGGGTCCTCATCCAGAGGTGAATTCCGTGAGTCAACAACAGAGCGCCGACAACGTCTCGATCGACGAGATCCCCGTCGATATCGACACCACGCAATCAGCGGAGGTCGATTCCGCCGACGTCCCCGACGAAATCGAATCCATCACCCGTAGGCTCGCCGGTAAGCAGCCGCCAACGAATCCGCTGGTCGTGCTGAAAGCGGCCCGGTGGTGGTACATTCACGGCAAGGGCGGCACGGATCCCGCCTTCCAGTGGGCCATCGAGTGGGCACGTCACCTGGCGTCCGACACGCCCAGTGACGTCGAGCGGTTCGATGAGTTCCTCGAGTATCTCGTCACGGTCGGCTTCGCTGACGAACGCCACGAACTTCGGTGATCTAAGTCCGTGGTCTGGATTGTCGCACCGAGCGTTCAGTCACTCTGCCCAACATCGAGGTCAAATATCTGGTCAGGAGCATCTGGGACCAACCACGCGGGGACGACTCGTGTGAGGACGACCATGCCCGTCAGTTCGACGAGCGTCTGGGTGACCACGACCGCTGGTGCGAGCGCATAGCCAGATGGCAGCGCCAGCGCCAGCGGAAGAATGACCAGCGAGTTCCGCGTGACGGCGGTGAACACGAGCGCTCGGCTCTCGCCAGCCTCCATCCCCAGCACGCCCGCTACGAATCGACCGAGCAGCGGCATAATGACCAAGAACGCCACGTAGACGGGGACGACCGACGCGATCTGTCCGATCGAATCCTGTACGCGCGGCAGCTGGGAGGCGATCACGACGAACAGCGTCGCCCCCATCATCGGGACCGGCAACCACCCCATCGTGTCCTGCCACTGTGCGCCGCGGCTGGAGCGCTCCGCCCAGTATTCGGTCGCCCATGCGAGCGTCAGTGGCAGCGCGATGATGACGACGAACGCCTCGATGAACGGCCCGGCCTCGATGAACTCGGCTACCTGCTGACCCATGAACAGCCAGAGATACAGCGGGAGCAACAACAGCTGGATGAGCATCAGCGCCGGCGTCGCGGCCGTGATCTGCTCGGCGTCACCGCCTGCGAGTTCGGTGAACGTGATGACGTAATCGATACACGGCGTCAACAACACCATGAACGCGCCAACGAGGATGACCGGCTCCTGCGGGAGAAACCGCGTGAGGCCGAACACGACGATCGGCACGACAATGAAGTTCAGCCCGAGCGCGGCCGTCATGAACCGGCCGTTTCGGAACGCCCGCCGAATCCGGACGAACGGAATCTCGAGGAACGTGACGTACAACAGCACCGCGAGCACGGGGTTGATGAGCGGTTCCAGCACCGAGCTCGCGCTTGGAAGTCCGAGGCCGACACCAATTGCGAGGATCACTCCGACGGCGTAGATGCCGACTTGATTGTGCTGTACCCACTGTTTCGAGAGCCGTGTCATACTGTGAGTGTAGGAAGGCGACTGTGTGTGTCTATTGTAGTCGAATTCATTTGTGATGCGTGTTCGTCTATTCGGGGAGAGGACAGCCAGCGATTTCACCGCCTCGCATTCCGTCAGCTAACCAGTAGAGCGAGAGCAGCAACATGACCACCGCGAGCACGCTGAATTCAAGCCCATCGAGCGGTAGCGCGAGGAGGAGTCCGGACGCACCAGCGACCGAGAGGAGCCCGGCGAGCACCGCCGACCCGCATGCCGCACACCCAGCTCCGAGTGTTCCGAGGACGATCCCGCCGAGGCTCCCGGATCCTTGGCCGACCGACAACCTGTGTTCGCGGACGTGGTAGGTCGCGACGGACAAATTGATGCCGATGAGGACCGCTGTTAGGAGGAGTACTGTTCCCTGGAGTGCGGTATATGCAGTCCCAACGAACGGATACAGTTCAACGATGACCGTCGCCCGACTCTCCCACGGTAGACGGCTTCTAAAGACGACCTGCTGGAGGAGGGCAACATTCCGGGAGAACACGAACATCGAAAGCCCGAGGACAGCATATCCAGTTGCCAGGACGACGTACTGCGGGAGGGAAAGGACGAGTCGGACCGTGCGGCCAACCAGTCGCCACTCGGCAACGCTGGTCGGTATCCGCGGACGGAGGGTAACAGCCATCCGGAATCACACTCCGAGTGAACTCGCGAACACGTCGTACGATTGCGGACCGACGATTTTGGTTGCGAACGAACCCTCGCTAAACAGGAAAAACGTCGGTGTTCCCTGCACGCCCGCATCTTGCGATGCTTGTAGATCTACATCTACTACATCTCGTGGCATTTCGTTTTGTACATCGCTGATGACAGCGGCCGCGTCAACGTCGGTCTGGTCAGCCAGGTACTGCCTGGTGACCTCTTGCACGTTCTCCATCCCGATGTTCGCCTGTTCTCTGTAGTAGAACGTTTTGAGTCCCCAGAACGCCGCAACACTGCGGCTGTGGGTCGCCTCGAGAGCCAGAACAGCAGGGTCACCCCACTGGTAGACGACGGGGATCCCGCGGAACACGAACGAGACTCGCCCTGGGTCGATGAGTTCGGATTTCAATCGAGGGAACGTGGAGCGCTCGAACCGGGCACAGGCCGGGCACGACGGGTCCTCGAACGCGACGATTGTTCCCTCGGCCTCCGACGGCGACGGTCCAAGCGTTGGCTGCGCCCCGAGCTTCGTCGCCGCGGGGTGCTCCGCCAGCGACTTCCCACCTCCACCACCTGAGTCACTGAGGAGCGTCGCCCCAGCGACGCCACCAAGACCGAGGGCTCCTCCATACAACAAATGTCGCCTGCTCAGACTGGCGTTCGCGACCGCACTGGCGGGTCCTTGATATTCGAGCCGGTCGCGAAACGTCAGTTCGCCCACTTCGGCCGTTGCCCGCGCTCGCGCTTTGTTCGACAGGCTGTCGCCGTGGACTGCAAGCCAGTGTGCATACAGCGCGTTCTGGTCGTCAAACTCGGTGCCGCAGTGGTGACAGGCGCCATGAGCATCCCAGCAGTGGTCGTCGAGGCTGGATTCGGACGTGAAGCCGGCATCGCAAATCGGACAGGCGTGATCTGTCATACGAATCGAATCACCTCCTGGTTGTCAAGGCCGATGAGTATGACTGCTCCTACGAGGACACCAAGGTTCTGCCAGGTAGGCCCCGCAGTACTTGCGGCAACGATCATAATCGGGATAGTTAGGAACGCCGCCAGCCAAGAGCGCCGGTCGAGCAGCAACATCCCAGCAGCGACGAGCTCGATACCGCCGACGACCGGGACCAGCACAGTTGGGGCCGGGAGTCCCAGCGACCCAAAGAACCGAACCGACGTTCCGTAGGTGATGAATTTACTCGCTCCCGGCACGAGCAATAATGCCGCGATACCGATGCGGAGAACCGGGCGGAGATTACGTCGGAGACCGATGTCCCCGTCCTCTATTTCGTGAGCCATCGATCAGTTCCGAGGGTGCCCCTGCTCGTCGAGCGCCTCGCGAATCTCCGCAAGCGTCCCGTTCGTGGTGTACTCGTCGACCCACGCGCGATGTGCCTCATCTCGGCGGGCTTTCTCTTTGAGATGCTCTGCAACCTTGGCTCTCGCGAACTGTGCCTTCGCGTCCTCCGAGGAGTTACAGACCGGACAGTCTTCCTCAACGACGTCCGTCATGCGTAGTGTTCCTCCAGGTAGGCGACGATGTCGTTGGATTCGTACATCGTCACGCCGCGCTGGTGGTCGATAATGAACGGAATTTGGTCTCCCCCACCAAGCGTACGCAGCTGATCGTGGGTCTGTTCGTTCCGGGTCTCACCGGCGGCAGAGCGCGGGTTGTGGACGACGTACGAGACACCCAAGTCGGTCAGTGTCTCGCGGACGTTAGCCGAGTATTGGCACCTCTCTGCCTGATAGAGTTCTAACATGGAGCGTATGAGATAGCGGCTACACTGGGACGCTCAGGCGTGTGCGTGAGCGCGGTCGTGGACAGCTTCAGTGATTGCTTCGAGGTCGATCTCGCCGTCGTGCTCGTCTTTGTCCCAGACGAGGTCGTCGTCCGCGTGGACTTTGAACACGCCGTCGTGGCCGGGCTGGAGCCGGACGCCGTCGAGATCCTGCCCGAACTCTTCGAGCAATGTTTCCTGCGTCTCGACGGCGTATTCGAGCAGACCACACGGCACACAGTATTCGATGTTGACTTCCGTCATTACAAATCACCCGAGGAGCGCCGGGAGTATAATTATCATGTACCTGTTACGAAATGAGGTTTCGTCGGCGAAACCGTAGTTTCGTTTGTATACGACGTATCTTTGAGGAACTCCTATCCGTGGGGCTGTCCAACAGAGCGGTATGAGTGATTCGGCCGAGGTTCCGGAGGACGAATGTCTGGCAGTCTGGTGCGCGGGCGACGACTGGTGTGCAGTTACGTGTGCGATGGACGTTATCGGGAAGAAGTGGCACCCGGTTATCATCCACCGCCTGCTGCAACACGACGAACTCCGGTTCAACGAACTCAGTACCGAAGTCGGCGCGATTACGAACAAGATGCTCTCGCAGAGTCTCGACGACCTCGAAGAGAAGGAACTGGTCGACCGGGAAATCGTGAGTGAGAAGCCCGTCGCCGTCGAATACTCGCTGACCGATCGGGGAGAGTCGCTGCAACCAGTGATCGACTCACTCGAAGAGTGGGGGAAAACGTATCTCCGGCCTGCGGAAAGTGAAGAAGATGCTGCCTGCCAGACCGGGCGTTAGTGGGTGGTAATACACCCAGAAGGTCCAGGAGAAAGATCAGCCCCGCAGCAGTGTGCGTTGATCTTCACGATAACTGCATTCTAAGAAATTAGGAGCGCACCAACAGCTGACGATATCAAGAATATAGCACATGAGAAATTATATGTTTAGCCTAGTCTAATTCTTTCACAATGCTGAGCGCGGTCATGGAGGATTATCTCAAAGCGATTTATTACCTTCAGGGCGAAACAGACGACCGAGTACGAACCTCGGCTCTCGCTGAGTACATGGACGTTGAACAACCCTCCGTCACCAGCATGGTGAAAAAATTGGCCGAGCGTGATTTGGTACATCATGAGCCCTACAAGGGGGTTGAACTCACAGACACCGGCATTCCTATCGCGCTCGAAATCGTTCGCCACCACCGGCTTTTAGAACGATATCTGACGGATCACCTTGAGTACGATTGGGCTGAGGTGCACGACGAAGCAGATCGCCTCGAACACCACATCAGCAATCAATTCGCGGACCGGATAGCTGAGCAGTTAGGCGATCCCGCAGTTGACCCACATGGCGACCCGATTCCCACCGCGGAGCTGGATATTTCTGCACCGAAATGCGGTGAAACACTGGCCGATCAACAAGTGGGCGACAGCGTTCGAATCGAACGCGTGCCAGACGAAGACGCTGATCTACTCCGATATCTGTCCGAACACGGGATTCACCCGGGAACTGAAGTAGAAATCGTTGAGGTCACCTCATTTGGGATGGTGACACTCGATCTCGACGGTGGCGACGAACCAGTTGCACTTCCCGAGAAAGTCGCCCGCTCTGTATCCGTTCTATCTGTGTCTGAGGATACAAGCTAACCTAGTCGGAACCTCACCTGGCAAGATATTAGTTTAGACTCAATCAAAGTTTAGATGAGTCAAATATATACGTTGGATAGGTCAAAAGACTCTTATGGGCATCCAGAGGCTTGACCAGCGGAGGAGATCATGCCATCGATAGATTACAGTAGCGCAGCAGACGTCACAGAACGGCTCGAAGAGCGACTGGTCGAATCACTCACCGGTGAGACGAGCGTCAGTCGCCGCACGGTGCTCGGCGGTCTCGGTGTTGCCGGGAGTGCAGCCGTCGGACTCGGGAGTTCTCGGGCAAGTGCCGCCTCCGATCACGACGATGAGGATGAACATGGTAACTTCGGTGCGGTGGGCGAATACCGGGATTTGGATTTCGACCCCCACGAGTTCCTCACCGCATTCAATACGGGGGACAGCGGGCAAGATAACGTTCCCCAACAGGTCTACGAGGAGAATGGCCGAACCGTACGAGAGTTCGAATTCACCGCCGTCGACACCACGATAGCAATCGCTCCGGGCGTTGAGTTCCAGGCGTGGGCGTACAACGGCCAAGTACCGGGGCCGACGATCCGCGCCGTTGAGGGCGACCTGATCCGCGTGAAGTTCACGAATCTGGGACGACACGCGCACACGATCCATCCACACCTGAAGAACCTCAACCCGCGAATGGACGGGATCCCCCAGAACGGGCCTGGCGTCCTCGATACGGGCGAGTCATTCACCTACGAGTGGATCGCCCAACCCGCCGGCACGCACTTCTATCACTGCCACTCACTCCCGTTGAAAGAGCACATCCACCGCGGACTCTACGGCACGATCATCGTCGATCCGGACCCCGAACGCGTCAGGGAGAATCCACGCGAGTACGTCAACTACCCGGGCCCGATTACCGATGACTTCCGAGAGCAGCTCGTCGAAGAGGCGAAGAGCCGGAATCACGAGTACGCCGAAAACGACGCCGTCAACGAGATGGTCATGGTGATGAACTCGTTCGACACCAACTTCGACGGCGGTAACGAGGTCTACGCGGCGAACACACGGGCGTTCGGATACGGAGTCGGTGATACCGACGGCGAGGGCAACTGGACGGCGGGCGAGACGAAACGTCCCATCCAGATCGACAAGAACGAACGCCAGCGCGTGTATCTCTCCAATGCGACGGAGTTTGACCTCATCAATTCGTTCCACACCCACTCGCAGTTCTTCAACTATTACGACCACGGGACGACGCTAACGCCGACGCGCAAGACCGTGGACACGATCATGCAGTGCCAGGCCCAGCGCGGTATTCTCGAGTTCGATTATTCGGACCACGAGCCCGGGCTGTACATGTTCCACGCCCATCAGTCGGAGTTCGCCGAACTCGGCTGGATGAGCTTCTTCGAGGTGGTCTAACATGACGGACAAGACACGGGGTTCGACAACGGACGGTGGTGTACCAGCTGAGAACGAAATCACACAACCGCTCGGCCTTCCGAAATGGGTCAGTGCGTTACTCCCGATCGTGTTGCTCGTGCTCGTCCTGGGCGTGTTTGCGTTCACGTCACCGCTCGCCGGGGTTCAGAGCGGCGAACCACTTCCTGACGTAACGGTCACGCACACGACGCTTCCGAGCGACGAAACGGTCGTCCTGCACGTGACGAACAACGGGCCCGAATCCGTGACGATATCACAGGTCCTCATCGACGAGGCGTACTGGGATTTCCGGGTCGAAGGAGCCGGTGATGACCAAACGCTGGCCCCGATGGAAAGCGCACAGATCGTGATTCCGTATCACTGGAATCCGGGGTGGGACCTCGAGGTCGCGCTCGTGCTCTCTGACGGAGCGACGTTCCATAACACGATCGTCGCGCCGAGTCAGTCGCCCGGGTTTAGCCTCAGTCTGCTCGGGACGCTCGCAGTCATCGGACTGTTCGTCGGCGTCATCCCAGTCGCATTAGGGATGCTCTGGTTCCCCTACATCAAGACGATGAGCGATCGGTGGCTGCACGCCGTGCTCTTGTTCGCGGCCGGCGTACTGGGCTTCTTGGCGTTTGACGCTGGGTTCGAAGCGTTCGAGCTCGCCGAACGAGTTCCAGGTGCGTACGAAGGGAACCTCTTGGTCGTCTTCGGGATCTTCGGCGCACTCCTGCTCGTCCAGGCGATCAGTGCGTGGCGTGAGGGGCGTGTCGCCGCTGGTGATAGCCGGGCGAGTAGCGGTCTCTGGATCGCCTATCTGGTCGCAATCGGAATCGGCCTGCACAACCTCGCGGAGGGGCTGGCAATCGGGAGTTCGTTCGCACTCGGACGTGTGTCGCTCGGCGCATTCCTCGTGATCGGGTTCATGCTCCACAACGTGACGGAGGGTCCGGCTGTCGTCGCGCCGGTCGCCCGCGGAGAACGTCCAGCTCTCAAGCATTTCGTAGCGCTCGGCGTCATCGCCGGCGCACCGGTCATCCTCGGTGGCTGGATCGGCAGTCTCGCATACTCGCCGACGATCGGTGCCTTCTTCCTCGCGATCGGGGTTGGCGCAATCCTGCAGGTCGACTGGGAGATCGCGCGAATGGTTCGCGATGCCGGCGGTCGCGTGGCGAGTGCGACGAACCTACTCGCGTTCCTGTTCGGCCTCGCTATCATGTACGTGACTGACCTCTTCGTGGCGCTCTAATCGGCACCATCCATCTCTGTATCAATGTCACCCGAATTCTATGATCGGCGGACGGTGTTGCGACTCAGCACTGCCACCCTAGCGACGCTCAGCACCGCTGGCTGTTTGAGCGGGCAGGCGTCGTCGGGCCAGACCGTCACGATGCCCGCCAACCTCACGTTCGAGCCGAAGACTGCGACGGTCGAAACAGGTGGGACGGTAACGTGGACGAACGAGAGCGACATCGAGCACACAGTCACAGCGTATGAAGACGAGATTCCAGACGGGTCCGCGTACTTCGCAAGCGGTGGGTTCGAGTCAGAACGCGCAGCGAGGAACCGGGTCACCGAAGGGCTCATCGCTCCGGGCGAGAACTACGAACACACGTTCGATCAGCCGGGAACGTACGGATACTTCTGTATCCCACATGAGGGGTCTGGGATGGTCGGGACAGTGCGAGTAAAGTAAGCGGACAACCGAATTGCTATTCTCCAAACCGCTGACCTCCCTATCACACACATGGTTGAGGGCGTCACTCATGCTATACTTATATTCCGTGACGGCATACAAAGGGTATGTTCGTCGGACATTTTCTGGCTGCGTTCGCCATAGCGGCGACCCTCGCCGCCTGGCGAGGGTGGCCAGAGGAGCGTGCGCTTGCGGTTGGAGCACTGGCTGGCTCGTTTGCAACGCTCCCAGATATCGATATGCTGTACGCCGTAGTTGGGCTTGTCGGCAGCCTGGAAGGCGCATTCATAACTTCCGACGCGTTCTGGGATGTCGCAAACGAAATTCATCGGGGGGCCACCCATTCGCTTATCGTCAGTGTCATTGCAGCAATCGGATTTGCCGCTTGGCGCGCTCGTGATGACTACGGCTCCCGAGTCGGCACACTTGGGGGACTCATCTTCGGCGGCCTTATTGTCATCGTCACAGTCGTTGATGGAATCGCCCCGGGCGCTGTGGTCACCGCGTTCGTCCTTGCTGGAGTTGGGCTGGTTACATTTGCCGAGCGCGTCGGCCTCGGTCCGACAGCAGTTCTCAGCGCTGGAGTCCTTGGGCTCGTATCGCATCCGTTTGGCGACGTATTAGCTGGTCCGTCGCCGGCACTATTCTATCCTCTTCCGATCCAAGCCGGTTTATTGAACGGTCAGATTCTCCTCAATTCCGATCCGACGCTGCATCTCCTCGGCGCATTCTTCATTGAACTCACGATAATTTGGGCGGGGTTACTTGTCGTTGCAAGGCTGCGAGGATGGCGCCTCATGCGGCATATCAACCGGCGTGCAGCGCTCGGGGTTGCTTATGCAGGAGCGGTCTTCGCGATTCCCGCACCGACTGTTGAGACCGCGTCACCGTTCGTATTCAGCGTCCTCACAGTTGGTTTTATTGGTACTCCGAGTCGTTCGAGGTGGCGAGAGGACAGATCTACCCAGCTAATTGATGCTATTACGACTGCGCTGGCTGCTGTTACGCTCGCAGCCGCCGCGTACGCCGTGATGTATCTGATACTGTTCGCGTAGCCACACTGGCACCTCACAGTGGTGAGCCAAAAGATAAGACACAAATCCGGACGGCTTCAAAATTACATTCGAAGCCAAGCTCATGGAAGAGAAACACCTCCTACTGACGGTGTTACTCGGTGTTGTCTCACTGCTAGTACTCACCGTATTCGTCGTCCGATTGGTATAGGGTACACAGGATGGTCAATGATGTAGTTACGGATGCCTCCAGCTTACGACAGTGGGCTTGAATTAATATGAACCAACAAATCATAACATCGCAAATGAGACGATGAATCGACGAATGTTTCTCAAACAGGGAGCTGCACTCTCAGGTGGACTGCTGCTGTCTGGGTGTCTGGATCGTCTCGGGTTCGAGACGCAGTCTGCATGGCGAGATCCACCGCTCGTGGAAGATCGACCAGACGCCGTCTACTATCCCGCCATCATCGAAGGGATGGGAATGTACGGGACGACGACAGCCGGCGATATCGGATTTGCCTTGATGCACTCATTCCCGCATCGCTTCTGGAACCTCACCGGCTCTCGCAAAACGAAAGTCGTCGTTCGATCTGATGATTCGGTACATCTGATGGTGAGTGTCTGGGACACCGAGACGGAGACGATTCTCCCAGTCGACGTTTCTGTCGAAATCAACAATAGCGACGGTCGAGTGTCATCGACCACCCTCTGGCCGATGATTTCGCCGAATATGGGGTTCCACTACGGCGACAATATCGCTCTCCCAGGGGAAGGGCAGTATGATGTGACGCTTCAAGTCGGCCCGTTGCAGACATCTCGTACGAATCCATTCGACGGGCGATTTACAGAGGGACAGTCTGCCACGATGCAATTCACGTTCGATACGGATGAGACGTACAATTTGGAAATTCGCCGGTTGGGAAAAAAAGCGGGCACTCGTGGGACAGTCGATCTAATGGATATGGAAATGATCCCTGAACCGGTCGTACCGACAAAATCTGAGCTTCCTGGTCGACTTCTCCACGAAGGGCAATCTGGTGATGCGACGATATTCGTTGCTCTCGTTGATGGTGACCATCGGTTTAGTGAGAGTGGCGGACCCTTCTTGATCGTCTCTCCTCGAACACCTCACAATCGCGTAATGCTCCCGAGGATGGCTCTGTCTGCAACACTCAACCGAGGGGGAGACACAATTGCTCAGGGCTCACTCCAAGCATCTCTTGATCCCGGCCTCGGGAGTTTCTATGGCATGAGTCTTGATGAACTCAACTCCGGCGATACGATCAGAATTACGGTAGAGTCACCGCCCCAACTGGCGCGCCACGATGGCTACGAAACCGCGTTCCTCAACATGGCGCCGATTGAATTTACTGTTGAGTAAAGTTCCTATTGGACTGTGTCTGTCAGTCAGTATGGGAGTGGCTATACCATCGAAATTTGAATGAAATATAGAGGGGTAGTTCGGTGATTTGATTATTGTTCTGTGACTTCTCTGCGTTGTCCATAGAATTACGCAAGATCGCTCATCCGTAGCACATTGTTGATTTCACAACGTTGCTCGAAGAGCGTGTTTGAGAGCGTCTCGGCCGGGTTTCCGAAACAGCTCTCGGCGTAGTTGAAACGCTCTGAGATACTGTGTTAGCTTGTCTTTGGAGATACCTCGGTGGGGCGAGAGCCACCGTCGCACCCGCGACGCGTGGCTCTCGCAGGTGTTGACGTGCACCTCGTCGTCGGCGTATTCGCCGTCGCCGTGGACGACGTATTCGCGGTCGAATGCGTCGTCGTCTTCAAGCGGTTCGTACGCTCGAAAGCCGTCGGTATAGACAGTGAGTGACTCCTGCTGGCGGTCGGCCAGCAGGAGTCGAATCGTCGATTCGTCTGCGGCTTTCGCTGGAATCACGTACCGCTGTCCGGTGCCACGGTCGGCGATGATGAAGATTGGTGGCTTGTCGCTGCTATACGAACCACGCCCGCGCGTGGACAGGCCACGCGAGCGCGACTCCCGGTCGCGCTCGCGGCCTTTCTTCCCGGCAGAAACGTACACTTCGTCGATTTCGACCGGGCCGACGAGATTGAGGGAAGGCGCATCGAGCGCTCTGACAAAGCGCTCGATGCGCCGGTGCATCGTTTTGTGTGTCACCTCGATTTCGCACTGTAGTTGGCGGAGACTCGTGTTAAACCGGAGAAACGCGTAAATTGCGAACAGCCACCGTCGGAGCGCAATCTTCGAATGAGCGAAGATTGTGCCAGTCTTATCGTTGAACGTGCGGTCGCAATTCTTACAGAGATACCGTTGAAACTCTCTGTAGCTGCCGTTTCTGACCGTCCGGTCAGAACGGCAGCGAGGACAGGTAACACCATCACGCCAGCGAACCTGCTCCAACAGGTCCGCTGCGACCGATTCCGACCCAAACACATCTAGCGGAATCATTCGTGTCGGGCACCGCTGACGCGGTGTCCTTGTCCTCTTCGACTCCGCAGCCACCGCTCTGCAGTATCAACAATCTCCTACGCAAGAGCGACGCAAGATAATTATATTGCAGCAGCCAATGATCAGTACAAATGATGCCATGGGGACATTTTTTGATTGCCGTTATTCCTTATATAAGCTACAGCTTAATTCGCCATCGAAAGATGCCGAACGGACCGATATTACTGGTTTTATTATTCGGAACACAATTTCCAGATCTCGTTGATAAGCCACTCGCGTGGCAATTTGATGTGCTCATCAATGGCCGTATCTTCATGCACTCGCTCGTATTTGCGGTCCCCCTTTCAGTTGCCATACTCCTGCTGGCATGGATATATGACCGCAGGACGATAGGTGGAACCTTCGTTTTCGGTTATTTATTACATATCCCTGGCGATTTCTATACAGCGTTTATACGGAGTGGACTACACATTCCTAATAATATGCTCTGGCCTCTCTTTTCCCCAAGTCCAATTTCTAAACCTGAATTCGTAACCCAGCCAGGCTTGTTAACATTTACTGGGTGGGACATCGTAGCAGTCGGGATTGGAACGGTTCTGATTGGGTATACATTCATAACGACTATTAATTCAGCTCGAAAATATAGTACATCCCTGCGAATAATATAGCAAGAATCCAACAGTTCACTCGCAGTCTTTACGAATGATGGTTGTGCGATATTAAATTGGAACCGATAGATTAGAAAATAGTTCAGTCTAAGAAAGATATGGGGGGATAGCTCCAGTCAATGAGAGAATCCAGAGACTTACCGCAGTATATCCGATCATCACAAGAACAAATGGGTACTGGCTCCGAATTGCGACCATTCGACTGGAGAACGTGTTGTACGCGACCCCGTGAGCAGTAAAAACAGCTAACAAATGCCCAATGAGAACTGCTGCGATTTTTAATCCATCGAACCATGCTGGTATTGATAACACTGTGGGATTGGCTGGAGGCGAAAGTGGTGATAAAAGCCCCGTAGCCAATGCAGGAGCTAAAGTGACGAATAGTTCGGCGTAATGAGCGAAATGATAGCCGGCAGCAATTGCTATCAGCGGAGGTGCAAATCGGAATGCAATTTCGGTACTGTCGATATATGTTCTGGTCCACCGCCGCGACAATTGACTGGCATACCAATACGCATAAAAAAAGACTAGGTATCCCCCTATGAGAAGTAGGGTGTAAACTGGCACAGCAATATATTCAACTGCGAGCCCAACACTGGGGACAACAGTAACTATCGTCTCAATAACCGTTGCCCCAGTCTGCGTTGTTATGAACCCGCTGAATGTGAGTTCCCAAATAAGCGCTATAATGAATGCTATATCAGATAGATCTTCCAAGAAATCCGAATCTGTGAGTGCACTTGCGGGAAGTCTGAGGCCGATTCCATTGTTGTCACGATAAACTGGGGCGGCAGTTCCGAAGAATCTAAATAGTACTGACCAGGGATCAGCATTTTTAAACCACGATTTCGGCCCAAATATAATCCCCCCACTTATTGTGACAACCGAATAGACTGCAATTACTGCCACAAGCGTTCCAGGAACCGTACTAATTGGGAATATAAGTTCAACCCACACAAGGAGGAGTACACCAACTACTGCAGGCCACCGGTGCCAGGAATCTGGGTACTTGAGAAACCCAGATGGGACAACTGTTACTATCGTATGCCATGGGTTTAGCGCTGACCAGGCATTTCCTACTAAATATGCGAGTATCGGCAGCCCTGCACGTGCCCCGGCAAACGTAACCAAGATAGCAAGATTGGACGTTGGGAGAGAGGGCCCCGTGTAGCCCACGTACAGAACAAGGATAAGAATACTAACTCCAAGGAGTTGCGTGACCCGACGTAGCACTCGAATCCAGCTATGCTCAGCAATGAGGTGACGGTGGTATCGTTCGAGCCGTTGGATGAAGAACCGATCAGTAACGAAACTGGCCAAGAGCGCCGAAGCGCCAATCGCAGCGCTGCCCGTCATAAGATATAACCACTTCGGAATACTGAGGGTGTCTCGTGGCTGTTTTGAGAGGGTTAGACCGTTACCGGCAGCTGCAGGTCCTACTATTAACAAGAATACGCATACAGCCGCGACTCCGCCAACAATGATTGAGCTTCGAGCAGTTAGTGCCGATAGAGGTGTTAACAAACGGGTGGTGGAACTCTGACTTTCGTCGCCCCTATCCACAGGTGGCCTCTTACGCGAAGATGGCATACATAATGAGGAATGTGAAATAGATGAGCACTATCACAATCATACCCTTCAGCCGGAACGATTGAAGTCGTTCTTCTTCTTCTTCGTACGCTTGCTGAAATGCTTCCTTTTCTTCGTCGTCTAATTTAGCTGGGTGTTCCAGTCCCTTGTGTAAGACGAGTCGCTCGCGCTCTGGATAGGGATGAGCACAGTATTGACATGTGTAGGCAGGTGAGCGACTTGGAGGTATGTCGGGTTTCACGTCGACCATGGCCAGTAGTGTATTGTCGGATCTTCACTCTGGATAAATGAGTTAGTTGTGATTTGTCCTATGTGGTCAACCACGTAATGAACACTAATATTACCAACATTAAGATAGTGATATATTTGTATAGTACAAGTAAAGTCACAGCTTAAGATGTCCGCTCAAATATTGGGGTGGAACAATAGCATGGGAGAGAATTATAGCTCCAGAAAGCGCAAATATAGACGATACAAGTCGAGTCAATTTGATATCGCGGTCCGTTGGAACGGGGTTTTCATCATAGTGACCGCGAGTTCGATACTCAATCTTTTCCGCGAATCTGACAGTGTTAGCCGGTGCAAAAATTCCATACACTCCAAGTAGTAACAGGAATCCCCCGGCCATCATATATACATGTGGTGTTACCATATCTAACTATTAGTCCCGATGATTTATTCAAGTTTGTAGGTCTTCTCAGTATTCAGGCCCAGCCAATAACTTGGAGGGTGCAAGTGCAGAATCCAAGTTTGCTCCTCGGCGACCGGTCCTGACGATTCAATTATTTCCTCTCTCGCACTCATCCGTCTGCTGTGGATCGTGTATACGTTAGAGTAATTCGGTTGCTTGCGAGTTCTGAGCTTCCAATCGCCTCGCTTGCTTCTTCATTCGTCGTACCAGCAGGGGCATCTAACATCTGATCAAGCGCATATATCTGAAAACGATGTTCGTACGATTGACCACTCGGTGGACAAGGTGGCTTGTATCCGACGGTTCCACCTCGCTGCCGCCCTTGCCGTGCTCCACCGAGAGATTCGACTCTTTTTGTTCGTGGGATTCCAACCGGGATTCGTTCAGTTTCTGGTGGGATATTCCAAATCGTCCAGAACCGGGGCTCATTAATAGGCCCTTTGCTCCACTCACCAGTGATTGCCAGTGATTTCGTCGGCTCTGGAATTCGGTTGACAATGAACGGCGGTGACTTACCTGTGCCTTCGCAGGTAAACTGCGAGGGTAGTGTGTCCCCAGATTCAAATGCTGGACTAGAGCTAACGAAGGCAGGTTTTTTTGACTCTGATTTCCCGATGCACCCTGATATCACACTGACCGAAGTGGTGCCGAATATCTCCAAGAAATGACGTCGGCGCACGGTTACTGTTCGGTCGCAAGATACTTTTGGCCGTTGGTATCAATTTGCCCGATACCAACAATCTACGCCACAGGGGCATTCGATTAACGATGGCCAGGTTCGGTAATGCTGGTAAGCGTCGGCCTCACCTTCTTTGGAGTCCTTGCGCTTCTCCGGGAAATCAAACACAAGTAGTAACGAGCTACCCTGGCTGGGTCCGGAGAATGGAACGAATTAGCGGCCAAGTTAATAACTTAATCCAATTCTTTTATTAAGCTATGTCATATTTAGGCCGTTTAGTAGCAGTCGATTTAATAAACATGTAGTGGTTAGCAGTATGTAATGGCCTCACCTGAGGAAGAGCCTCATAGTAGAAGTAGTGGCCCACCCGACCACGAGGACCACAAGCACGGAGAGGATTCTCACGAGCATAGCCATACACATGACCACGATCACGAGGACCAAGAGCACACCCAGCATACCGGACACGATGGCGATGATAGTGCTCTACCGCTAGATCAAGAAGACGTAGCACAGTTCTCAGTCCCGGAGATGGACTGCCCATCGTGTGCAGGAAAGGTCGAAAACAGTGTCGAAAAGCTGGACGGCATCGACAGCGTCAATCCGCAAGTGACGACGGAAACATTAATAGTATCGTACGACCACGAGAAAACGAGTCCCACCGCGATAGCTGATCAGGTTGAAAAAGCGGGATACACCGTGGAGAACACTGGCGAAGTAACCTCGAAATTCACGGTCCCAGAAATGGATTGCGCATCATGCGCGGGCAAAATCGAAAATGCCCTCAACCGGGTTGGTGGAGTGACAACATACGAGACGCAGGCGACGACCGGAACCGTCGTCGTCACGTATGATTCGTCAAGGGCCGGGGTAACTGACGTCATCGACGCGATCGAAAACGCTGGGTACGAGGTCACGGACACGACAGGTGACGAATCGGGACGTCAGGAAGCAGGCGGAGAGCGCGAGAGCATCTGGACGAGTTCGCGCGCACTCAAAACGTGGGTGAGCGGTGGATTCGTCGCCCTCGGCTTACTTTTCGAGTTCTTCTTGACCGGCCAGAATATACAAATCGCAGGTCTTCTCGGGACGGATCTACTGGTCGCTGGCGTCCTGTTTCTGATTGCAGTGGCCACCGGCGGCCAGGAGATCCTTCGCAACGGCTACTACTCGGCGCGGAATCTGAACCTCGATATCGACTTCCTGATGTCGGTGGCTATCCTCGGCGCACTCGTTGCGAGTCTTGTCTTCGGTGAGGCACTCTACTTCGAGGCCGCCACCCTCGCGTTCCTGTTCAGCATCGCGGAACTGCTGGAGCGGTACTCCATGGACCGCGCCCGGAACTCCCTCCGCGAACTAATGGATCTCTCACCGGATGAAGCAACCGTCAAGCGGAACGGGAGCACGGAGACGATTCCCGTCGACGAGGTCGCCGTGGGAGACATCGTCGTCGTCAAGCCAGGGGAGAAAATCCCGATGGACGGAAGCGTCGTCGACGGTGAGAGCGCCGTCAACCAGGCACCGATCACGGGTGAAAGCGTCCCTGTCGACAAGACGACGGGCGACGAGGTGTACGCCGGTACTATCAACGAGGAGGGGTATCTCGAGGTCGAGGTCACCTCCGAGGCCGGCGACAACACGCTCTCCCGCATCGTGGAGATGGTTGAGGACGCCCAGTCGAACAAGACCGAACGCGAACAGTTCGTCGAGCGCTTCTCGACGTACTACACGCCAGTCGTCGTCGGCTTCGCCATCCTGACGACGGTAGCAAGCCCGTACATCTTCGGCACGACCTGGTCCACGGCCGTCGTCTACGGACTGACGCTGTTGGTGTTGGCCTGTCCATGTGCGTTTGTCATCTCAACGCCTGTCTCGGTGGTGTCGGGAATTACGAGCGCCGCGAAGAACGGCGTCCTGATCAAGGGCGGGAATCACCTCGAAGCGATGGGTGCGGTCGATGTCGTCGCGTTCGACAAGACGGGAACGTTGACGAAGGGTGAGCTCACCGTCACCGACGTCGTTCCCTTGAACGGGAACTCGGAGGAGGACGTGCTCCGGTGTGCACGGGGACTCGAACAACGGAGTGAACACCCCATCGGTGAGGCGATCGTCGCCGAAGCCGGCAGCGCAGGGGTCGCCGAGCGCCAGGTCGATGACTTCGAGAGCATCACCGGGAAGGGTGTTCGTGCCGATCTCGACGGGACGCCTCACTTCGCAGGCAAACCGGGTCTGTTTGAGGAGTTAGAGTTCGACCTTTCGCACGTTCACGCGACGACCGACGGTGGCGTCGTGACACAGACAGCCCGGCAGATGTGTAACCAGAACAACTGTCTCGACCTCCTCGAAGAGACCGTCCCAGAACTCCAAGCTGAAGGCAAGACTGTCGTCCTCGTTGGGACCGAAGACGAACTCGAGGGCGTCATCGCAGTCGCCGACGAGATTCGTCCGGAGGCCAAGCGAACGGTAACGCGACTCAAGCAGCTCGGCGTCTCGCGAACGGTGATGCTGACGGGCGACAACGAGCGGACAGCCCGCGCGATTGCCGAGCAGGTCGGCGTCGACGAGTACCAGGCCGAATTACTCCCCGAACAGAAGGTCGACGCTATCGACGAACTCGTTGAGGAGTACGACGGCGTTGCGATGGTCGGGGACGGGATCAACGACGCACCGGCGCTCGCCACCGCCACAGTCGGCGTGGCGATGGGGGCTGCCGGGACTGATACCGCATTGGAGACCGCCGACATCGCCTTGATGGGTGATGACCTCGCGAAGCTCCCGTACCTCTACGAACTCGCAAACGATGCGAACGGGGTCATCCGGCAGAACATCTGGGCAAGTCTCGGTGTCAAAGCCGGGCTGGCGGTCGCAGTCCCGTTCGGATACGTCCCGATCTGGCTCGCGGTTCTCGCTGGCGACGCCGGAATGACGACGGCCGTCACCGGGAATGCGATGCGACTCTCTCGAATTACGCCGGACACAGACATCGAAACCAACAATTCGGAGGGGTAAAATGGGTGCTGAGAATGAGGGAAATGCAACATCCCATACGGAGGGAGATCAGCACGAATACCCGTTCGGACTTTCGTCTCCGCAGTTTGCCGTCCTCATTGTGCTCGTTGGGCTCATCGGTCCCGGTTTATTGGTATACACCCTCGAACAGGCAAATCTCTCTGTCGTAGCTGATCTCGTGTGGATCCTCGGCTACGGCACGACCATATTCGTTGTCTGGTTCATGTGGATCCGTCCGTTGGATATCGTCGGATCCTCTGCGCAAGACGTGTCTCTCACCGAGGAATCAGAGCAGTCCGATAAAGCAACTGAGGAAGGCGATAGCGAGCCTGCACTCTCGGACCGTACTGAATCCTCGACGGAGAATTCGACGTTGGCGACCGAAGATAGGTCGAAGGAGTCCACTCAGGGAAACCCAGAGTTCTCAGATTCGAAATAGCTCTCCCGCCAAAGTGAATGTATGACGCTCCACGAACACACACAAGAGGATACGGCAGGACACGAACACCCGTCTGAAACAAGTGGTAGCACGCGTCGGCTTGCGCTCGTCGCGGTCGTTAATTTCCTCGGGTTCGTTATCGAACTGACTGGTGGACTCCTGTTCGGGTCGGTCGCCCTCATCAGCGACGCACTCCACATGTTGTTCGATATGCTTGCGTACGCGATGGCGTTTGGCGCGAGCTACACCGCAGAACGGTTCGAGGGTGGCGAGGCATGGTCGTACGGTCTCCACCGACTGGAACCGATTGCGGCCTTCCTGAACGGCGTCTTGCTCATTCCCATGGTCGGATACATCGTCTGGGAGTCCTACCAGCGGTTTCTCGAGCCAGTCGCGATCAATCCAGAGTTGACGCTAGTCATCGCGACGGGTGGCCTGCTAGTGAACATTGGCTCCGTGTACGTGTTGCAGGGTGGTGAGATGAGCCTCAACGAACGGGGGGCGTTCTACCACCTGCTCGGTGACGCCGGTGGCTCTGTTGCGGTAATCGTCTCGACTGCCGCCGTCGCAGTGTTCGACCTCCCTATTGCAGACCCTGTGGCGGCCGTACTCATCGGGCTCCTAGTGCTTGCGTCGGCTGGGAACGTCCTCCGGGAAAGCACCTCGATCCTGCTGGAACGGAGCCCGGTGTCGTCTGAAGAACTCCGGGGTGAATTGACTACACTCGACGGCGTCGACCAGATCGAGGATCTCCACGTCTGGCAAGTCTGTAGTCAACTCACCGTCGCAACCGTCCGGCTCACCGATACGGCGACCACACTTGAGGAGCAACGGACAATCCAGTCACAGGTCCACAACCATCTCACGGATCTAGGAATCGACCACGCAACCGTCGAGCTCGTCGGATATACCGACCCCGATACCGAACCTGTCGGTACTACGAACCATTCCCACTAATGATGTCCCACACAGCATCCAGTCGAATGTTCGAGCTGTTGGATGAAACGAGTGAGAACGTCATTGCGATTCGCGTCGAGGAGGGCACGCGAACCGGATATCAAGAGCTGTACTCGCTGTTCGTCGAAAAGAGCGACCAGTACGGGCGTATCCACGTGTACGAGGAAGTTCCAAACTGGACGTTCGGGACGTTTCTCACACACCTCCACGGGGTGATTCCGGATCTACGATACGGTCCTGAGTTCGATATCGACCGGTACGCCGGAGTCGGCGATACACGATGGGCGAAACTCCTGTTCGACTGGTGGCGTGTTATCCGGCCAATCTGGCCGGTCGCGCCCGACGAGATGCGCTATTTCGACCGGACCGAGAGCGAGAAGGCACTCGTCTGGCTTTCGAAGGAAGGATAGATGGCAGGCTGGACCCTGTTTCCCCTGCTGGGAAAAGAAAATCACGCGAAGCTGGTCGGGCTACTCGGGGTGAGTGGTGTCGCCTGTGTCGCAATTGGTATAGCGGTGCTCGTTTCTCCGGTGCCCATAGCAGCCCAGATCGGATACGAGTTCTCGACTCCTGGCGGTCAAGGAGAGTTTATGACGTTCTACGGTGGGTTCTACGCCGGTATCGGGCTATTCCTGCTGGCGGCCACGCGGGCCCGATCGTTGCGTCCCGGCGCGGTGGCCTTCTTAGCCTGCTCCGCCACGATAGCGATCCCGGTCCGGGTGTACAGTCTCACTCAGTTCGAAACGACAGCCATCGTGTTCTATCAACTGTTGGCGGGTGAGATCTTGTTCGCAATCGCCGGTTGGATTGGCTGGTACTGGGTCCGCCAAGCACGGCCAGTCTCAGGAGCTGAAGGGACGGGAGGACGTGTGTGAGTGGCTTGATAGAGATACGAGCGCATACCCCCGCTTCCCGTGAGTGACGAGTGTTCCGACAGAGCGTCGGAACCGAGGAGCGAACAGGCGGGGGTTGAGCGGACAGCATAGTGTGACAATCCACCGTTCTATTGCAGGGGATTTCCCACCGTTCCCACAGATATTTTTACACGATACGACTTTAGTGTGTAACACGGATGAAGACCACACGGAACGCAACCTATAACCTCAATTACCACATAGTGTGGCTCCCGAAGTACCGCAACGCGGTACTGACGGACGAGGTTGCCGTTCGTGTGGAATCCATCCTCCACGAAATTGCCGACGAGAAGGGTTTGGACATTCAAAACCTGACTGTTCAGCCCGACCACGTTCACCTGTTCGTCAGTAGCCCGCCTAAACACAGCCCATCACTGCTCGCCAACTGGTTCAAAGGAATTTCCTCACGGAAATACAACCACCGCCACGCCGACCACGACGGCGAGAAAATCCGGTGGGCACGCGGCTACTACGCTGGCACAGCCGGGCACGTCTCCAGCGAAACTGTCGAGAACTACATCAACCGACACAAGGAGGCCGAAGCGTGACCGAACTCACGAAAACGCTTGAACTGAAGCTTGTGGACCCGAACGTCCACAAGCGACAGAAGCTTCGTGAGACAAAAGACGCGTACCAGCAGGCACTTCAAGCCGCCTTCGCCGCTGGCTGTGCCACACAGTCAGCGGCCAACGACGTGGTTGTCGAGTACGACCTGAGCGGCTACGCAAAAAACGCTCTCAAAAAGTACGTCCCACAACTGCACAACAGCTACGACGCCAACGAGCTTCACGACGACCACCCGGTGCGGTTCACCAATGAGGGACTGCAACTTGACCACCAGCCACAGAACGCTATCGAGTGGTACGTCAAAATCCCGCACCACGAGGATTACCACCTCTGGATTCCAGCACGCGCCAACCCCGAACAGCGGGAGTGGCTCGAAGCGGTGTACGCAGACGACGCCGAGATGGGTGAGAGTCGGCTGTTCGAGCGGGATGGAACGTGGTATCTCCACGTCACCGCTACCCGTGACGTGGAGGACCAATCTGAGGCGTCCGCCGACGAGCGGACGCCGGTTGGTGTGGACATCGGAGAAGCGAGTCTCGTCACGGTGTGTCACCGCGACGAGAGCGGTTCCCCTGTTCGCCCTCGACTGTGGGCCGACGACGGCAAAGCCGTTCGTCGGCTCCGCAAAACCTACTTCACCGCCAAGCGACGGCTTCAGAAGCGTGGCAGTGAGCGAATCGCAGAGTCCTACGGTGACGCACTGTGGGACCAGATTGAGGATGTGTTCCACCGTGTGACCAGCGAGGTCGTGGAGTACGCCGAATCTGTCGAGAACCCAGTTCTGGTGCTGGAAGACTTGACGTACATCCGCGAGAACATGGACTACGGCGAGTACATGAATCGACGGTTGCACGGGTGGGGCTTTGCGAAGCTCCACGCACAGATTCGCTACAAAGCCGCCCAAAGGGGGATTCCCGTCGAGACGGTGAATCCCCGGAACACGTCGAAGGCGTGCCACGCCTGCGGTGAACACGGCTACCGGCCACGACAGGCGACGTTCCGATGCTCGAACGACGGCTGCTGGGTCGGTGAGTATCAAGCCGACGTGAACGGGGCGATAAACATTGCAGACCGCTACCGTAGTGGAGAGAGTCACCACCGAAGCGACCGGGTTTCCCGGCAGAAGGCCGGTGACGATGACTCGGCTACGGATGGGGCCTCTTTGACCGGGCCACAAGACAGCCACGCCGATGCTGAAACCCAGCAGACGACGCTTGGAACGTATGCGTCTTGAAACCAACGGGCCGTTACACTTGGCCTGAAATCCCGTGGTGGGATTCCTCCGCCACGCGGAGGAGGAGGTCAAGCATTAGCTAAATTCTCGTTCAGGGTTAGTTCCCGGGATCAGCCGCAGAGTTGGGTTTTGAGACAATCATTGTTGTATGTAGAGAGAGTACATAATGACCGCGAGGCCAACAGCGACGAACACGCTATTAGCGAGTACACCAGTTTCCAACGAGACGGAAAAGAACTGATTAGCCACCCCAGTCAGGATTGCCCCGAGTGTAATGATACCGAACCCGACACCAAGGACGCGTAGCGATTCCGCACCTGTACGTCGATAGGCTTTAAATGCGATGTAGGTAATCCCGCCGCCGAGAAGCAGGATCACAAACTTGACAACTGCAATTGCCGTGATGACGCTGTTCATACTTCGTCCCCCATCATCGACCAGAGATCTGCAAGCCGTTCGTCGGTAGACTGCGGTGGCCGATCAACACTCACCGAAAACGCGCCTGTGTCGTCCATAGAGATCGTGACGTCCTCGAACGATCGCTCGTAGTAAGTAACCCGTCCACCGCCGGGGTTGATCGTCTCCTGTTCTCGAACGAGGGAAGCAGAACGGAGGAGTTCTAATTTTCGATACAGCGTCGACTTGGTGATGTCACATGCGTCAAGGAGTTCGTTCGCAGTCATTGGTTCGATAGTCTCCCGGAGAATAGCCCGACACGCGGGATCATCCAGCGCATCAAGGACATCCTGTACCTCCGGAGTGTCCTCGGACGACACTGAATTACTCCCCATTATTCGATAATACGTGGTCCTCGGGATATGGTGTCCGATTGTTGGAGAGGCATCCCATCGGTCCCACAAATGCAGCCGAGAGCGTGGTTCCAGAGTCATGACGACCGATCCATCGAAATAGTGGAGACATGGTGACACAGTTGTGGAGCGGTTATGAATCGTGCCGAATCTCGAGTCGTTGTTCGCCCGCGTCGGTAACCTCGTAGAGACCGTTGCTGATCGGAGCAATATATCCCTGACTATGGAGGTGAGTACACGCTTGATCGATGGTGATCGGATGTCCATCGACAGCGTTAGTGATCTCCGTTCTGTGGCAAGGTGACTCCTCAACGAGCAACTCCAATACCTCGAACTCGATCTGTATTGAGAGCTCGCTCATGGTGCCGATTGTGTTATGAGCCACTCAGTGGCCGTATTTCGCCCGGCAAGGATCATCTGTTCAGTCATGCTCTTCGTAGACTTCAAGAAGCTCTTGGTATCGATTCCGGATTGTGACACGACCGACGCGGGCGACATCACTCACTTCCTCTTGTGTGAGTTGCTCGTTCGTGAGGTATGTCGCAGCGTACAGAGCGGCAGCCGCCAACCCGGCTGGACTCTTTCCACTGTGGATGGCATTATCTGTAGCTACCTCAAGTAATTCCCGAGAGCGCCGTTCTGCTTCGTCACTCACATCAAGCGATGACGCGAATTGTGGAATATATTGGATTGGATCCTCTGGCTTGATCTCCAACCCAAGTTCTCGGGACAGGTATCGGTAGGCTCGCTGAATTCGAATTTTCTCGACACGGCTCACGTCGGCGAACTCAGTCAGGGGCCGTGGCATTCCGTGCTGTCGAGCAGCCGCGTACAACGACGCTGTGGACATTCCCTCAATCGAGCGACCAGGGAGCAGATTCTCCTCTACAGCACGCCGGTACAGGGCGCCTGCAGTTTCCCGAACCGATTCCGGAAGTCCCAGAGCGGATGCCATGCGACTGATCTCCCCCAAGGCTTGCTTAAGATTCCGCTCGTGGGCATCCTTCGTCCGGAACCGCTCGTCCCACGTCCGGAGGCGCTGTAATTGTGCACGTTTGCGGCTGGAGACAGCCTGGCCGTGTGCGTCCTTGTCCTGCCAGCCGATAGTCGTGCTTAACCCCCTGTCATGCATCAGCTGCGTCGTCGGGGCACCGACCCGACTTTTTTCATCGCGTTCCTCGGAGGTAAATGCACGCCATTCTGGGCCGTGGTCGATTCGATCGTCTTCAAAAACCAACCCACAGCTTTCGCAGGTCGCCTCACCGTTGTCACTGTTCCGGGTAATATGACCTTGACACTCGGGACAGGTGCTGTAATTGGCAGACTGTACGTCATGGTCTCTTTCATCTGTCGACTGTTCCGAGGTATGTTCTTGAGTCATCATACTATCGGCGTATAGGGGTTTCCCTACAAACCGTGGGTCTTCTTAACAGTGCCGAGGGACGGCTCCTCAATGAATAGCAGGCGGTGTCCCACTCGCTGGGAATCCGGCCTAACACTTTGTCTCCAAGACATCAACTCGTCACACCGCCAGTTAGCGTCCCTACCCAATATTATGTCTCAAGTCCGACTCCGCTGGCACGACGTACGAACCACGATTTCACAGATTCCGGTTGAGTACAGGCATATCGCCGGTTTCACGCTACTAGTGACGTACATCGTAATGCTTCTCGGCGCCTACACCAGTGCAATCGGTGCTGGACTTTCCTGTCCCGATTGGCCGACCTGCTACGGGACGTGGGTTCCCTTCCTTCAACCCGAGATCATTGCTAACTCGCCATACTCTGCACTCCAAATCTTCGCAGAGTGGGCTCACCGTGGACTGGCGATGACGGCCGGGGTTCTGATCGTCGGCACGACTTTGGGAGCGTGGGTGACACACCGGAATACTCCGATTGTCAAATGGTCGGCCACGGCTGCTCTTGTCCTGCTTCCGTTACAGGTTATCCTCGGAGGACTGACCGTCACGGAAAATCTCCAACCGATCATCGTGACGACTCATCTCGGCGTGGCAATTCTTATTCTCCTCTGTCTCCTGACGACCTTCCTTGTCGGATATCTCCGCCGCTAATGACAACTTGAGAATGAAAAATACCTCAGAGACCGACAATTCAACTCACTATGAGAATGGAACACGAAGCCTATGAATTTGCCACCAGGAGTAGTGATCACGAATGAGTGCCCATACCTGCCCGATCTGTACAGATCAATTCGAAACAGTTGGAGCAGCGCGTGATCATACATGGAGCGCTCACAGCGCCTGCCACTATTGTGGTGAACAACTCGGTGACGAAACTGACGAGCAGCTCTACAGACACTGGCTCGCCGCGCATCCCGACGACCTCTCACGTGTGGACTACAAACGGGCGGATACAGCCGTTGATTCACTCACTTTCTCAGAGCGGCTCTCTGAGAGAGGTGGCGGAGCTGCTGTCGGAGGATTGACCCGCCGACAACTTCTCCTCGCCGGTGGTGGTGCCGCCACTGCCAGTGTCGTGATCGGCGCCACCGCTCTCTCTACCAATACGAGTCCTGAACCGGATGACGGCGCGAATACTGGAGGTGATGTGGGTGCCGTTACCACTGCTTCAATTCCTGAAACGCCGGGCGAATTCCGGTATGCGACGATGGGGTCCGCTGATGCTAATATCACGGTCACGTACTTCGGGAGCTGGAAGTGTCCGTACTGCGCCCAGTTCAGTACGGGGATGCTCTCACAACTCGTGACGGACTACGTGGAATCAGGAACAATCGCGCTCGAGTTCCGCAATCTCGCATATATCGGTGGCGACCCGTTTTTGGGCCCCGATGCACCCGCAGCCGGGCAGGCCGGATTAGCCGTTTGGAACACTGACCCAGCCTCGTACTGGGGGTTTCACGAATACGTGTTCCGGAATCAGCCACCCGAGAGCGACCAGTGGGCGACCGCCGAGAGATTGGTCGAGTTTGCTCAGGCCGCAAGCGTCTCGGAGACTGCGTCGATCCGCAGGGCGATCCAAGAAAAGCAGTACGACGACGCGCTGCGGGCGACTGACAGGGCTGCGAGCGATTCCGGTGTTGACGCCACACCCACACTCCTCATCAATGGCACGACGATCAATCCACTCGGAAACGAAGAGCGAACAAGACAGTTGATCGAAGATGCAACTGGATCAAACTGAATCATGGATGTCCGACGGTCGATTCTGGCTTGTAGGCGGGGCAACCGTCGCGACGGTTGCGACCTTGGGAAGCCTCTGGTTCAGTCTCGGCCTCGGTCTCCTTCCGTGTACCCTCTGCTGGTACCAACGTATCCTCATGTATCCGCTCGTCGTCATTCTCGGTGTTGCTGCCCTCGAGAGTCACAACACAGTCTGGCGAACGGTCATTCCACTAACCGTAGTGGGCGCTTCAATCGCGGGATATCACTCCGTACTCCAAGCAACGACGGCCTCATGCACCTTTGCTGGCCCCTGTGCAGTCGTCCAGTGGCAGGCTCCGGTGCTCGGACTTACGATTCCGAATCTCTCACTCATCGCGTTCGTGCTCGTGACGATTACAGTCCTCGCTGGATCCAACCTCGTCGAACCTGAACGTCAACCATGAACAAAATCACTACCACAGAAAGTCTTGGAATGAAGAGCACCGAAATGGACCTATCAAAGCCAACTTGTAGGGTAGAGCCTATAATTTCATTTGATTGATGTCGCCGACAACTCCCTTCCGGTCTGTTGCCTCTGCAATTGGCCTCACGTATGGGTCGTACGTCGTAGGAAGTATGCTACTCCTTGCGGTTGTAACGGTCATCGGGTTGTTCGGAATCGACCTCGCGTCGCGCCCAGCCCTCAGACTGGTTGTGGGTACGTTCTTCCTCCAAGGAGTGACGTTTGGGGGCATTGCTGTCCTCTATCTCAAAGGCCGTGGTCTCGGATTGGGATTCGTCCCAGTTCGTCTCCCTGACAAGCGTGATGGGGCGGTGATTATCGGGGGGAGTATAGCGATCCTGGGGTTACTCTTTGTGGCGTCCGCAGTAATCACGGCCCTCGGTCTGAACTCGGCTGAGAATCAGATCGTCGAAGTCGGGCGACAAAATCCGAGTGTATTCCTTCTTCTGATCCCTCTCCAATTCCTGTTGGTCGGTCCGGGGGAAGAACTGTTATTTCGGGGCCTCGTACAGGGCACCCTACGTGAAAGTCTCCATCCGGCTCGTGCAATCATCCTCGCAAGCGCTCTGTTCGCATCAATCCATCTCTTCTCGTTGTCAGGGGAAGGCAAACTGGTGTACATCGGTATCGCATTCGTCCTGGCCTTAGTACTGGGAGCAGCGTACGAGTACACGGACAACCTCACAGTGCCGGCTGTGATTCACGGGACGTATAACGCGGTGCAGTTCGCAGGGGCCTATCTGACGGCGACGGGCGGACTCTGAAAATCTGACCACTTTATCGCCCCAACTTTGAACTCCTAACGGCGAACAAGTATAGGTGAAAAGCCGCCATCTTCATTCGCCTTGTGCCGAACATATCCACGCGCTGTCCCGTGAATTGGGACACCGCAGTCATCCTATGTTTAGTCCAACCAAAATGCCGAGTGTATCATGACTACACGTTTCGGCGCACCCGGAACCGGACTGTCCCGGCGTGAGTTTCTCGCGGCAACTGGTGCGACAGGTATCGCTTCGTTAGCAGGCTGTTCTGTGGGCGGCACCAACGAGCCAGCAGTAACGAGCGATACGCCCACGCAGGCACAAACTGACTCGCCTGATCTCCCCTACACCAGCCCTCCAACAGTCGTCAACGTCGACGAACAGGGCGGCGAAGTGACGATGCGGACTCAGCAGGCCCGCCACGCCGTCCACCCGCTCGATACAATGGGTGGGCCCGTGGAATTCCCACGCGTCTGGGCGTTCCAGGCCGACGACAACGACCCCAGCGTCCCCGGCCCAATTCTCAGAACGACCGAGGGTAACGCGATGGAGGTGACACTCGACAACACCGATGGTCGACGTCCCCACACGATTCACTTCCACGGGGTTCGCAAGACGTGGGAGAACGATGGCGTCCCGACGACGACCGGCATTCAGGTCCCGCCAGGGGAGACACACACCTACGAGATTCCCGCGAACGTCCCTGGAACGCATTTCTACCATTGTCACTTCCAGACCCACCGGCATATCGACATGGGCATGTACGGGATCTACCGAGTCGATCCCGAGGGCTACGAACCGGCGGACCGCGAATACTTTATGACGATCAAGGACTGGGATTCGCGGGTTCCACGGAAGTGGGCCGGTGAGGCGGACTTCACCTACAATTCGGCCAGTCGCAATCCAGACGTGTTCACCGTCAACGGGAAGAGCGCGCCCCGGACGCTGCACCCCGAGGAAGGGTCGCCGATCATCGTCGACGAGGGCGACTCGGTTCGCATCCACCTCGTCAACGGCGGGTACATGTCGCACCCGATGCACATCCATAACCACCGCTTCCAGCGTGTCGAAAAGGACGGCGGGACGATTCCGGAGGCTGCCCGACACGACATGGACGTCACGAACGTTGCCCCTGCTGAACGACACACGATCGAATTTACTGCCGATGCTGATCCCGGTATCTACTTGATGCACTGCCACAAGGTCAACCACGTGATGAACGGCACGTTCTATCCTGGTGGGATGCTCACCGGCGTGGTCTATCGGTCCGTCATGGATACGGACATCTTCAACCAGCTTATGGAGTACGCCGGCTACACCGCGTAGAGACGTTCTATACGACAACCAAGACTGGATCTAACTGAACGATAGTGGTTAACCGCCCCTGGTGGACTCCTGTTGGTTCGACACCGTCCCGCTGAAACAGCCGTCGGTGGGACTGCGAACCGGTCATCGAAATAAATCTGAATCAACACCAGCTGGGGGCTAGCATGGACCGAAACCCAGCGAATTTCGGCGACTGGGTCGGCCTGTTACGGACTGGCGCGGAACTCGCCGTGTTTCATTCCGAAGAAGAACGCGATGACTGAGAAGACGATCATCGAGGGCAGAACCATCATGAAAACTGTTGAGGAGGTCATCACGGTCGTGAGCGCAATCGCCGCGATGGCGACAATTACGACGAGGGGAGCCACCGAGCGCACAAAGTCGAATTCCATGTGTACTGTTGTGACCGGATAGACAAAACCGTTAACAAAGTAGATTTGCTGGAAACCGGCACTGACGACTGAGTAGGAGGTGAAAGAGGGAACTACTCATATTGGGAAATGATTTCCAAGATATCGACAAACGTCGTCAATACCGGATAATCAACCTCCAGATCCTCATAGAGATATGAACAGAGATCAGTGTAGGCATCCGCATCTGCTGACCGATCGATTCGATGAGCGTGGATTTCCTCCTGCCGTTGCTGGATCCAGCTCTGACATTTATCATTCAACGTGTGAAGGGTGTCGTATCGGTCGATCAGTTCAGTATCTGAGAGGCCCTGTAATTCCGTCGAATCAAGTTCTGCTATCGCCTCTCGAATTTCCTGAACTGTGGATTTCGCGTCTTTGAGCGTGGTGAATTCGTCTTGGAGAGTTTCTAGAAAGACCCGCCGGTTGTCAATACACTGCTGTGTGGCCTTGAGGAGTCGTTGTTTGATGAGCGGTGAGAACGTAGTCGCTTCTGAGATCAGAAGCAACACATCGACCCCGAATTCGGCACTGAGGCTCGCCTCGAACGAACCACCGTACACATCGCCGTAGTGGTCGACCGCCATCACAGTATCATGATACCAAGGCTCGATGGCATCACGGATCGACTTCTCTTCGGATGTAAAGTTCTGATTCACTCCAACAACGGACCGTTCGAACCGAGGAGTCTGTGTGTCGACTGTCTGAATACGCTGGCGAAACCGTTGGAATGCTCGACATTCGCGTTCGACCTCGCGTCGTTCTCGCCGAACACTATCGAGGGCAGCATCCGTGTATGTCGGCCACGAGCCTTGTGCGAGCGTCATCGACAGCGTATGTCTCCATACTGGAAGTCCGAAGCAGAGTCAATGTCGGCCATATGGTGTACAAGCGATTCCAGAGTGCACAGCTCGCAGTATACGCGGCCGCCTACCCGGAGAACGAACTGTACGAGACGCTGCCTTGATCGACGATGGTCTGGCTTTCGGGAACGTCTCCGTCCGGCGGCATACTCTCCTCCGCGGGACCGCCGGGTTCGCCGACGACGATCCGGCCGACCATCCCCAGGGTCTTGTGCGGGATACAGAAGTAATCGTACGTCCCCGTGGTCCCGAACGTGTGCTCGTACGTTGCGCCCTGTTCACTCAGCGTTTCGCTATTGAACGTTTCTGCGCTTTCAGGAATCCGGGTAACAGATGCTGTGCTCGTTCCCTCTTTGTAGGCGGTTGCCGAGTGGCTCCCACTCTGGATTTCGAACGTTACAGTTTCCCCGGGTTGGATGAACAGGCCGATAGGATCGAAATAATACTCGCTCCCTTCGGTGACCATCATAACCGTATTCGAGTCTCCTGACCCACCACCTGTCTCCTGCGTCTGAGTTGCGGTCGGCTCACCGCCACTATCTCCGTTCTCCGAACTACTGCATCCGGCAAGACTAGTTACGCCACCTGTCGCGAGAATTCCAGCCGTCTTGAGAATCTTTCGACGCTCCATACCACGGTATCAAAGCCCCCATGATAAGAGGAAAGGGCGGATTCCCATTAAGTAGAACACCGGTCGTATTTCAAATACTGAGGCCCCAAGTTAGAAATGCTCCGTTGGTATAGCTCGGCCAATCATCTTGGCAACTCACACCGAGGACCGAGGTTCAAATCCTCGACGGAACATCCCTGATGCATTTCAATACTCTTCTCATAATCCGTACAGATGGCTACCGCACAACAAGGAACCGAGGGAAACATTTTGACCCGCTATACCGCCGTAGAGATCGGGACAAGCACCAGTCCGTATCTGGTTGTTCTTGCCATCGCATCGGTAGTATACAGTTGGCCACTAACCGTACTCGGCTGGTGTGTATCCGGCTTGCTCGGACTTCTTGTCGCAGTAGCTTCCGGCCGGACATCGGCGATCAAGCTTAGTCTCATCAAGTGGCCCCGGCCTGAGGCGAGAGGCGATTTAGCGGTGAATGCCATCGCATACAACGGCGTCTTGATTATTGGAACCGTACTTGCACAGATCGTATGGACGGCCTCGAATAGTCTCCTACTCGCTGCAGGGGTTGGAGCCGTTCTTCCGATCTGGTTCCTCAAACATATACAGTTCCTCGTTTTTCTGGATGACGAGTGAATTCACCGTGCTGGTCATACCTTTACACGAGGATGATTTTACATCCAACATGATACAACGACGGACAAATTCAGAATATCGAAAATGAATCAGTCAGGTAGAAGTGGCTCCTTGCCTAAGACAGAATAATGTCACCGGAAGAGTGTCAACCACGGAATGGACCTCCCTCTGGACAGACCTCTCGGATCGGGTCAGTTCGGTTACCCTCTGTATTTCTCGTCGCGATCGTTACGCTCACTCAAGTCCCTATTGCGTCCGCTCACGGTACAACCGGAAGCGGTGGAATCTCGCAAGGACACGGTGTTATTCTTGGTCTCGTCGGTGTCGCTATTCTCGGCGGATTCATCCTGCTCAAACGGACAGATCGGATCACTGCGACGGCGGCGCTTTACGGCGTATTTGTCGGAATCACAATCACTGCGCTTGGAGCCGTGCTCTTCGAAGGGCTCTCTCCGGATCCGACATATACTGCGCGCTCAATGCCGTTCCCTCGATCCTGGTATCAACCACTGGCACTGCTGAGTGGCTTAGGCATCGTTGCTGTGAGCTTCGTCATTGGACGACTCCGCTGGCCATCTCGCCCTCGGTACACGTTTCTCGGCATCCTCATGGGATTTTGGATCGCATACCCCTACCTTCTTCCTGGACCGGCAAGCGATACACATCCACTCGGGTACGCCATTGTCCTCGGCACGCCAATCTTGGTCGGTTATGTCGTTTGGAAGGATGCAGGAAGCGTTATTCGCGCAGTCATGCGTGATCCGGTTGCACGTCGCTTCGGAATCGGCGTTGGTGTCGTGTTAGCGCTCTTTTTCGTTTCCGTGACGGGGTACCTCTCGTTTTTCCCCGACGAAGGCTTTCCCGAGAAGGTGACGGTCGTCGTTCTGCCCGCAATCTATCAGTTGATGTCGTGGCCGACGCTCGAAATCGCGATTCCCCATCTCCCGTTCATACATATCCCGTTCTTCCTGGCCGTGTCACCCGGCCAAGTCATAGTCGTCGGGACGCTGAGCGCACTCATCGGATTGAACGCTGCCCTTATCGCCCGTCACTGGCGCGTTAAAGAACGAGCTGGTATGACCGAAGGAACCGCCGGGAGTGCTGCAATCGTCGGGACGTGTACTTGTGGCTGCTGTGGGCCACTCGTCGCAAAGATTGCGGTGCTTGCTGCCGGACCATCGATTGCCGCCCCCCTCTACTGGGTGTTCGTCGATTCGGCATCGCCGCTCAGTGCAGTATTCATCGTTGGGAGCTTCGTCCTCTTCACTGGGAGTCTGATCTACTCGGTTCAAACAGCCCGACAGCCCGATCAATCGGCCGCCATCATCCCCGCCGACTGAGGTGAGGTATCTACCGTAACACGGTACTCGGAATGGACGAATGGGTCAAGATATGAAGAGGAAGCGCCGACAGTACGTATTTTTGGGGACTAGCAGCGGTACTGATCGTTGTCGGCAGCCTTGCGACCGGCTTCCTCCCGTCGACGCCGTTCTACCAGGTCCTCTCTGGAGGCATCATCGCCGCGGGCTTTGCGACCGGGTACGTGGGTCTCGGTGCCTTCGAATTTCTCGAATGAAACGATAGGTACCGTCTTCACCGGTTGCAGCAGGTATCTGCCGCTTCGAAAGGATGAAACCGCTACTCGTGAAGCAGGTCTCGAAACGAATTTGCCGCCAGGAGACCGCCGGTCGCCACGACCGCACCCATCGCGAACACCGGATTCAGCAACCCCGTCGCTGCGAGGGACATCGTAACTCCATTGTAGAGCAGCGCTAGCCCATTATTCTGTTTGACACGCCGACGAGCTGCATCTGCGAGGTCAAACGTCGTCTCCACCGCCGCGAGGTCGTCACCGACGATAGAAATATCCGCGGCATCGGACGCGAGTGCCGTTCCACCACCAAGCGAGATCCCCAAATCTGCGGTCGCAAGGGCCGGGGCATCGTTCGTCCCATCACCGACCATCGTAACCTGTCCCCGGGACTGTAACCGCCGGATTGTCGCGGTCTTGCCTGCGGGTGGGACCCCCGCGAACACGTGATCGACGGCAGGATGGCTGTCGAGAAAATCAGTGGCAGCCTCATCATCACCGGTCAGAACGACGATCTCGATAGCACGGTCACTCAGTTGCGTGAGTGTGTCATCCCAGCCCGAGCGTGGTTCATCGCCCACGACGATGACACCCTCTGCATGACCGTCCCGACCGACGACGACCGGAAGGTGACCGGCCGTTCGTGCCTCTGCGGCACGCGTCTCGATCTGCTCGCTAACCGACCACCCCAGTTCCGCGAAGAGATGGAGATTCCCAACGAGAACGTGTGTATCCGCGACGACTCCTTCGACGCCAGTCGCGTGGCTCGTGAATTCAGTGATGTCCTTTGCGTGCTCGTGATCACTTCCATCGGCAACACCACCATCGGCTCTCGACCGGTCGCCGTCGTGACTCCCTTGTGCGAACGCATTCACGATCGCGTCGGCCGCCGGGTGGGATGCTCGCTGTTCGAGGGCCGCGACGATTTCAAGGAGATCCGACGGTACATCTGCCTCGAGGACATCCATCTGGCCGGTCGTGAGAGTCCCCGTTTTATCGAAGACGACGACGTCGACGTTCCGAAGGCGCTCGAAGACGGTCTCGTCGAAGATGACGATGCCCCGATCTACCGCTTGTTCGATACTGGTTGCCACCGAAAGCGGGGTTGCCAGACCAAGTGCCCACGGACATCCAACCAAGAGAACCGCCAGCGCCGTCAGAACGGCGACGGGAACGACAGTCCCCATCACCAGCGACCCCACTCCGGCGAGTACCGCCCCACCGACGACGAGCAGGATGATGACCGACGCGAACCGATCGGCCTGCCGCTGGACGCCGTGATCCCCACTCTGGAGATTCCAAACAGAGGTGATGAGGCGATCGATACTACTGGTTGTCCCATCGCTCACTGTGAGAACAGCAGCACCATTTGTGACGACCGCCCCGCCGACGACCTCGTCTCCCGCTTGCTTCGATACCGGGAGCGACTCGCCCGTCACGATCGCTTCATCGACCGTACACTCACCCTCAGCGAGAACTCCATCGACCGGGATTCGTTCGCCCTCGCGGACGAGGACACGCTCCCCGGGTTCCAGATCGTGTACGTCGACCGTCGTCGTCCCATCGACGCCATACCGCCTGGCTTCGGTGACGTGAGAGATAGTGAGATTCGTCAGGCGATCCATCGCCCGCTGCTTGCTCAGTGATTCGTAGAAGATAGCGGCCACCACACTCGCGGCAACCACAATCGTGAGGTCGTAGAACACATCGAGCCGCCCGAGGAGGAAGGCAATCGTGCTATACACGTAGGCACCCACGATGGTTAGTGCGACGAGCAGGTCGGTGTTCGGCTGTCGCATCTTCAGACTGACATACGCACCCTGTAACAACGGCAGGCCGGTGAACAACAGAACAACCCCTGTCAAAACGAGAAAGAGCGGCAGGATCAACAGGCTATCTCCACCACCGAGTCCGGACGCACTCGCGTACATATCGAGCGTCCCGTCACCAAAGAACGACGAGAGCTGCGCCGGATAGAGGAGGGCCGCATATGGGAGGAGCATGAACGTCCCGAAAATGACGCCAACAGCGTAACGGAATCCCAGCACCTCGTCAATGCCTCGTTCATTCGGCTCGTCAGATCGCCGTGACTGTCCGATTACAGTCGGTGCGCCATCATTCCCTCCAGCACGAAGGGTTGCCGAATAGCCGAGCGTACTCAAGATATCACAGAGAGTCTCCTTCGAGACGCGATCAGGGTCGTATGTGATACGGACCGTCTCGGTAACGTAACTCGCCGCGGCGTCAGTGACGCCCTCACAGCTCTTGGCGACTGATTCGAGAAATGCTTCACACGTCGCACAGTGCATCCCATCGACTTGGAAGAAAACACGTGACTCGGTCGTCGATTCAGTGGAGCCTCCAGCGTGCTGAATTTCTTCAACGCTGGGAGTGTGCCTCACTCCGGGTGTTGTGTCCATCCGTCCAGGTTCCGGTTCCTCATCACCAAGGACACGATAGACGCTCTGACACCCTGTACAACAAAAGAGAGGATCGTCAGCACCGACGACTCGGTGGTCGGGTACGGTTCCATCACAGAGCGCGCACGTGGGAGGTGATGAATGAGATGGAGACATAACTGCTCACCACCGGCGTAGAGAGGTGCAGCCTCGGCCGGGGAACGCAGGTGCCAATCTCAGTCGAACGGCCATTACTGGTGGTACAGATGCGTCGATATTAATGCTGTCCGGAGAACGCGACTTAGTCCTTGGACATCGCGGAGAGCTCCGGTTGGAGGAACATGACGTTCACGCGTCCGACGGCATCGAAATCTCGGAGGCGGTACACCAACTCCCGGATTCGTGCTGCAGAGCCCTGACAGAAGAGCGTCTCAAGACACCACTCCCCGTGGTGCATATGTTGTGTGTTACTGATGACCTCCTCAAACTCGTGCTGAACCGTATGGAGTTCACCGATGACGAGTGTGTGCTCGTAATCGAACGCCAGCGCTGCGACGACAGGGCCTTCCAACTCTTCCAGCTCCGTGTGACGCTCGATGTATTCCTGAATCGCCTCACGGACGGCACGGGAGCGTGATTCCAATCCTTCGTCTTGCCACGTCGTATCGAACGACTCGAGAACCTCTTGGGGAATGTTCAAACTCGTTCTCATACCTCAGCTATGGATGGCACTCCTCAAGAGCGTCATTATTACGAACTCCCGAATCGGGTCATAACAACCCGTATAAGCAATTCTCACTCTACTATCGAGTAGATGGCCAACGGAGTGTTCGCACTCGCACTCGGGGCAACTGCCCTCGGTCTCACGCACGGTCTCGCGCCGGGCCACGGATGGGCAATTGCAGCGAGCTACGCGCTCGACAAACCGAACAAATGGGTCTCCGGGACTGCATCGAGCCTCATTCTTGGGATTGGACATCTCATCAGTAGTATTGCAATGGTGGTCGTCTACTTCTGGGCGCTCTCGTATTTCGGCCTCACCCAGATTCCCTGGATGAACTACGTTGCCGGGACGCTACTCATCGTCCTCGGAATCTGGCAATACGTCAGTGGGCACGACCACACCACGTCAAATCACGATGACGACCATAGTGACCACCACGAGCACCACGATCACGCCCACGACCACGGTCATGCCCACGTCGACGACGATACCCAAGGATGGATCGCTCGGGCTCGGCGGATAGTTCCGTTCGTAAGCCAGTCCGGCTATTCCCACTCTCACGACGATCTTGAGGAGACCTCCGATCGTGGGCTCTACGGGATGGCAGCCCTTGCGTTCGCCCTCGGATTCACCCACAACGAGGAGTTCGATATTATTGCGATCTGCACCGGCTCGACCTATTGCCTCGAACTGATGCTCGTCTACTCGCTGGCCGTCATTACGTCACTCGTCGGTGTGACGCTGGTGCTCGTGGCTGGCTACCAGCGCTACGAGGACCGGCTTGAAGATTATGCCGAGTACCTGCCAGCGTTCACGGCGACAATCCTCATCGTGATGGGTATTGGATTCATTCTGGGGATCTTCTAGGGTTTAAAACGGGCATTCCGATTCCAGAACCGTTGTCCACCCGAAAGAATTCATCCGATGTGAGCAGCGAGAGAGCAATCTTCAGTCAGCGGGTTGAGCGTCAGTAGGCGGAGTCGCACTTGGGAGCTCGGGAATGGACAGGTCCACGCGCCGAAGCAGCTGTGCGTTGATCGCGACGATGACCGTACTCAGCGACATCAGGAGCGCTCCTACGGCGGGAGACAGCAGAATCCCGATTGGTGCCAACACGCCTGCTGCAAGCGGAATCGCGAAGACGTTGTACCCCGCTGCCCAGACAATGTTCTCCTGCATCTTCCGGTAGCTCGCCTTGCTCAGCTTGACCAGTCGAACGACATCCATCGGGTTGTTCTGGACGAGGATGACGTCCGCCGACTGGACGGCGACGTCGGTACCGCTCCCGATGGCGATACCGACGTCGGCCCGCGTCAGCGCCGGCGCGTCGTTGACGCCGTCACCGACCATCCCCACGAGCTTGCCCTGGTCCTGGAGCTCCTGGACTTTCTCGTCTTTGTCTTCGGGGAGAACCTCTGCGAACACCGTGTCGATGCTCAGTTCGTCAGCGACGGCGTCGGCGACGTCCTGGGAGTCGCCAGTCAGCATCGCCACCTCGATCCCCAGATCATGCAGGGCGTCGACGACGCGGAAACTCTCCTCGCGGATCACATCGGCCATCGCGAAGGCGGCGATCAGGTCTCCATCGCGAACAAGGTACACCACGGTCTGGGCGTTCTGTCCGGCCTTGTCAGCGAAGTGCTGGAGGTGGTCAGGCCTCCCGCTGTCGAGTTGGGTCAATAGGTTCGGGCCGCCGACGTACACCTCGTTGCCGTCGACGTTCGCGCGGACCCCTCGTCCTTTGATTGCCTCGAAGCTGGACGCGTCAGGGGCATTGAGATCACGCTCGTCAGCTGCCTCGCGGATGGCTCGCGCGATCATATGTTCGGAATCGCTCTCGACAGCTGCCGCCAGTGCGAGCGCATAGTCCTCGTCGACGCCGTCGACGGTCGCCATATCGACGACGCCGTGCTCGCCTTCGGTGAGCGTTCCCGTCTTGTCGAAGATGATGGCGTCCAGATTCCGCGCGTCCTCCATCGCGATCCGGTCGCGGACGAGCATCCCGTTGCGCGCCGCCAGGGAGGTGTTGATCGCGACCACGAGGGGGATGGCAAGTCCAAGGGCGTGTGGGCAGGCGATGACGAGCACCGTCACGACGCGCTCGATGACCGTCGCGTTGAACGAGACTGCGACTGTCCACGCGAGTGCGGTCACGACTGCCGCGCTGAGGGCGACGTAGAACAGCCAGCCAGCCGCGCGGTCGGCCAGCACCTGGGTCTTCGACTTGCTCTGCTGGGCTTCCTCGACGAGCCGCATAATGCCCGCGAGCGTCGTCTCCTCGCCCGTCGCGCCAACACGGACGCGGAGACTGCCGTCGCCGTTGATGGTGCCGCCGATGACCTCGTCGCCAGGCTCCTTCGAGACGGGCTTGGACTCACCCGTGATCATCGCCTCGTTGACGTCCGAATCGCCTTCCTCGACGACGCCGTCGGCGGGCACGCTCGCGCCCGGCCGGACGAGCACGAGGTCGCCCTCGGAGAGTTCACTGACAGGGACCTCTTCGGTCTCGCCGTCCTCGGTGAGTCGTTCCGCCGTGTCGGGCATCAGTTTCGCCAGCTCGTCGACGGCGCTCGAGGCCCGCCGCACCGACCGCATCTCGATCCAGTGGCCGAGCAGCATGATGTCGATGAGCGTCACGAGCTCCCAGAAGAACGCCGACTGCGCCGGGAAAACCACGCTCGCGAGGCTGTAGACGAACGCGACGGTGATCGCCATCGAGATCAGCGTCATCATCCCCGGCGCCCGGTCTTTCAGCTCCGGTACCGCCATCTGAAGGAACGGAATCCCACCGTACGCGAAGACGATGACCGCGAAGACGGGGTTGATCCATTCACTCCCCGGGAAGGCTGGGACGGAGAACCCGAGCCACTCCTGGAGCATTTCGCTGTACAGGAGGACGGGAATCGACAGGAGTATCGAAACGAAAAAGCGCCGCCGGAACATCTGCTCGTGGCCTTCGTGCATCCCGCCATGTCCCTCACCGTGTCCCTCGTGGGAACCGTGGCCGTGTCCTTCGCCCTCGTGGCCGGCGTGGTCGTGCTGCTCGTGGAGCGCCTCACCCTCCGCCGCAGCAGGGTGAGCCTCGTCCTCCAGTAACTCCTGTTCTACCCGTTGCTCGTCAGACTCAGCGACCGCTTCATCGTGCTCGCCGTGTTCATGCTGGTGACTGCTGGTGTCCTGCTGGTCCTCTCCTCCCGGGGAATTCTCAGTTGTATCTTTGTGATCGTCCATAGATCATATGCTCTTTAGAGCTGGATCCGCCGGCTTCCTGAATCTTCGCCCCTGAAACCGTACAGCAGGGCCAGCGTAGGTAATCTTCAAAGACAACGGATGGCCGAGGTCTCGAAGCTGTCCATGCTATCCGCAGATCACGATACTCAGGCGTGAGCGGTGTACCCTGCGTCTTCGACGGCCTCCACGAGGGCCGTAACCTCTGCCTCACCGTCGACACTTGCCTGTTCGCCCTCCCTGTCGACGGTCACGGCAGTCACGCCAGAGACCTCTTCAAGGGCCTCTTCGACCGTCTGCTCACAGTGACCGCACGACATTCCTTCCACGGTGATGGTCGTCGTCATACAGGGGTACATACGGTCCCCTCTCTTTAGCGGATTTCCCCTTCGATCATGGTGATATACTCTAGGGGAAACTTTGGATTCGAAGTTCCATCCAGCTATAACGAAATCACCCTCCGGATCGCCAACTATCGAGATCAAGGATGTTTAGCTGGAGTATGGGAGCCTTCAGACGTCCGTTAGTGATCGTGCCCCTCCATCACCATCGGATGCCCTGTGGCGTATTCGTCAGGGTCCTCTTCGAACGTCTCCTTGCAGGTCTGCGAGCAGAAGTAGTACGTCTCGCCGTCGTGCGTCGCCGCTGGCTCGCTGTCGTCGATCCGCATTCCACAGACGGGGTCGCGGTACTGGCCGGGCGCACCGAGACCGCGACGATAAACATACAGCAGGAATCCGGAGAGCACGAACGCGATGAGGTTGAGGTAGAATGTGTAGTTTAGTTCGAAGTACGTCTGTTCGGTCGCCGTCTCGCCACCGGCTAAATCGGGGACGATGCCGAAGGCGTCGAACAGCAACTCCATGAGGAAGCCCGTGAACGCCATCGTCACGAAGAAGACGCCGAGAATGTACAGCATGACCTTCCAGCCGTAGTACTTCCGGTAGACGTTCAACACGGGAATTGTAATGAGGTCGGCGTAGACGAACGCGATGACGCCGGCGAAGCTGATGCCGCCGCCCCAGAGCGCGACGGCGAACGGGACGTTGCCCATGCTCCCGACGAAGCTGATGACGGCGATGGCGACACCCATAATCGCGTTCTCGGCGGTCACGAGAAGCCCGTCGCCCTGGATGAACAGAGTGTTCCAGACCCACTGGGGGACGAAGACGATGACGAACCCGGAGATGAGGAAGCCAGCGATAACGTCTTTCCAAATCATCGACCACTCCTTGCGGTACTGATTCCCGACTTTGTACCAGCCACCCCACGACAACAACTCGTCACGCCACCCGCCACGACTCGACGTCTCCTGGCGGTAGGTCTCCATACAGCCCTCCGAGCAGAACTCTAGCGTCTCGCCGCCGTCTGTGGTGAGGGTGTACTCGTCGCTGCCCTCCATCCCGCAGGTCGGGTCCTCGGTGACGCCTGACTCACGGTCGCGTTCGTTGAGCGCCTCCCGGACCTCGTCGAAGAGGTTCTCTGGCAGTGTGAGGTGGACGAGGACGGCCATTACGGCGATGAGGATGAGGCCGCCGAGCAGTTCCGCGAGGAGGAACTCCCAACCCAGTAGAATCAGGATCATCAGTCCCAGTTCGACGATGAGGTTCGTCGACGCGAACATGAATGCGAAGAAGTTCACCGCGTGCGCCCCCTTCTTGAACAGTCCCTTCCCAATGGCGACGGCGCCGAAACTGCACCCGCTACTTGCCGCCCCGAACGCGGTTGCCTTGGTGAGCCCGCCCAGGTTACCATCGCCCAGCACTTGTGCCATTCGCTCCTTGGAGACGTAGACCTGGACGAGGCTCGTAACCGTGAGCCCCATGATGATCGCCCACGCTGCCGTCCAGAGAAAGCCGACTCCGATGCGTAGGGCTTCAATGATACCATCGATCATCGTCGCCACCATAGGTGTCATTTCGACGGGATCATCTATTGCAGTTTTCCTTCAGATAGTTCGGCCCAAGGCCGTGGGAAGTGGGAATTCCAAAGAATACGAGCGGTTAGAACGTACAAATCAAAGGCACAACCGCATTGAATAGTCAGGACGTAGTAGTACTTGAGACCCAAACTCACGGAGGGAATGCAATATGCCTACAAATTCAGACGATACGCGACTTGTCACGCTCCTCCTCGTTATCATCGTGGCGTTCGTCATCTTCCCGCTGCTCTTCATGGGCTTCGGGATGATGGGGTTCGGCCCAATGATGGGCGGGATGTGGGGCGGTCATATGTGGGGCGACGGGACGATGCCTGGCTGGATGTTCATCGTCGGCATCGTGATGCAGTTACTGTTCCTCGCCGCCCTCGTCGGCGGTGGTTACCTCATCTACCGTGCGATTACGGGAAGTGAAGGTAGCTCAGACCAAGCCCTCGAGGAGCTCCGGCTCGCCTACGCCCGCGGTGAGATGACCGATGAGGAATACGAACAGCGACTCGAAGCACTCGAACGAGATCCCTGATTCCCGTCCAGCAAACTTGAACGATGATCAGATTCTCCGACCGCCGTCAACAGTCGACGCGTCCGCAGCTTCCAGCGTGGCTTGACCGATACACGTCGCTGGGTCTGTACGGACTACTCGTCGGGACTGTCCTCTGTCTGGTGCCGTTTCTCACGAATCCAGTCCCCGACCCCTCGTTCCCGTGGGCGACGCTGCCCGAGTCTCTACGATTACCGATTGCACAGCCCCGGATCGAGCACTGGCCGGTGACCTACACTATCGGCATCTGGCTGTGGGTTTTCTGCTTCCCCGCACTCTTCCTCGCCGGATACCGGCGATACGGCGACAGGAGCCGTGGGGCACCGGTATGGCTCGTCGGGTTGTCGACCCTGGCAATGCTAGGCTGGACCACGTACTGCCGGTTCTTCTGGGCGAAACTCCATCCCCCAACCTGGAACGCCCCGGCCTACACGTTCGTTTGCTGGCTGTACTGTTCGACCTACGACGTGCTCTGGAGTGATCTTGCCTATCTGATTGCGTTCGTCGGCGTCGTCGCGACAGTCCAAGCCGTGAGACGCTGGCAGGGAGCCGTATACGCTCTGATCGGATTCGGGCTCCTGGCACTCCCCCTCGGATTGCCAGCAGCCTATCAGGGATATCGTCGAACAGTATAATCGACTATCATCGCCCCTCCACAGGTGCGCATTCACGGACTACAGTCGTCGGTGGCTCAAGGCGCGTGCCATTTACCGATCTCAAATCTCCTGGACATCACGAAATGTGCCATCTCTTCGTTATGTTCGGGAGCAGTAAATTTCAGTTTTTTGGGAGTGGGAGAAAATGATATCAAACTCAATCAACCAGACTATTCGATGACTGTACGACGATTCGATAGCTGGACGCAAATGCACTTTACAACCGTGTGTCTCTGCTCGATTGCAAACAATGCGCCTTCCCGTTCCGAACAACCGACTCGTCGCATTCACCCTCGTCGGTGCACTGCTAACCACACTCGTCGCTGGGGGGCTCGCGTTCCCTGGCCTCGGCCTCGGACAGGCGGCCGATCCCGTCAGCGACGACACTAACGGACCCCAGCAGGTCGGAGCTGACGCTCCCACGCCCAATCAGGACTTTACCCCCGCTGTGCAGACACAGTCCGGGTACGACGAGGACCACGAAGAAGAGTACGAGGAACATGAGGACGAAGAGTACGAAGAGGAGCACGAAGAAGACGAGGAGGAGTAAGTACAGAGGATGGCCGGTCTCGAAACAGCATACGAACGAGTAGGAGCCACGCACCGTGATTTTCGGTGTTGTGATACGTCGTTTCACATCGAAGTGAAGGGAATCCGCGCCGCTGCTGCGGCGGACGCCGCCCGGTGCACGGTCAAGGACCTTGAAGACGAGCTAAACGCGTTCGATGCCGATAGCGCAGTCGGTCGACTCAACAGCCAGGGCGCAGTCGAGAACGAACACGTCGCTCGCCTCGTGCATCGTGGACTCGAATACTACGACCGAACCGAGAACGTCTTCGACATTCACCAGGGCCGTGTCGAGCACTCGCTCAAGGCGTATCTACGAGGGGACGATGACGCCGTCCCAGAAACGTTCGATACCGGGATGATCAGTATCAGCGGTTACCACGTCAGTACCGAGGTCCCTCTTGATCTCAACGGTATCGCAAAGGGATACATCGTCGATCGTGCAGCAGAGACGCTCGCTGGACTCGGCCGACGTGGCTTCGTCAGCGGCGGTGGCGATATGTCGCCCCCAGTCGGGCCAATCGCCGTCGAAAGTCCATACGGTGACACGAAGCCGCTCAAGATCCTCAAGACGGACTGGGCCGTTGCCACCTCCGGAAACTATCGCCGCGAACGTGCCGGTACTGACCACATCTACGATCCTGCGACCGAGCGATTCGGCTCCCGACACGAATCGGTGACTGTCCTCGCTGAGCGGGACTGTATGGAAGCGGATGCACTTGCGACGACGCTCGCTGCACTTCCGCTCGAGGAGGCCAAAGCACTCGCAGACAACTGGGATGGTCTTGAGGCACTCATCGTTCACGACGGCGTCTTCCACCCGACAGACGGCTTTGACACCCATGTCTTGGACGCGTAAACAACGCATCACGATCGCCGCACTCCTCCTGTTGGTCGTCGCGGTCCCCCTTCTCTGGCAGATCGGGGACGTCCGGGCGACACAGGCGACCGAGCAAAAACAGGCAAACCTCGTCAACCAGACTGTCGCAACGCGCCAAGCACCTGACGACTACGACGGGGACAGTATCCCCGACTCACAGGACCAGTGTCCAACGCGGCCAGAGACAGAGAACAACTTCCAGGACGGGGATGGCTGTCCTGATGTCGTCGCAACGACGGGGGCCTCGTGATGTCCGAAGTCGTCTGGCTTCTCGACCGCGGCGCTGCGCTGATCGCATATCCGGCATTGTATCTCGCAGTTCTCACCGGTATTCTCTACAATACCGAATCGTTCGGTATTCTCTACCGGGCGGCACAACGCGTTCATGTCGAACTCTCGGTGTTTGCGATGGTCGTCACCCTCCTCCACGCTGGCCTTGGACTCCTCGACACCTGGTTCGTCGTCACCGGCCAAGCTCCGGCACCGGCGTACTCGCTGTCATACTTCCTCGGAGGGGGCGCCGTCGGTGTCGGAGCACTACTGCTGCTCGTCGTCGCTGTGCTTGGATTCACGGATGCGACGCGATTCGGCCAGCCGTGGGGGCCTCGGGTTGTTCACGCGTTCGCCTACGGCGGGTTCGTATTCGCCACGCTTCATGCGGCCGCCGTCGGCACCGATCTGGCGGGCCTCATCGTCCCACTCCTCGGGCCGACGATCATGTTTCTCGTGTACGTGCTCCTGTTACGGCTGTTCGTGCTCCGTGGAACGATTACGGTCGGGGCATCCGCTCAATAACCCTCCCAGAGGTCCAATAGCCGGTCGACCACGCGGTCCGTGAACGACTGACGGTGTATCGTGTAGAGATACGTGACGCGGTCCGCGTCGGTAACTTCGTAGATGACGCGCCGGCCATCCCGCTCTTTTGTGACGAGGCCGGCATCAGCAAGGTTCGAGAGATGCCAGGAGACTGTCGACTGGGCTTTGTCCAGGCGCTCGCTCAGTTCGCTCGTCGTGAGCGGCCCATCCGCGAGGAGATGGGCGAGGATCCGACGGCTGTACTCGCGCCGGAGGGCGTTCATTACGGTCTGATCGTCCTCGTTGAACTCAGCGGCCGGGTAGTAGCGGGTATACTGACCATCGTCGGACACCTCTATGAGCCCTTCCTCTACGAGCCACCGGAGCTGGTACTGGAGCGTCCCCTGCGCGTACTCGAGTTCGTCAAGGAGCTGGCGGAAGTGAACACCTGGATTGTCGGCGACGTTCTGGTAGATCGCCCGGCGGGACGCCAACTCCAGATCTGGCTCCGACATTGCTCACGTTCTGGTAAGGGCGACAAAGAATGTCAGCAGGCCGCCCAGAATGAGGAGCGCACTGGCGTGTTCGAGCAGTTCGAGGGTCGCGTAGGGGAGGTACGGGATCAAGATGTATTCGAGGAATACGATGAGCCCGTAGAGGCCGAACATACCGTATCCGACTGCAATGATCCGCATTCGCGGGTCACGCTCGCGGCGCCACGCGCGGTAACTGAACGCGCCGAGTACGGCAGCTACCAGGAAGACGCCGAGGCTGACATACTGTTCGAGGAGCTGTGCGAGTTCGAGGAGTTGTGCCGATTGCATAGAGTTCCCACCGGGTGGGCGAACACAGTGTAGTGGTCCCATTCCCAAAGTGGGGAAGGTTCGGGGAAAACGGTTGGCGTCCAATCGTCGAATTTACGTTCGTTCGGTCGTCTTTCGTCGGACGGACCGCCAAAGGGCAGTAGCTGGTGGTTCTTAGTTTCGGTACGAACGGACGAACGCACGCCGCAGGACGGTCAGGAGGACGTACGTCTCGTATTTCTGGGTCCGGCAGTGTTCGCAGGGCTGCATATCCGCGACGATCTCCTCGATCGCGTTGTCGTACTCCTCCGTGAGCGTGGTGAGTGCGTCCGTAATCTGGGGCTGGACGGCGTCGATCATCTCCTCGACGGCGTCGTCGGCCGAATCCGGTAGTGAGTACGAGAGGACGATCGTGTTTGCGTGATAGTACTTCGTCGTCCCGCCGCGCCCCTCCTCGAAGCGAACGACGTCGACGAGGCCCGCGTCTCGGAGCTCGTTGATGTGGTGTCGAACCGTGTTCTCCGTCCGCTCGACACCGCGATCCTCTAGGCGTTCGTGGACCTCGGTCGCGGTCAGGGCCTCCTCGGCCAGAATATCGAGGATCATCGCTCGCATCGGTTCATCAATCGCATCGGAGACCCGCGTATCTCGAACGGCGATATCCGCGAGTTCGTGGTCGGACGTGCTCATATGTGAACCGACAGCGTGTACAGGCTAAGTAGTGGCGACCATCGCACGGACTCCACCTGATGCCCGCCTTCGGTAACCTGTCAAAGCTCTAGATAACTCGTTTGTCCGTTCAAACATCCCGTATCTATATTCGAACATGTCATCTAAAAAATACTTTAGTGGGTATGGGCACTACGTAGAACTGTGATGAGCGAAACAACGCAACTCCGCGTGATGGACTTCGACTGTCCGAGCTGTGCCAGTACCGTCGAACGCGCCCTTGCGAATCAGGACGGCGTCGAAAATGTTGAAGTTCACTACACGACTGGCCGGGTCGAGATTGAGTACGACGACAACGTTACCGATCCCACCACGTTCGAACAGACCATCGAAAACCAAGGCTACACGCCCCAGCCCGCCTGAGGAGGAAAGCCATGGATACCCAATCAGTCAAACAGTACTATCGCAAACACCGGAAGGCCATCATCGTCGTGGTGAGCGGCCTGCTGTACGCCGGCGGTTGGACGCTCGGCTACGTCTCCGCCTTCGACACGGCGAGCGCCGCAATCTTGATCCTCGCAGCGATCGTCGGCGGCTACGACATCGCCAAAACCGCCTACCACGAGGTCACAAGCCGGACACTCGGCATCAAGACGCTCGTGACGCTGGCCGCTGTCGGCGCAATTGTCATCGGCTCGTACTGGGAAGCCGCAGCAGTGGTCTTCCTGTTCGCACTGGGATCGTACCTCGAAGGGCGGACAATGCGCAAAACGCGCAACGCCCTGGAAGAATTGCTGGAGATGACGCCCGACACGGCCACCGTGCGCCGTGACGGCGAGCAACGAGAGGTGCCGGCCCGTGAGGTCGAAGACGGCGAGATCGTCATTGTCAAACCCGGCGAAAAGATTCCCGTGGACGGGGAGGTCGTCGAGGGAGAAAGCGCCGTCAACCAAGCGCCGGTGACCGGCGAGAGCGCCCCCGTCCACAAGGTCGACGGCGACGAAGTCTACGCCGGCACGATCAACCAGGAAGGTTCCCTGGAAGTGCGGACGACCGGCTCCGGGACGGATACGACGCTCCAGCGGATCATCCAGCGCGTCGAAAAGGCCCAGGAGGCGCAGTCACCGACCGAGAGCCTCATCGACCGGTTCGCCAAATACTACACGCCAGGCGTGATCGCGCTGTCCATCGGGGCCTACGCGGTCACGCAGAACGAGATTCTGTCACTAACCCTTCTCGTCATCGGGTGTCCGGGCGCGCTGGTGATCGGGCCACCGGTCAGCATCGTCTCCGCCATTGGCAACGCCGCACGCTCCGGCGTCTTGATGAAGGGCGGCGAACATCTCGAACGGGCCGGCAAAATCGACCTCGTCGCGTTCGACAAGACGGGCACGCTCACGAAAGGCGAGACCACCGTCGCCGGCGTTGCCGGGTTCGACGCCGAAGCCGGCGATGTGCTGGAACTTGCAGCCATCGCCGAGAAGAAGAGCGAGCACCACCTCGGTGACGCCATCCTCGAGGCGGTGCAGAACCGGCAGGACCCCGTGACCGATGGCGGGAGGACGACGATCCGGCCGGATGACGGTTCAGAACCCACGAACGCGCGGTCGCTCCCTGACCCGGACGATTTCGAGGTGGTCGCCGGGAAGGGCGTCACCGCCCACCACGACGGCCGCGAAGTCGTCGTCGGCAATCGAAAACTGCTCGATGAACGCGGGATCGACGTTCCCGACAAGGTCGCCGACTACGTCCGCAAGCGTGAGGAACGCGGCGAGACTGTCGTCCATGTCGTCCGTGATGATGTCGTCATCGGCGCTATCGCTATGCGTGACGAACTACGGGAGGCGGCTGCCGGCGTCGTCCAGGAGCTCCAGGATGCCGGTATCGAGACGGTGATGCTGACCGGCGACAACGAGCTCGTCGCGGCCGCGGTGGCTGAGGAGGTCGGCATCGACGACTACCGCGCGGAACTGCTCCCTGAAGACAAGCAGGCGGCCATCGAAGAGTACCGCGAGAACGGCCACGTCGTAGCGATGGTTGGCGACGGCATCAACGACGCGCCCTCGCTGGCGACCGCCGACGTTGGCATCGCCATGGGCGCTGCCGGGACGGACACGGCCATCGAAACGGCCGATATGGCACTGATGGCCGACGACCTGGAGCGCATCCCTTACGCGGTGACGCTGAGCAAAGCCACCCGGTGGAACATCTACGAGAACGTCGGCCTCGCAGTGCTGACCGTGAGCCTGCTGCTGGCCGGCGTACTGACGAGCTACGTCACGCTCGCGCTAGGTATGCTCGTCCACGAGGCCAGCGTCCTCGCAGTCATCCTCAACGGCATGCGCCTGCTGCGCTACTAACAGCACAGAGCCACAACTACACGCGAGAATCCACGACCAATGTCAGAAACCACGAACCCGACAGACACGAACCGTACTGAAGAACACTGGACCGTCGAATACGATGTCGAACCGATCCGTATCCGCGACCCCGTTGCGGAGGCGCTTGCAGTCCTCGAACCTGGCGAGCCGTTCGTCGTCACCTACGAGGACGTAGTGAAGGCGGCAGGGCACTCCTGTCCGACCGCATCCGGCGCCTATCGAATCGTACAGGTGGGTCTCGATGCGCTGTATCCCGACGGCCATCCGGTCCGAAGCGAGATCGAAGTTCGTGCGGCAGGGCCGCGCGACGATACCACCTACGGCGTCATGAGTCGGCTCATCTCGTACGTGACCGGCGCAGCGCAGGAGGACGGCTTCGGCGGCCTCGGTGGTGGCCACGGTGACCGTCAGAACATGCTGACCTTCGACGCCTTCGAGCCCGACAGCGCAGCACCGACGTTCCGCTTCCACCGAACGGATACGGGCGCGACCGTCGAGGTGGCCTACCATATCAGCGATGTGCCGAATGGCGGACCGGCACTCGGCAACCTTCAGCAGATCATCGACGGGACGGCCAGCGAGGAGGACCGCGAACTGTTCGCGAAGGCCTGGCACGGCCGCGTCCAGAAAATCCTCTCCGACGACTCGCTGTTCACTATCGAAGCGGTGTGAACGCAGCGGTGTACCACTATACTCGAAAGGAATTTATCGCGGTATACTGTCGATCTCCTCAAGCGCTTCTGTGGCAACATCACCTAGCTCTCCGGCCTCGATATGCGAATACCGCTCGCGAACCATCTCCTCCGAATTGTCGAGATATCGGGCTGCGACCGTGTACCCGAACGCGCGGACGAGGACCTCACCCATCCCGCGTCGACCACCGTGCGGAGCAAGATAATCGTGCTTCGGATGGTCGATATCAATCTCTGCGGTCTCCGAGAGCCGCTGCAGAATCGACCGTGCGCCGTCCGTCGTGATCGACGTCGCCGACGAGCCGATCGACACCGCCGACCCGTTTGACGACGAACCGCTGCTCGCCCCGCAGGCCGACCGGACCCAGGTTGACTGTTTTACCGGGGACTCGGCGACACACCGCTGTTTCGAGTACGAGGGCCGGGTGTACGCCGACTACTAGACAAGCGAGGAAGCGACCGTCTACATCTCCACACAACTCGACGGTCGCAACGAGTGGTTCTCTGGGGGCTGGACCGGTAACGAGTACCGCGAGTGGTCCCGGGTCGAACTCCGTGGTCCTCAGTCAGGCTGGATCCTCACGGACGGCGAACTCGAGATCGGGAGCGGCACATACCGGGACTGACGATCCACACCGATGAATCGACACGAACTCCTTGATATTGCGACGATCCGACTTAGTTCCCTCTTCCTGGGTGGTACGAAGTTCTTCGCGCACTCCATCGATTCGCCACCGCTCGTTGAGGTCAGCACGGAGACGACGCCACCGATCGACGATCTTGGCGATCCAAGTACTGCTGGTCGACACGACGTCGTGGTCGACACCCCGTTAGGAGAGTTCGAAGCGGCGTATCTACCCTGGCGATGGCTCGGAGCGGAGTATCCAACGCTCATCTACCACCATGGCAGTGGGGAGCAACCGTTCGATGTCGGCCGGTTCAGCAACCACGTCTACGATCCGACCACGGAATCGCTCGGCCCTCGTCACGAGTCCGTTACTGTCGTCGCGCGCCGAGACTGCATGGAAGCTGATGCCCTGGCGACGACGTTGGCTGCGCTTCCACTCGCCGAGGCACGCGAATTAGCAGCGGAGTGGGAGGGGCTTGAGGCACTCATCATCCACGACGGCGTCTTTCATACGACCGAGAGGTTCGACACACATGTCATGGACGCATAAACAGCGGATCACCGTCGTCGCGATCGTCGTCCTGGTCGTGGCCGTGCCAGTCCTCTGGCAGATCGGCGACGTCCGTGCCACCCAGGCGACCGAAGAGAAACAGAGTGACCTGGTCAGTCAGACGGTTTCGACGAGACAGACACCAGCCGATTACGACGGCGATGGGATCGACGACTCCGCCGATCGGTGTCCAACGCGACCGGAGACAACGAATGGCTTCCAGGACTCGGACGGGTGTCCCGATGTCGTGGCGACCACGGGGGCCTCGTGATGTCGGCGATCGTCTGGTATCTCGACCGCGGTGCCGCGCTCGTCACGTATCCATCACTGTATCTGGCAGTTCTCACGGGCATCCTCTACAACACCGAGTCGTTCGGCGTGCTCCACGAGGCCGCCCGACGTGTCCACATCGAACTGTCCGTGTTCGCGATGATCGTCACGCTGCTACACGCGGGGCTCGGCGTCCTTGACGCCTGGTTCGTCGTCTCCGGACAGGTCCCGGCACCGGCGTACTCGATACCGTACTTCCTCGGCGGCCTCGCCGTCGGCGTGGGGGCGCTGCTCATGCTCGTCGTCGCGGTACTGGGCTTCACCGACGCAAAACGCTTCCAGCGCCCGTGGGGGCCACGCGTCGTCCACTCGTTCGCGTACGCCGGGTTCGCCTTCGGGACGATTCACGCGGCCGCAATCGGGACTGATCTGACGGAACTCGTCCGTCCCCTGCTGGGCCCCTCGGTGGCGTTTCTCGTATACGTGCTCCTGTTGCGCCTGCTGGTGCTTCGAGGGATACCGTCGAGCGCGACCCCGAGTTAGTAACTGTCCCAGAGGCCCAGAATACGGTCGACGACTTTGTCGGTGAACGAGCGCCGGTGAATCGTGTAGAGGTACTTGACCCGGTCAGGATCGCTGACCTCGTAGACGACGCTCCGGCCGTCGCGCTCTTTCGTCACGAGGTCGGTCTCGGCGAGCTTCGAGAGGTGCCACGAGACGGTCGATTGTGCCTTGTCGAGGCGGTCACTCAGTTCGGTCGTCGAGAGTGGGCCGTCCGTGAGCAGGTGTGCGAGGATGCGGCGACTGTACTCCCGTCGCAACGCGTTCATCACTACCCGATCGGCTTCGCCGAACTCGGCGGCCGGGTAGTACCGCGTGTACTTGCCATCATCCGAAACCTCGACGATCCCCTCGTCGGCGAGCCACCGGAGGTGATACTGGAGTGTTCCTTGCGCGTACTCGAGGTCGTCGAGGAGCGCCCGGAAATGAACCCCCGGCGTGTCGGCTATCCGCTGGTAGATCGCTCGCCTGGAGGCCAGTTCGAGGTCCGTGTCCGACATTGCTCAGTCCCGCGTGAGAGCGACGAAGAAGGCCAGGAGGCCACCGAGGATCAGGATTGCACTCCCGTGTTCGAGTAATTCCAGCGTCGCGTACGGGATGTACGGGAGCAGCGGATACTCGAGAAACACGATGAGTCCGTAGACGGCGAACATCGCGTATCCGAGCGTGACGATTCGCATGCGACCATCACGTTCCCGTCGCCACGCAAGGAAGCTGAGGACGCTGAGCCCTGCAGCGAGGACGAAGATACCGAGACTGACGTACTGTTCGAGGAGTTGAGCGAGTGGCATACGTTGCTATCTGTGCACACGGCCGATGCGGCGTGCTCGGCGATCGATACAATTCGACTGAAGAAGGTACCGGGGAAAACGATTGGCGTTCAACCATCGAATCCAATCGAATAGAGTTCTAAGATCCCGGTAACCGCACAGGTCGGGACCCCTGCGGCGGTCCGGTACGTCGAGAGCGGAGGCATCTTGCATTACGTCCTACGCGGCCTGCTCACCGAAGTATAAGCGGATTCTCGATCGGTTCAGGATTCGGGATCTGCGGCGAATCGGTTGTATAACCGCGCTACGACGTACGCGTCGACAATTCCGTCGAGAAAGGCGAAGGCACCGCCAATGACGAGGCCTGAAGCGCTCTGATTGTATCCCGGGTAGATGTCTTCAAAAAGCGCTTCCCAACGTGTCCCCCAGCCGAACCGGGAAGCAATGCCGACGAAAACGACTAGGCCGGACCAGAACACAGCCCATGCTTTCGCGAGCGCTTTAGCATCAAGCCTACCTGACTGAGTCATACCCAATTGTACACGTTCAGCACACATATAGGATGAGGAGGGTCAGCACCTCCATCGGCCGTCATCGCGTGTTCCACCAGAGCTGTTTGAGCGCCGTTCAACGAAATGGTTCGAGCAGTTCGGATCGAGGACATCACATTGGCTGCGTGTTCTGATAGCGTAACTCGGTCTCTATGTCCAGCGGTGACGGACGCTCCATCGACATCGTCGAAAGATGGGAGATGCGAGGGGATTACGTTCAACAATAGTAACAAAGAATCTCGATAGAGCCGAGCGTTTCACCCTGTGACTACGGTTAGTGTGTGAATTTCGTGGGAAGAGCCCTACATTCGCTGCGAACGGCTATATTAGATGCAGACACAGCTGGAACACACGGCTACCCCCCAGCTGGTCGACCACAGTCTGAAAGAATCATGTACAAGAACGGACACCGAGGCGTCACTCCGGGGCATTCAGTCCTCTCGACTCATCAGGCGCAACGAAGTCGAGGCCTCCGTCGGGTAGCGGTTTCGAGGCGAGCCGTTCGGTCCCATACTGCCAGACGAGGATCGCCACGACCGCCCAGACGGCGACCAGGAGGCCGACCTGTGAGACGACTTCGTCACCGACCACACCGGTGGCAGTCGTGACGGATACAGCGTTCGAGAGCGTGTGAAAGCCGACCGGAATCAATACGCGTCCGCCAGCGGCGTTGTAGAGCCACGATGCGATGACGCTGATGCCAACGACGACCGGCGCGTACAACCAGAACGGCGTTCCCGCCTGTGAGCTTCCGGGCATCAAGAACAGCGGCACGTGCCAGAGTGCCCAGATCACTCCGATGGCAATGCTCGCCCAGAACGCGCCGATAGACCGCTGGAGAACCGGGAGTGCCAGCCCGCGCCAGCCGGGTTCCTCGAGTCCGCCTCTGATGAGCGTCGCGAAAACGACGGCTGGAACCGCGGCTGCCGGCAGGACGTTCGCACGGTCGAACCCGCCACCGAAGAGCAAGAGCACGCCGAGCGCGAGTACATAGAGCGCGACCGGAACCAGTACGGCAGCCGTCCAGACACTCAGCGGAGCGCTGACGTCGACGAGGTTTCCGAGCCACGACCGGAGGTCACCGCCGGCGGCGGCGACGAGTACGGCCGCGAGGAACGGCCCGAAGCCGCCGATCAGGACGAGCGTCGCCACGATCGGCGGCCGACCGGTCCGCAGCATCCACGCGACCGTGATCCACGGGAGCCACGTCAGAACGAACGTGAGGGTGACGAACGTCGAGAATCGGTGCCGGCGGACGAAGTGTCGGAGCGGGAGCACGGTCTGATTACGAGCGATGTTTGTCTGTCGACAAGATAAATTGATGACTTCTATCGCGGTTCAGAGTAACCTCTCGACGATCGGTCAGGTACACGTCTCCGGGCGACTCCAGAGTGCAGTCTTGAACGAGTTCTACTGATGGATCGTTATCGTGAGGGGAGTCCGGCGACTGCTGAGCAATCTTCGAGTCGCTGTATTACTCCGACAACGTCGATCACGACCGTCGGTTCTCGGCGAAGAGGAACCTGAAGAACGTTCATGTGGAAGTGGTAACACTATCTCCGTATGGTCCCCAATATCCGAGGACAATTCAGTGAACATCCCGTGGCAACGTTCTTCATCCTCACGTACGCCCTCTCGTGGACCGCGTGGTCTCCACTGGTCTTTGCGGAGTGGTGGGTGACGTGGTCACCCCTGCTCTTGGCAGGTGACATCCAGACGATGCTCTTCATCATGATCGGGGGGTTCGGCCCGCTCGTCGCTGCAGCTCTCGTTACGTGGGGCATCGGTGCGAGCGTTCGTGAGTGGGCAGGCCAGCTCCTCCGGTGGAACGTGTCTATCCGTTACTGGGCGTTCGCGTTGCTCTTCCCCGCCGTCGCTATCGTCACCGCAAGTGCCGTCCACATCGTGGTCTTCGACGGACGGTTCGATCCTGCCTCTATGAACACGTTGATGCTCTATCCGATCCTGTTCGTTCAGGTGTTCCTGGTCGGCGGTGGCAACGAGGAACTGGGTTGGCGTGGGTTTGCCCTCCCGCGACTTCAGCGATCGTATTCGGCGCTCGTCGCGAGCCTCCTCATCGGCGTGGGCTGGTTTGCCTGGCACCTGCCGCTGTTCGTAGTCGCGGGCTCCTCACAGGCTGGCGTCCCGGTGTACTACTACGGACTGGCGGTCGTCTCCCTCTCTGTCGTGTTCACCTGGCTCTACAACGAGACAGGCGGGAGCGTCCTGCTGACGATAGTGCTCCACGCGTCGGTGAATACCGGCGGTATCCTCTACCTTGCTGGTGGCGGCGCTGCGCTGCAGACCGAACTACCGAACGCGCTCTACGCCGCCGTCTTCCTCCTTGCCGCGCTGGCTATCGTCGCAGCCTACGGTCCCAAGTGTCTCGCCGACGCCGAGGTTCCGTCCAGTCCGTCCGGAAGCCAGCGGTAACGTCGTTCCCCAACCGGTAACGTCCCGTACGGTCCCCCGCCGGCACCGTCGTTCGACAGTTATAGCGAACTCGAGGATGCGGTAGAGTTCTCCCGCTAGGCCGACGAATAGCGGGCTAGAACGGGAATGCACGGATCCGTCGAGATCAAAGTTTCACGACGACAGTTCGGAACGTGATTCTTCGACTCCGACCCACATCATCAGTGACGGCCAGGTCAAAAAGATGGCGAGGACAACGAGCAGGAGTGAAACCAACACGATCCCACCCGCGTCCACGAGGAGGACGGGATCGTTGACGAGCGCGTGGAGGCCGATCGTGACGAACAGGTTTCCGGTTCGAGCATAGATGAGTGCGAACAACACACCGAGTACGAACGGCGCTGCGAGGAAAATCGGGAGATTCCCAATCTCGACACCGGCTGCGAACCGCCCGGGGACGTGAACGAGTGTGAAAACTGTCTGAGAGGCCAGGAGTGCCAAGAGGAACGCGGTTCGTGGCGACCCGATCTTGGACGTTCGTGTGAACTTCTTCGCGAGCTGTGGCAGGAGGAACGCCCGATACACGGTCTCCTCGTAGAGCGCGTTTCCGAGAACCTGTCAGACGAAACCACCGAGAACAGAGAGCATTCCGAACCGGGTCAGCGAGTCGGCGAGCGCGAGCGGCTCGCCCTGGAATATCAGTGCCGCGGCACCGGTCACTTGCATGAGTATCCACGTTCCAGCGGTGATTCCGATGCCGATGGGGATATTCTCCCAGACGAGTCCGATGTCCCGTGGTCGAAGATTGCCGAACTGGAGGACGATTCCACCGACGAGAATGACGACGAACGCGAGGTTGGCGAGGAGTGTCACTCCCACGAGGCCCCCCGTCGCGTCGAACACCGGGGCGAGTACATCCGAAATCGTCGGCAGGGTCAGATGGAACAGTGTCACTGCTGCCCCACCGGCGATCACGACGGCAGCGATCGTGGCCCAGGACGTTTCCCGTACAGCTTCTATAGTAACAATTGAAACGATTTACACACCGACCGCACTGCAGTCGTGCGGTCGGGTGTGCATTGATTTTCAATGGCTACTATAGGTCGAGCACTATCCGGTCCAACACTAACGGGTCGCCGCCCGTGGAATCACGTTCTGATACCGTGTCCGGATCGTGGCTCACAGGGACATTTCCACGATCACCGACAAGAAACGATTGGCCCGATCCCACGAGCAGTGGGATTGGACACCGACGGATGAGGCAGTGTGAGTTCGACTAGCATCATATGACCGGTCTACGCGTCGGGCGGAAGCGGCGGGTGAGGCACTTCGTCGGCGGTCGTCATGATCTCCGCCCCCTAGATCGCGCATGCAAGGATCGCGAAATCGCCTCGCAGATCGGCATCGACGAGGCCGCAGTATTTATTGGTTAACCGACAGAATGTCAAACGACTATGTGGCATCGACGACCGGCGGTAATCGTTCTGGTAGTGTGTGCCGTCGCTCTCGCCGGAATCGCTCCCGGAATTCTGACGACTGGTGTCGCAGCACGGCACGGGAATGGAGGGACGGATGGGGGCGGCCCGCATGGCGAAGATGACGGCCACAGAGGCGGTCACAACGTCTCGGTCGGTCCAGGCCCGAGCGGCCACCACTCAGTTCACGTCCAGAACGTCGGCGCACACGAGCAAATTCACGTCCGTTTCCAGTACGATCCGGGGGCGTTCGATACGGGTGTCCGTATGCACGAGATGACGATAACCACCAATCGAGGTGGAGACTACCAGTTCACGGTACGGGCGATGGCCAACGTGAGTCCTGGAATCCATCGATTTTCCGGACCAGCGCCGTTCGGCTACTTCAACGTCACACACGCATTCCCACGCCAGAACGTCTCCAATGCCTCGATGGTGTTCGCTCTCAACCGGACCCGGTTGCAACAGCGGAACGTCGCCGCCGAACGGATTGCTCTTCACCGGTACGACACCGGGAATGGGACGTGGAGGCGTCTCGGGACTCGTGTCGTCAACCGGAACGCCACACACGTGACCTTCCGCGCGGAGTCGCCCGGGCTCTCGGTCTTCGCCGTCGCCCCGACAGCCGAAGCGACGGCCACCCCGACCACGACGGCAACTCGAGAACCAACGGCATCCCCGACGCCGACTCCAACGTCGACAGAGACTCGAACCCCGACAGCATCCTCTACGTCGACCTCGACACCGACGACGGGTAATGGGCCCGGATTTGGCCCCGTCATCGGCGTCGTTGCCCTCCTGATCGTCGTCGTTCGCCTGTGGGAGTCGAGCGGTCGCTGAACGTTCATCCCGTTCGGTCGTCTCCAGTCGCTCTGACGTCCACTCCCGTACTGCGTCACCTCGGCTTCCGAAGAGGTGTCCGGTAACTGAGCTTTTGACCGACGACGACGTATTTCACGTATGCGCTCGCTAACGAAAGCCGTCCTCGGGATTCTCGGCGGACTGTTCACGCTGTGGGTTGGGTGGGGGGTGTACGACAGTCGGACGATCGAACGTGTCCCGTACGAACCCCTCGAAAAGTTCGACGGCGTCGAACTTCGCCGATACCCACGGACGGTGCTCGTCGAGACGACGGCGGCCGATTCGGGAACTGCCTTCCGGCGACTTTTCCGGTACATTACGGGAGCGAACGAAGAGAGCGAAACGGTCGCGATGACGGCGCCCGTCACCACCCGAAGCGAGGCGATATCGACGACTGCGCCCGTCCGAACGCTTCGTCGTGAAGGTGCGGCCGTACCTATGACGGCTCCCGTACGTACGGATCGGGAAGCGGAGACGGTCACCATGGCGTTTTACTTGCCGCCGACGTACACGGCCGAGACGGCTCCCGTCCCCACCGATCCGGACGTTCGACTCGTCGTCGAACCGTCGCGGACGGTCGCGGTGGGGCGGTTCTCGTGGTACGCGACCGACGACCGTATCGAACGGGAACGCCAGCGACTCTTCGCCGCCCTCGACGAACGAGGTATCGAGAGACGCGGTCAGGGGGCAGTGCTCCAGTACAACGACCCTTGGATGCCGCCGTTCATGCGGCGGAACGAGGTGTCCGTTCCCGTCGAAGAGCCCGCAAGCGGCGCGTGACGGGACTACGCTGGCGACGGGTCGTCTCCAGTTCGTCCGGTCCGTTCGGCACGCGCTTTGATGCCGCGCATCATTCCCCGTTCCATGACGAAATGGGGGAGTACACACCAGAGAAGCGAGACGAAAACGACCGCGAGAAAGTACTGGGCCGGCTCACGCCGAGGGCATTGCACGAACTCTACATCGAGACGAAGAATCTCTCTGTTGAGCAGCGGCAGATGGGCCACCGCGCCGAGTGTGATCTGTGCGGGGAGATGGTCGATCTGGACCAAGCGATTCCGAATGCCCGAGGAGAGCCCTGTCACAAACGATGCTGGGCCGAGTACACGGGCGCACCAGACTGGTTCAACGAGTACGTCTAATCGGGGAGATCGGCAAGCCTCCGGCCGACTTCATATGAGTCCTTGCTGCTGGGAACGCTCCTCAGTTTGGTCTTTGAGGATGTGCTTGAACTCCATTCTCACAGAAGTCTATGCCGCTCCAGGTTGTTGACAGGGAGCCAAGCAAGTCGTTCGAGGGTCTTATATAACGGTTCACATACCCGTTCTTCGCTCTTCCTCGATTCGGTCAGCACAGCGCGCGTATCTTGCACCGAGAGAATCACAATTAGTAGGGATCGCAATTGGTCGATACAGGTGAAAGAATTGTCTACTCTTAGACACCCAATTCATTGAGTAGATCTCATCTGTTGAAATCTTCAACTGCTAACAATATTGAGCGGCGATCTGGTAAGTCAAGCACCGGCTAAATCTTGTTCCCTGTGAGTATCGGCGTGCCGTTAGCCCGAGTCGTCGCCTGTCAGCGCAACGACGCTGCCCTGTTGCCCACCGACGTAGAGCCGATTACTCGTCATCATCACGTCTTGGGGAGCGACCGAGAAGGTGGAACGCCACTGGACGCGACCCGCCGCACGTGAGAGCGCAACTACCTCGCCCCTCCCCGTTCCCTGCTCAGGATTGTTTCCGTATCCGACGACCAGCGTCTCACCGATCACCGCAGGCTGACAGAGCCTGAATTCACCATCAGCACCGACCGTCACGTTCCGGTCCGTGAGTGACTTATGCTGGGACCATTCCAGTTTCCCCGTTGCCGCCTGCAATGCGAACACGACTAACTGCTCCTGCTTTTCGTGGCTCGCAGCAACGAATACGCGGTCGCCATCAGTTGCCAACGGCGAGTAGGCTGCCGCACCCTCGCCCGCATGCCCGGGGAACTGCCATTCCACATCCTCGCCAGCCACACCGACCGCCAACGTCTCTTGGGGACTTGTCCCCCACACAATATCGTGTGTGAGGACTGCTTCTCGGTCACCCGTGACCACCGGAAGTGACGGAAATTCGAACGGCAGGTGCGTCCGCTCGACTTCGAGGCTGCCGTCAGTCAGCCGGACCGTGAACAGTGCCTGCACGTGGCCACCATAACTCGCCCACACCTGTCGGTCAGTCACCGCCAGACCGTAGGGATCTTCAAGGGAAGCTTCATCAATATGATCGCCCAGATACAACCGCCACCGTTCGCTTCCATCTTCGGGTTTGAGCCCGTGCAACCCGTAACTACTCTGAATATACACAGTCTCTGGTGTCGCTACTGGAATGGGTGAAAAGCCCACCGCAGAGTTAGACGGGGACAGGAACTTCTCGGGCACTGCGTTGGCGACCCGGTCGTAGAGGTTTCGTCGCCAGCGAACCGTGCCGTCGGCTGCATTCACGGCGAGAACATCAGTACCGCCGTCAGTCATGTAGAGTGAGCCATCGACAAGGCCGCCGAGTCGGGGTGTTCGACGCCCTGGCTGATACTGGATACGGCGGTTCCATCGGAGCTTGCCATTGATACCACCGTAGGCACGCAGGTGAACTTCGCTGTCGAACCGACCTGCAGTAATCACTTGGTCAGCGGTCGAAGCGACTAGCTCGCCAGCGATTAGCGAGGCTGAGGGGGTATCAGTAATGCGGTGCTGCCACTCAATGGTCGGTGGGGTCTGAATCTCATGGGGACTCCGTGCTGTATTCTGTAAATTCGCGTACTGGAAGCGCCAGTCTTCCGTCGAGGGCAACCAAGACGTTCCTAATGAATCTGGTGGGCGTTCGTTCGATCCATTGCCGAGATCAAGTGAACTGCAACCAGCGACGCTAGCTACGCCGGCGAGACCAATTGTTCGGAGGGCATCACGACGGGACAGGGAGGGCATTGACATTTGGCTAGCACCTATAGAAAAAATATCTGGCGACGACCGTACGGATGAGTAGTATCCCAGTTAGGAGAACACTCTATCGACCGTTGCTCTGCCCTTCACTATAACCGATCACTCCCGCTACCGCCGTCGTTTTGAGGATTCTACCGCACCCCACGAGAGTCCGAACCAGGAGGATTCCTCCACCGACAAAAATCAAACACCTCGAAATCCCGATCCCCCGAGAGATACGGACGCAGGAGTAATTACCCCGAAAGAGCGTGATCTCCTGGCGCTGGCACGGGAAGGGAACCGAGTGGACGACATCGAAACGGTTGATCTCGGAACGCTCACCGAGAATTGTTGGAATAACGTCGCAACTGGCGAGGCAACGTTCTCCGTTGACATTGATCGGACGATTCGCTCTGACCAGAGCCGACTCCAACAGCTTCTGGAAAACCTCTACCGCAACGCCATCGAACACGGTGGCGACGACGTGGCCGTGTCCGTAGGTGCCCTCCCCGACGGCTTCTATATCGAGGACGACGGCCCAGGGATTCCCGTCGATGAGCTCGAGGACGTGTTCGATGCGGGATACTCGACCACAGAGGACGGAACAGGATTCGGGCTGAGCATCGTGCAACAAATCGCCGACGCCCACGGCTGGGACATTCGAGTCACTGACGGTTCCGACGGCGGGGCACGCTTCGAGGTCACGGGTATCAAGGTTGCTGAATAGATGCTCTGTATCGGTCACGCCGTTACTGACAGATACTGATTAGTTCGAAACGGTACTGCTACATACACATCGCGTATCAGCCACCAGTTCGGCACTCGATGTGTGCTACTCGAACTGCTCAGTATAGGGACTACAGTTAGCATGTGTACCACGGCTCAATTGTATTATCTTGACGCAGCGTGAGTCCGATGTCTTTGAGTTCACAATCGAACTCTGGTGGCAAATCGGGTGCATATTTCCATGTGCGAGAGACGCCATCTGCGGTGAAAACATGTATTTTTGCGGGAGTTGTTTTGATGGCTCCGCGTCCAATCATCTTTCCAGATTCAACGGAGAACACGTGGCTGAAAAGAGTCTCCTCTTCGCTATCTATAACACGGACTGCTATCGCTACCTCTGAGTCAGTCTCATTCCCGACAGTTACCTCGATAGAGTCATCATCACTATTGGAGTCGCTACCCGGAATCACTGCACTGCAGCCAGCAGTTGATATGGCCGCCATCGTCCCGAGAGTTGCAAGTATTCCTCGTCGAGACGGTCGGTTTTCTTGGAGAGGGGGTGATGAGGGGTCAGAGGGCATTCATAAATCAGCAGATTCTCTAGGAGAAAATAAATTCCGGGCTACGTATAGTAAGCAATGAGCACACCTATTGGGCAGGTGGTTCATCCCCAGCAGTCTTGAAATCAATCACCTTGGTAACTGGCCTCTGACATCCCGAGTCGGTCACCAGTGATGTTGGGCCGCTGCCCAACACACTTACAGTGTTGGGAAACAGACCAACAGGTAGCGGATGCCCACAGAGCGGACTTTCCAGTATACCCATGTCGAAGCCGGGCTCGTCGAGAACGTTGTTGTCCGGCGGACGGAGGATACTGAGACATACCCCTCAGGCTGGAAGTACACGCTCCATCTGGGCACACTGGAAGACCTGACGCTCGTCCGGTACGACAACGCACACGAAGACACCAAAGGCCATGAACATCATACCGCGGCTGGCGATGTCGATGACGTTGCGTTCCCCGGAATGGAAGAACGCCTCATCGAATTCTGGACGAGTGCAGACGAGTACTGGGATGCCGTCGACGGCGGCCCGGATCGGCCCTACTGACCACAGCGACCAACCAGACAATCATGACGACACTCCACATCACCGCCGGCGACCGAGAACAGCTCCGTGAGGACGCACTGCAATTCGTTCAGGACGTGGAGTCGAACGAGCAGAGCGAGCACGATGAGAAGGTAGTCATTCAGTTCGGGAGTTACAACGACCTCGTTGACAGCCTCACCCCCCTTCGCCTGGAGCTTATCCAGGCCATCGCCGAGAACAACCCCCAGAGCATGCGCGAGGCCGCCCGTCTCGTTGATCGCGACGTCTCCGATGTCCACTCGGATCTCAAACATCTGGAGGTCCTCGGAATACTCGAACTCGAAGAGGGTGGCCCCGGTGGCGCGATGCAGCCAGTCGTCCCATTCGACCGGATCGAGATGCACATCGATTACCCGCTCGTCGACGACATCGATACCACACCGGCCAGTGCGTGAACGGGCGACCACAAGCAACTACTTCTCAACTGGCAGAGCCCACGCTACCACCGATGTCGATTCCCCGCATCGCGATGGGACTGGGACTCCTTCGCCGCTATCGAGTCCTACCTGAACGCACCGAATGAGGATGTCATCGACGAGGCCTTCGCAGAAGCCGTCCTCTGACTGAAGCAGGACTACGGTGCGACAGTGTCGGTATTCTCGCTCGATCCATGAAACGGGATGTCGATTTCGAGACCATCGTAGGCTAACAGTGGCTTCTTCGCCTGACCCGACCCGCCACCTTCGAACTCGATAATGTCGATGGCTGCCAGTTCGGAGATGTTCCGGTGGACCTGCTGAAGAAGGGGCGCTTCATGCGACGTTCCAGCGCTTGTCTCGGCTTGACGATGAGTACGGGACCCGGAAAATCTATGAGTGGCTCAGTGAGACCGCTGTTGAGACGCATGTCTATGGCATACAAGATGATCCAACTGTTGTCGAAGGTCTCAATGCCACTGTCCATGAAGGGTCATCGGTAGAGTACCGCCGGTCGTGGGTTGTACTCTTTCAACCGCCAGATGGCAGTCGTACCGACGAAGCTCGGAAAGGGCCAATGGCATTAGTTGCCGTCGAAATTGATACAAATGTCTGGCGCGGGCTGTGGACATACAATGCAAACCGGGTTAGTCGCCTACAATCATATATGACTCATGCGTTTTGATTGATGACCTTTCTATCGGAGTTCTCTCACCAGACCCAATAATAGTGTTTCAGAGCAATCAGAGGTGGCTGCTCTCCCCAAGATATTGGTCATGCTTCTCGACGCATGCAGGTGGGTTCAATCGGCTTGGCACCATCGGCCAGCAATCAATTGCGTTCTCCGCCGGTTCAAATAGAATCGATCTCGTTGATTGCTTCGGTCGCGAGCTCACCTAACTCGTCGGCCTCAATGTGCGAGTAGCGGTCACGAATCATCTTTTCCGAGTTGTCGAGATACCGGGCGGCAACCGTGTACCCGAATCCGCGGACAAGAATTTCTCCCATTCCCCGTCGTCCACCATGGGGAGCTAGATAATCGTGCTTCGGATGCTCGATATCGACCTCCGCCTCGTCTGAGAGCCGCTGGAGAATCGACCGTGCTCCATCCGTCGTAATCGACGGCGGGTGGATGTTCTCGTCGAGAGCCAACAAGAAGTCCCGAGCGTACTCGTCACGTTGCTCCTCGATTGTACCTGACCCGTCTTGGACGAGCGTCGCGAGCGTCCGCTGGTCGAACGTGGGGAACACTGGCCATTGTACCGTCGGTGGGTCCATCAGCCTTCGATAGCTCCGAAGGGGCGCAATCACTGGCCCGGGGAGACTTGCAACATCCCACTGCTGTTTCTTCCGGTAGACATCCATGCTCCCGTCGTCTAGCGAAATCTCTCCCCACTGGACCCCACGCCGCCGTGGATCGTTCGGGTCACGAAGGATTTCACCAACTCGAACAGCTGTGTATGCGATAACAAAGACAAGAGCGCGATCACGGGCCGTCTTCAGAATCCTGTATCGTGCTCGCTGCCTGTCAAGGGAATCAACATCCTCTGGGAGCGTTCTGTACGTTTCGATTGTATCGCGGACTTGGTCGTCGACGTATCGGGTGAGTGTGTGGCGTTGCTCGGAGGTCCAGATCTGCTGGTCGCCAGGTTTGCGGCCGTCCTCCTCTGGGAGCGGGGCCATCGCGCTCGCCCGTCGGGCGAAGTGCCCCTCAAGATATCCCTCGTTCACGCACCAGCCACACCACGCAGAAATGTAGTGATAGTACGTGTGGATAGTGTTTTGCTTGAGTGCGCGGTCACTGCCGAGATACCGGGCGTACGCCCGGAACACTCGTTCATCCAGATCTTGGAAGGTCAGGTCGCGGTCGACATTGTCGGGCAAGATTCCCGTCCACTCGCTCCGACCACGGTCACCGGCAGCCCACTGAGCGAATCGTTCGAGTTCCCGGGCTGCATTTCGTCGGTAGTTTCCGCCGTTTCCATTACGGCCCTTACCCGTGTCTTGGAGGTAGCGCTCGAAAGAATCCACAAACAGTGTCGAACCATCGGATGTCGCAGGGCTGATTTGAATCATCCGGTTCGGTACGGGGACAGTCAGATGAATAGTTGCTCGATTGATTGTCGGACAACTGTTGAATCGACCCCTATGAGACTCCCAGCCTGCTGGTACAGGCCGTCGGCAACAGCTCGCTGAAACGTGTCTACGTCGTCATCTGGAACACGGTCACGTGCAGCCGACCGCATGTCTGCATAATCCCCAGTGTACCAGAGCAGCGCATGGAGGTCGGCGAGGTCTTTCAATTGCTTGTGGCTCTTATCACGTTCAGGAAACGCGCGAATTTTCATGGCTGCAAGCGAAGCGGCTGGGGCGATTAGGGCCGCTTCCGGTGCTGACCAAGATACGTACTCATCGAGCGCGTCACCCTCGTTGTCCCGGAACACAGGGGCAAGAAGTGGCTCTGCTGGAGGGCGAAATCCAAAGCTGTCTTCGAACGCGTCGAGTGCTGTCGTGTCCGGAATGATGTCGATATCCACCCGAAAGATGTTATGTGCCGGCTGTCCCCGCGCTTCGTCCTCGGTGAGGCGATTACCGGTTTCACGGTGGAACTGCTGGTAGAACCCGAATCGACCACGGCGATAGCCAAGTTCGCCTTCGATTCGTTCGAGCGTCGTCGCGACTGGGGTCGCTACAAGTTCTGCTTCCGACCATTCCGAGTCAATATGGACGCCGAGGTCAATATCTCGCGATCCGATGTATGGACGGCCGTGTGCCTCCTGGAATCCGTCGGTGACGTGTAAATGGACAGCCCACCCGCCCAGCAGACACGCTGGAGGTTCAGCTACTGCAACAACATCTTGCAGCTCTGTCTCCGAGAGTGTCGTGACGGCTTCCGCGTATTGGCTCTGATCCGCGTTACTCATCGTTCACACCATGATGAGTCTCTATGAGACGATTCGCGGCTTGAACTGCAGGCCCATCCTCGTCAAGGAGATCGACGATCAGCTGTGGGACTGAGACAGTCGTGACATCGTTGATTGTCTGTGCGTTATAGAAGACGTGTTCGTCAGTTGCTCGAAATTCCGTGTTTCCACCGCCGATCAAGCCGTTCTCTTCGATGATGTCGAGCCACGTCGGGATATCATCTTCCCGGATGTAGAGGTCAGTCGAGGAACTGAAAAGAAATCCCTGGTGGACCTGTTCGGCCTCGTACGTCGTGAGTGCATAATCGAGGGCAGCGTCGCGTATCTGCGAGAGTGGTTGTTGAAACGAAACACGGACAGTATTCGGTTCGATGCGTGTCTCGAGCCAGTGATGGTAGAGATCTTCAGGGTCTGTGACTGTTGAATCTTGAAGTAGTCCCTTTGATTCAAGCTGCTCGAAATAATCGTAGGCCCATCCCTTCGAAACCTTCGCACGCTGCGTAATTTCGTACCGGCTCAGTTCCTCAGCGGGATGATTCAGGAGTACCCGGTGAAGACGCTCTTTTTTATATCCCCGTTGCCGGGCCGGTTTCTCGAGCAGCATGCTATCTAGGTTATCAGCTATACTTATATACTTAACCGAACGTTCGGCTATCACACAAACTTATATCGCTAACCGAAACACAGACTCGGGAAGCTTTGTAGGGGCGTCGCTCGTGATTATTTCGGCATGCTCGACCGAGGCACCCAACGGCCAGTACACGCGCAGTATCTTGCATAGCTACTGGGAAATCTCAATACATGGTTCCGAAGCGACATCACCTTTCGTGAGGTCCTATCCCTCGAAACAGGCCACTGGGTCTCCGTCCGCCCAGGGATCGGGGTCAAACGCATCAGTTCCCTCGAAATCGTACTGCGTCGTTCTGGCCCGGACCACGCGTTTCGAATCGACATAGTACGTGACGTACTGGGTGACATAATCGAACTCCGAACCGGAGTGAATAGCTCCGGAGCCGATGTACTGTAGTCGGACAACGGACGAATCCGAGGGGCCTGCAGCGACCCAGGAGTTCTGGACAGTGATGTCGAACCGCGTCACGTATCTGTCATTCGTCACGTCGTTGTTCGCTTCCATCTCGGCGTTCTGCCGGAAGGCCACCTCAAACCTGGTGACATACTCTACCGCAGCCTCGCCTGCTGGTTCTGATGGCGGCTGTCCAGGATACTCTCGGGGTGCAGGCGCCTCTTCACGGTCGACCGACTCGGCCATCGGCCGGGAAACGGCCGAGCAGGACACTTCCGGGGGCGTCTCTGGAATATTCGTTGCCCATCCACCGGTCGACGTCGGCGCCTCTGTCTGCGTATCTATGCCTGCTGGTGTTTCTGTTTGTGCCTCTGTGTCGCTTGGGGTCCCGTTTGAAGCAGTCCCATCGAGAGCAAGACACCCGGCTGTGGAAAGAACTGCACCACTGCTACCGAGTGCCTCCACGAGACGACGACGTGTAATCGGCATTGTATAGATGGCCGTACCGTCTCCGAAAATAAACGGTTTCACGATGGTCAAACAGGTATGTGAGCCATACCCTGCTTGGTGTGGAAAATTCGCCCATTCTACGTGGCTCGCCCCGAGAGGTGCGATGGGTCGCATATCCGAGGTAAACGGGCGTCCTTTCTACAGGCCACCCGCCACAGGATATTCAGACGACTTCGTCTTCCGTGATGACGAGACGCTTCGCGTCTCGCACCCCTTGAATCTGGATCTAAAGGCCCTACGCTTATTTAATTCTGCCATGTCTAAGTGGATTTTGGTGCACCTGCCCCCGTAGCGACGAGTACAGTTGCGACGTGGGTTGATAAATTGGGTCCGAAGCAACTGCTCGTAGAGAAGTTGCGACTGGTCGTCTCAATGCATAAGATTGGATTCGATGGTTGAACGCCAATCGTTTTCTCGTACACCTCCATCTGTTGAGTTATACCGATAACTGAGTGCACCGCACCGGCCGTATATACAGATAGCAACGTATGCCCCTCGCGCAACTCCTCGAACAGTACGTCAGTCTCGGTATCTTCGTCCTCGCTGCAGGGCTCAGTGTCCTCAGCTTCCTCGCATGGCGACGGGAACGCGATGGCCGTATGCGAATCGTCACGCTCGGGTACGCGATGTTCGCAGTCTACGGACTCATCGTATTTCTCGAGTATCCGTTGCTTCCGTATTTTCCGTACGCAACGCTCGAATTGCTCGAACACGGGAGTGCAATCCTCATCCTTGGTGGCCTCCTGGCGTTTTTCGTCGCTTTGACGCGGGACTGAGGAATGTCGGACCCGGACCTCGAACTGGCATCTCGGCGGGCAATCTACCAGCGGATAGCCGACACGCCAGGCGTTCATTTCCGGGCGATCCTCGACGAACTCGAGTACGCGCAGGGGACACTCCAGTACCAGCTCAGATGGCTCGCCGACGAGGGCCTAATCGATGTCTCGGACGACGGCAAGTACACGCGGTACTATCCGGCCGCCGAGTTCGACGAAACTGATCGGACAGTTATGAACGCGCTGCGGCGGGAATACAGTCGCCGCATCCTCGCACATCTTCTCACGGACGGCCCGCTCTCGACGACTGACCTGAGCGACCGCCTCGACAAAGCCCAGTCGACCGTTTCGTGGCATCTTTCGAAACTCGCCGAAGCCGACCTCGTCACGAAAGAGCGCGATGGTCGAAGCGTCGTTTACGAGGTCAACGATCCTGATAGGGTCAAATACCTCTACACGGTTCACCGGCGCTCGTTTACAGACAAAGTTGTCGACCGTATCCTAGGCCTCTGGGACAGCTACTGACCCGGCGTTGTGTTCGACGGTATCCCTCGAAGCACCAACAGGCGCAACAGGAGCACGTACACGAGAAACGCCACTGAGGGTCCCAGCAGAGTACGGATGAGTCCCGTCAGATCAGTCCCGACTGCGGCCGCGTGAACCGTCCCGAACGCGAACCCAGCGTACGCGAACGAGTGGACGACGCGTGGGCCCCAGGGGCGCTGGAAGCGTTTTGCGTCAGTAAAGCCAAGCACTGCGACGACGAGCATGAGCAGTGCCCCCGCACCTACGGTGATGCCGCCGAGAAAGTACGGCATCGAGTATGCCGGCGCTGGAACCTGGCCGGTGACGACGAACCACGCGTCGAGGACGCCCAGCCCCGCGTGCAGTAGCGTGACGAGCATCGCGAACACGGAGAGTTCGATGTGGATGCGTTGAGCGGTCTCGTGGAGCACGCCGAACGACTCGGTGTTGGAGAGAATCCCCGTGAGAACCGCCAGATACAGCGACGGATACGTGACGAGCGCGGCACCTCGGTCGAGGAGCCAGACGAGCTGTGACATCAGGATGCTCCCGTCGTTTCGACGACATCTGGACAGCCGTCCGCGTCCTGGAATCCGTTCGTTGTTTCCGGTCGTCTCGGACATCTGTCGGCGGAGTCGTTGATGCCGTCACCATCGTAATCGGCCGGGGCCTGTCGCGTCGACACGGTCTGCTCGACGAGGTCGCTTTGCTTCTCTTCGGTCGCTTGGGCGGCACGCACGTCTCCGATCTGCCAGAGGGCAGGGATAGCCACCACCAAGACGACGATCGCCACAACGGTGATTCGTTGTTTATGTGTCCAAGACATGTGTCTCAAACCCTTCGGTCGTATTAAAGACACCATCGTGGACAATGAGTGCCTCCAGCCTCTCCCACTCCGCCGCTAATTCGCGTGCCTCGGCAAGTGGGAGCGCCGCAAGCGTCGTCGCCAGGGCGTCGGCTTCCATACAGTCTCGGCGCGCCACGACGGTGACGGACTCGTGACGAGCGCCGAGCGACTCGGTGGTCGGATCGTAGATGTGGTCAGTGCCGTTTCGCGAGCGTCTGTATCCGCCGGATGTAGCGACGTACCAGTCCGTGTCGAGGAGCTTCAGCGGTGTGTCGTCGCCGTACGGGCTTTCGATAGCGACCGGGCCCGTCGGTGGAGACATATCCCCACCACCACTGACGAACCCACGTCGACCAACACCACCGAGTGCCTCGCTGGCCCGGTCAACGATGTATCCTTTGGCGAGACCATTGAGGCCAAGTTCGACGTCGGTAGTGACGTGCGATCCACTAATTCGGACAGTTCCGGCATCAAACTCCGTTGGTGGTGTTTCACTGTCACCACGTAGGAACGTTTTGAGATCGTGTTCGACGCGGCCCTGATGAATATCGAACACCCCCTCAGTCCGGTCGTTGTATTCGAGCCCTCGGCGGACGATACGCGCGACGTGTTCGTTTGCGACCTCGCCGTCACCGTTGAGCTGGCTGACGGCACTGGCCGCATCGAAGGCATTCAGCTGTGCTTCGAGTGATTCTGCCGTTTCTTGAGCCGCAGTCACCGCAGCGTCGGCACGGACGCCCGCCGCCTGAACCCGAAACGTCGTGTCACAACAGTTGAACGCGCGGTGGGTATCCCCGAACCGTTCGTACACCGATGCGAGCGAGCCCATCATCTCGGTCACTCGTCCTCTTTGTTTTCGTCGTCCTCGTATTCCTCTTCGTATTCCTCCTCCTCCTCTTCATGTTCGTCGTCTTCTTCGTACTCCTCGTGGTCCTCGTCCTCGTAGCCGGACTGGGTCTGGACTGCCGGGGTGAACTCCTGATACGGCGTCGGCGCATCTTCGGCGACCTGTTCTGATGCGTTCGACGCGGTCGTATCTGGCGAGCCAGGTTGCCCACCAGCCTGTGAGAGGCCGCCACCGGGCAGCGCAAGGGCCCCGGCGATACCGGCTGTGAGGAGCGCACCGACGAGCGTGAAGGTGACGAGTTTGTTTTGCGGGACGGGAACGCGCATGATTAGCTACCTCTCGGTTTAGAATCGGTATCTTCGACCTGTCTGTCGTTGCGTTCTGCCATTGCAAATAGCGGGTGAAGACAATCGTAGTAAGTCGTTCGCGTCCAAGCATCGAATTTTCGTACAGCTATCGAATCGGTTCAATATGGAGCGATCTCAGCCAAGAGTTATAGACCAGAGATTGCGCGTATATGCGATGATCCAAACACACTGCACTTCCCCGGATCCTGGGAGATTGATGAGTTGGTAGCTGACTGCTGTGACCGTAGTTTCAATAACGCTGCAACTTGTTACCGTACATGGAGACCGAACGGTCAGCTGACGAGGTCTTCGGGCTCTTGTCAGACGAAATCCGACTCGACATCCTCCGAACGGTCGCACTCGCACAGAACGAAAAGAAGCAAACTGGCATGGCTTCGCTATCGTTCTCAGACATTTACCACCGGGTCGAGGTCGATAATACGTCGAAACTGTCGTACCATCTCGGAGAACTAACCGGGACATTCCTCCGCAAGCACGACGACGGCTACGCGTTCACTCACGCCGGCGAGCAGATGGTTCGATTCGTCCTGGCCGAGAACTATCACCAGCCATCCGATATTGGATCCATCGAGACAGAAGGCGGGTGTCAATTCTGTGGTGAAACGACTGTGCGGGCGGTGCTTGAAGATCAGTATTTCATGGTGTACTGCACGGTCTGTGACCGTGGTGCAAACGCATATCGTGTCCGGCCGGCGCAGGTCCGTGAACGGAGCGGTGACGACTTGATCGACGCTGTCATCAGGGAACAGGCTGCCGACTTGCTCAAAGCTCGTCGTGGTGTCTGTCCGGATTGTGCAGGGCGCATCGAGACCGAGGTATGGGACGCTGCGGATATTCCGTTTCCTGAAGAAGGGCTAGTCTCCTTTATAACTGTAAATGAATGTCAGGACTGTCTGCGGTTTTTGAGCCTTCCGCTGCCGGCCGCTGCCGCGTATCATCCGGAGTCGATATCGTTCCATTGGGAACATGGGGTCGACATCTTGGGGTCCGGCGTGTGGGAGTTCAACCGCTACCTGCACGACGGAAGATGGTCCTCAGAACGGGCCGATACCAACTCCGAAAAGTATCGCGTCGAGTTGCGTCGTGATACCTCCTCGCTCAGATTGTTCCTTGACGAGAGTGCAGGCGTCACGCGAACCGAGCGCGTCCGCCGTAGAGATCAAAACGAATCCCAATCATAACAGAATATTTTCAAAAGTAAGTTTTAGCGAATCCAGCCGCATTGGGTTGTAATCGACAAATTCGCTCCAAATTATCGCTTTTCTCTGTTGAGCCACTCAAACGAAATTTTGAAACAGACTCGATAATATATCAATTATTCAATAACTCTTATGGGTGCCACGTGTGACATCCCAAGTGCGGAACACAGTGATCGCCCTGATGACGGCACCTGAACCCACCACGGACCACCGCCCCATTGAACAGTTAGCCAACTACCTACAGCAACTCGCCGATGCACATGGTGTCTCCGGTTACACGGAGACACCCGATGAAACGCTCGTCTATGCAGCCTACGGCGACAATGGCTACGATCTGCACACACCCAGCGACCAACTCACCGATGTCGACGGTGACATCACGTTCCCACAGTGGCTCGACAGCCGCGGAACGATCCTCGCTCGTCGCGATGAACAGGGTAACGAGCAGTACGACCTGCTGGAGATCGACCCGGATAGCGGCGAAATAACGCCGGTCCTCGACGATCAATTCATGAACGTCAAGGCCCGCCAGCATCCCACAGACCCGACTCAGGTCGGGTTCATCTCGAACCGCGACCGCTCGCTGGACCTGTATACAGTCGATCTCGACGACAGCACGGTTACGAAACACTCCACGGTCGACGAACCGGTCATGGGATACGCGTGGTCTCCCGAAGGCGACCGCCTCGTCTACCAGGCGGGCACGCTCGAGAACACGTCCCTCCGTGTCGTAGACCGTCGCCTCGACCGAGACGACGTCTTGATCGACGAACCCGATTCGGAACAGTCGTTCGCGCTGACCGACCATGGGTACGGTGCCTGGTCCGAGGAAGGCATCGTCTTCACGACCAATCACGAGACAGGCCACCGGGAACTCGCGGTCGCAGATCCGGACGGTGAGTACGAACTCCGGTACGTCAACAACCGCGACAAGTACGACCCCCAGTGGACGGCCGACGGCGACATCGTCTTCTTCGAGAGCCACGGCGGCGACCGCCGGGTGTGCCGGCTCAGTGAGGGGCGAGTGACGACGATTGAGCAAACTGGCATGAACATGGGCCTGACGTGTCGCGACGGCAGCGTCTACTACAAGCATTGGAGCCCTTCGACGGCCGGCGAACTCCGGCGAGATGGGGCGACAACTGTCGACGAAGGCCGAATTAACGTTCGGACTGTCACACCCGAAGAGATCAGCTACGAGTCGTTCGACGGGACAGCGATTGCGGCACGGCTCTACGAGCCAGAGGGCGACCCTGTCGGCGGCGTCGTCAAGGCCCACGGTGGGCCGGAGTCCCGACACTACAGTCGTCTAGATATGTCCACGCAAGCACTGGTGCGTGCCGGATTCGAGGTTCTTGCTCCGGACTTCCGCGGGAGCATCGGCTACGGCCGCGCGTTCCGGAAGGCCAGCGACGCCGATCTCGGCGGTGACGACCTCACGGATGTTGTCGCGGGCGCAGCGTATCTTCGCAACCGTGGCCGCGAAGAAGTCGGCATCCTCGGTGCGTCCTACGGCGGCTACATGGCACTGATGGCTGCCGGTGCGACCGACGCCTTCGATATGGGTTCGAGCGTCTGTGGCGTGGTCAACTGGGAGACGACTATCGAGGATGCCCGGGAGTACGTCGGCGACATGCTCATGCGAAAACTCGGTGGAAGGCCCGACGAAAAGCCAGCTCTGTACGAGGAGCGGTCACCGATCACCTATGCTGAGGACATCGACGTGCCGCTTCTGGTCGTTCAGGGTGGCAACGACCCGCGAGTTCCACAGAGTGAGGCGGAGCAACTCGTCTCCGCTCTGGAAAAGCGGGACATCGATCACGAGTACCTGTTGTTCGACGATGAAGGCCACGGCGTCGTGCAGACGGAGAATCGAATCGAGTACATCACGCGGGTTGTCGAGTTCTTCAGTTCACACGTCTGAACCACCCAGAGCATACCAATGACATCAACAGAACACGCGGAACACGTCCGAGCGCATGGACCGGACCAACAAACTGACAGCGGCCCGGCAGCGAACCGACCGATGTCGGTGTCGGAAATCAAAGATTCGTACGCCGACGTCGCGGACAGGATGGGCTGGTTCGAGTGGCTGGATCGACTCGTAATTGGCGGCCATCGCCGGGACCGATTCGGAGATGTCGAGGGCAGGGTGCTGGATGTCGCCTGTGGTACCGGGACGAACTTCCAATACGTTCCGGAGACGGCCGAACTCGTCGGCATCGATATCAGCCCGGAGATGCTGGCAAACGCGGACGCGAAACTCGATGACCTCGGCAGAGACGGAACGCTCCGTGAGATAGACGCTCAGAGTCTCGACTTTGCAGACGATAGCTTCGATTCGGTGATTTCGGCCCTCTCGACCTGTACGTTCCCCGATCCCGTCGCTGCTCTCCGGGAGATGGACCGGGTCTGCAAGCCCGATGGAACGATCCGCCTGGTCGAACACGGCCGGAGTGACGTCGATCCGTTCGCGCGGTTCCAGGAGTGGCGCGCGGATGCCCACTACGAACAGATGGGCTGTCGATGGACCCAGGAACCACGCGAAATCGTCGACGCCGCAGGCCTCACTGTCGAGGAGATGTCGACCGGATTGTTCGGCACGATAACCACTTTCGAACTTACCCCCACCCAGACCAATGACTAACAGCTCACCAGTCCTGAGTTCCCTCCGACAGACGCCCAAGACCCTCACAGAGAATCCAGTCGTGTTCCTGCCGGTAGTGATCGTGATGGCGTTGCAGCTGCCGCAAGTTGCACTGCCAACGACTAACCCGGTTCTCAGTGGTGCCATGTCACTGGGCGTTTCGGCCATCCTCCTACTCGTAATGCCGTTCCTTCAGGGCGGACTGATCGGAATGGCCGACGAAGCGCTCGATGGCCGGACCACTATCCAAACGTTCGTTGCTGCCGGCAAATCCAATTACGTCTCGATTCTCGTGGCGTATATCGCACTGATGGCGGTCAACTTCGCCCTCGGGATACTCGTGTTACTCGTGGCGGTTTTCGGTGGCGCAGTGGCCCTCCAAGGCGGCATGGAAGCTGCTAACACCACCGTCCTCGTCGGAGTTGGTATCGCCGCCAGCATCGTCGTTTTCGCATATCTCCTGCTCACCTTTTTCGCACAGTTCTACGGGCAAGCGATTGTCCTCGAAAACAGAGATGTAGTGGACGGGTTCAAGCGGAGTGTCTCCGTGGTTCGCCACCATCTCGTGAGCACGCTCGGCTACTCACTCATCGGCGTCGTGATCAGTGTGCTCGCCGGTGGTCTCTTCGCAGTCGCATCCAGTCTCATATCGCCGCAGTCGACGCCGCTGTTTGCTTTGCCCGAGCCATCTCTCCCAATCGTGGTCGGGACGGGACTCGCCATCGTCGTTGGCGGGATCCTGTTCGGCGGCTTCTCTGCAGTGTATTCTGTGTCGTTCTATCGCACAATCACTCAAAAACCGAAAGCGGTGACTGCCTGAATAAGTGACAGGCCGAGATTTACCGGTCGTTCCCTGTGAACGACCAACCGGACCCCTAGAAGACTAATCCTACATCACCAACTCTTGTAGACCTACAATGGACTGTCGGAATTTTCTCGGCAGGGATGGTTTCGGCACAAGTGAATATTCATCAAGGGTACTCTTTTTTGATTGTATCCTTGCTTTTGGCATGAATTGGTTCAGATCAAGCCTGGTATTTTTATTTTTCTGGGTGCTCGTGGGGCAGTACGTGTATCGAAGGGCGAACGAGCAGAATCGTTCGTCTCCGGAACTACGGGGGCTTTTCTGGGGGCTGATCGGGATACTTGGGGCAGCTGCTTATCTTCTCCACATCCGAGACAACCAGAAACACCGTTTAGTATGGATCGGAGTTTCAGTACTGTTATTCACAGTATGGGCAGTCGGAACAGTCGGTTTCTGGGGAGTAACCGAAGGATTCCATCTCTGGGCAGCGTTGTCCGCCAGTGTATTTATTCTGTACTGGCAGTTTGATATTGAAACGGGCGTTGAATGACCCAGCCCATTGTGCGTTCTCGAAATAGTCTCCCTCGTGTCGTAACCGGACGACTGTGCTGTAGTTGCCCGTGAGAGAACGGCAAAGCCGCCTCACTCGGTGATACGCGAATAGGTTGGGTTGTCGGTCAGATCACTCCATCCAGACTGGTGGAGGCACTCTTCCGAGGGCAGTTACTCGTATCCATAGGCTGTTCTGCTCACCTTGTGTATTGGTTGACGACACCGCGACCGTACTGTTTCATCACTCTCAGCAGGGGTCGTCCGGAAACGCGCCGAAGGATTGACTTGTCTGGGGGTGTGCTGCCACCAAGTGAGGTTTCCCAGCCGGTATGTGTCTGGAGGCGGTCTCGCTCCCGTTTTGCGGCTGCACGAACATTCTCGACATCCAGGGATGTTACCACTCGGTCCTCCATGAGAACCTCACCGTCAACGACGACCGTCTCAACGTCCCCAGCGGTTACTGTGTTCATCAACACTGAGGGGAGATTACTATAGGGCTGGTGACGGGGGGTATCGACATCAATTACGATGAAATCAGCTCGCTTTCCGGGTTCAAGACTCCCGACTTGGTCGTCTAAACCGAGTGCGCGTGCAGCATCGATGGTGAGCATTCTGAGAAGGTCGTACGATGACCATTGTTGCGCTCCGTATTCGAAATTGGACAGCAGTCGGGCATGTTTGGCTTCCTGAATTAGATCCCAAGAATCGAACCAGAACGGATCGTCTAGGCCGATGACTACGTTCGCACCGGACTCCTTGAGTGCCGGGAGCGGGAACCATGTTCGCTCCCCAGCTTGGAAGTAGCTGTATACGGTCGGGCAGTGCAGCACGTGCGCTCCCGCATCGGCAATACGTCGCGCGTCCAATTGATCCGCGTGGAGGAGGTGGGTCAGGAGCGTTCGCTCATCGAGAAGATTGAACGTTTCGAGCAGATCCAGCGGGTCGTCGGCACCGCTTCCAGCCGCCAACGTGCCTGCCTCTGAGGAGTCGTATAGATGGGTGTGCAGGCGGAGGTCCGGGTACTCCGACCGGAGTTCTTCGACTCCCTCCCAGAGCTGTCGTGAACAGCCGGCCTCGCCGCCGGGCGCGATACTCGCTCTGACACGCCCGTCGTGGGTGTCGTGATGCGTCTCGATGAACTCCCGAGCATCTGCGAGTTGCTCGGCCGGCGAGTCGGCTTTCAGAAAGTCCGCGAGCTCCGGTCCGATCACCCCTCGTAACCCCGCCTTCCCGATGGCGGCCGCACCGAGTTCCGGTGTGAAATCCATCGCGTTGACCGTCGTGACACCGTGGGTGAGTTGTCGTAGACAGGCGAGGTCCCACGCAGTCTCGAAAAACGATTCCCCGAGCGCCTCCTCGGCGGTGTGGTACAGCGACATTGCCTCCTTGAGCAGTTCCTCACCGTCGAGGTCACTGAACAGGCCTTGAACGAGCGTGAAATCCGTATGTCGATGCGCATCGATGAGGCCCGGCATCACGACCTTGCCATCGGCATCGACCACATACTTCGCCGCCGAGGGTCGACTGCCGGGCTTGGTTGGTTCAACTGACCGTATCACCCCGTCAGTCACCCGAATGGAGCCGTTCCGAAAGATTTCGTGGTTTTGATTCACCGTGACAACAGTCGCATCGTGAATCAGGAGATCAGTCATGGTCGTTTAAGATTGATTATCAGTTACGTTTCCAGAGGAAGCCGGTCACCCTTGCGATGACGGTGTCAGCGTTCCCAGCGCCCGTTTCGTCGATAATCGGTCCGTCATTGCTGCCCGCTCGCCTGGTCTAATCCGTTGATTCTGGTCGTCGGTGTCGGTCATCGCGAATCACACTCGCTGTGGTGGTCTGCCGCTGCGTTGACGGGGGGACGGTTCTGTCGGGGGCATGTGCAGGTATCAGCAGACTATTTGCCCTTCCAGCGCTGTGCACCCCCCTTCCTCGCCGAAACATACTCACAGTTGATGAGTATACCGTGACCAAACTTGAACCACATATCTGCGTTTCTCGGGCTGAAACACGGCCAGTCGTTTTTCGGGGTGGTCGTCCAGCGTCGCACATAGCTGACGGATTGCAGGGATCTACACGCCTGTTCATGATGTTGAGAGAGTCCCAGCTCCGCCTTCACGGACTTGTCAAGATGCCTCGGATTTGGAGAACTCTCTAACTTAACGAGCACGCCTCCAGTCATCGATACGGAGGCGGTCGGCACCCATTACCTCACTCGCAACTTCGTGAATACGTCTGCAGTCGCACCTGTTCGTCGCGGCTTAGGATAATATCCACACCCATACAAGCAGTGTTGGACGAGGCTGGCAGCTCAGTGGTTGCCCAGTTGTTACTGTTTGCTTCGCTGGTAATATCGGCGTCTGCGTAAACGCTGTAGCTGCCGGGTTCCGAAACGGGGTCGGTCCAGACTGTTCGTCCGACGGAATCGAGTTTGTCTGTCTCGCCATCGACCGTCGCTGCCGGCGCATCGAATCGATTCCAGTACACCACACGGTCTGTGTTATCATCTCGAACTACCACATCGATGCGGTGTGAGGCGGTCGCACGGTTCAACACGGTTATTTCGGTCAAACGGACGCCATCTGGGTCAGGGGTCGCACTGAGTTGGGAGCCACAACCGGCTAATCCGCCACAGAGAGCGCCACCCGCCATTCCGAGGACTGAGCGGCGTCGGTAGTCCACAGACGATTCCAGGCCGTCACTTCCCAGTGTGATCGGTCGACAAAATCCGTCCATTGACTGTCTCATCCTGCTATGTCAGTTGTGGTGTCCATGTGTTCAGTCGGTAAATCATCCGCAGTACGTCAAGTACGATGGCCGCCTCGACCAGCGGATTGAGATACGATGGTACACCAGTCACGGACGCAAGCAGGCCGAACGTGAAGACGGCTATACCGATACGGAGAACGGTGTTTCCCGCCATATCCTGGACCACGTCGTCTGGGACAGGCGACGTCGTGTCGTATCCTGCCAAGAGAAACGTCCACCCTCGGAACTTTACCAGCGCTCCCGCGATTGCCACAAGGCCGCCAGCAGCGAGCCATTCGAACGCGAGCGCGGAGGGTTCTATCACCGAGCATCACCCCCGAGTTGCGCGATCTTGCGGATACTGGTGGTGTCACAGCTGTTCGGAACCAGGTCAGCATGGTCCACATGTGTAGGATACATATCTTCAGCGTCTCAGTTCCGTTCAATGTCGTCGGCTGCCCGGCTGCAGAACCGTCTGAGGAACGTTTTGCGGTCGGTTCGGCCGGCGTCAGCCGCCATGAGTGTCTCTTCGAGACCGTCCCGATTCTGGGTGCAACACTCACGGTGACAGGGCTTACAGAGATACTCGAACTCCTTGCCATCGCGGTCCCAGCGGTCGCCGTATTTGTCGTACTCGCGGGCGTCTTCTCGACTGAGTGTTTCACCGCAAGCGATGCACGTCACCTGTCGCTCTGAGCTGTCACGCCACAGTGACGAGGGAGACATCGTTACCGATCCACCTCCCCCATAATGGTGTCGAGACTCCCAAGCGTCGCGACGAGGTCGGCGACGTACTCGCCTTTCGCCATGGCGGGGAGCGCCGAGAGATTCGAAAACGACGGCCCGCGAATTTTGAACCGAGCAGGGGTGTCGGTGCCGTCGGCACGGATATAGATACCGAGTTCGCCTTTCGCACCCTCGACAGCCCTGTAACACTCGCCAGTCGGCTTCAGCGTCCGCGGAACGTTGGCCTGACAAGTGCGCTCGTCTTCCGGCCAGTCTTCAAGGAGGTCGACACATTGGGCCACGATAGCCGCCGACTCCTCTATTTCCCGTAATCGGACGAGCACGCGAGCGAAGTTGTCACAGTCGTCTTCCGTGACGACGTTCCACTCGAGGTTGTCGTAGTAGCCATAGGGGTCGTCCCGTCGGATGTCGTAGTCGATGCCGGAGCCACGAGCGACTGGCCCGGTGACCCCGTACTGTTTTGCGACCTCCGGCGGAAGTTCACCAGTGTCGACACAGCGAAGCTGGAACGTTTCGTTCCCCGTGAGCAGGGTATGATACTCCGTCAATTTCTGAGGCAGGTCGTCAATGACACCGCGCACTTTCTCGAAGAACTCCGCTCGCGGTTCGGGGATGTCCCATGCGACCCCGCCGACCCGGAAGTAGTTGAACATGAGCCGCTGGCCAGTCAGGTCTTCGAGGATGTCTTGCACCGCCTCGCGGTCTCGGAAGCCGTACATGAACGCTGCGGTGAATTCACCGTTGACGTCTAGAGCGTACATGGCGGTGAACAGGAAATGTGAGAGGATTCGAGACAGTTCAGCGCTCATCGTCCGGATGACCTGCGCGTATTCCGGGACATCGATGTCGGCGAGATCTTCGATGGCGCGTGCGTATCCCCACTCGTTGAGCAGACCCGCCCCGCCCCAGTCCCAGCGGTCCGGGTACGGCATGATCTGGTGGCGGTAGGTCCCCTTCTGGCACATCTGCTCCTCGCAGCGGTGAATATAGCCGATGTCCGGTTCGACATCCGCAACTGTCTCCCCGTCGAGTGTGACGTTGAGGTGGAGCACCCCGTGGGTCGAGGGATGATGGGGCCCGATGTTCAGGTGCATCGTATCGGTTCCCTCTCGCTGGTCTTGTTCCAGCGGGTTGGCATTTTCTCTGAGCGGAACGATCTGGGGCTGGTTCTGATTGAAATCCTTCGACAGCGGATGGCCCTGCCAGGTCTCCGGCAGCAGAATCCGCCGCAGGTCAGGGTGTCCCTCGTACTCGATACCGACGAGGTCGTATGCCTCCCGTTCGTGCCATTCGGCCGTACTGTAGACCGGTGCAGCCGACTCGCTAACTGGGTTCTCCTTCGTCGTCGGGATCACGACCGATAGCTCGCGTGTCCGATCGTCGTAGCTGGTGAGATGATACACCGTCTCGAAGCGGTCTTCGTACTCCTGAGCGGTCACACACGAACAGTGATCGAATCCCGCATCTGATCGGAGTGTCGAGAGAACTGTCTGGACGTGATCGGCCCGAATCACCACGGCTGGGGCGTTCTCGTGGGTAGCTCGACCGACAATAGCATCAGCAGGGAGTGTCGAAATCGCGTCTTCGATGGGTCGATTGACGGAGGGGTGGTCTTGTTGCTGCATCGTTCACAGGTGTTTCATCTCGGCATAGAACAGTAGGCAACCTGCCACACTCATGGTGGAATATAAATACCCAGAATCAATGGCAATTTACACTAACACGTTCTCAGTGGCAGTATGCGGTATCTCACGGTACTGGCCAAACCGAACGAGGATGGCGCGTTCCATCCACTTGGTGAGAAGCTGACAAACGAACCTTCTATCAGGCGACGAGCGATCCATCATATCGAACTTCTCGATGACGATACCGTACTTCTGTTCGCCGAAGCAAGCGGTGATAAGCAACGCTACGAGGAAATCATGGAAGACTCGGAGTATGTTATCAGTTACCTCACCGCTGGAGAGAGCCGTTGGACGGCCGTGAGTCAGTTTGAACCGACCGAAAACGTACGCCGGGCGCTAGAACTACAGCGGGAATCGCTTCTGGTGGTCGATACACCGATCCGGTTCACTTCCGAAGATAACCTCAAGATAACGTACCTGGGGACCGAGGAGATATTCAAGAAGCTATACGACTATGCCGAAGAAGCGGACCATATGTCGTTTGATATTCTGGCAACGGGTGAACACGACACCGACGGGAAAGCGTTCAGCAGCATGATCACATCTCGGCAGGAAGAAGTGCTTGAAGCTGCGGTTGAACTGGGATACTACAACGAACCCCGGCGGGCATCGCTTGAGGATATCAGTGAGGCTGTCGGAGTTACCCCTGGAACGGTTGGGGAACACCTCCGAAAGGTCGAACAGCGTGTCTTTAGCGAAATCATCCGTTGAGTTGGTATCACAATTGTTACCCACTAATAGCAGCCACAGTGACATTGCTCTCTTCCGCAGTCTGATCACCCCCGTCAGGGGTGTCCACCGTAGTAGTCGGAGTCCGCTGTGATTCTGTCGGCGCGTCCTGTTGTGGCAGCTGTACCGAGCCAGTTGACACACCGATACCACCAGCGCCCACAACAGAATGGCGACTAACGTGGCTTTCAGCGATTCAGAGTTCATTGTCTCCGGTACGTGTCCCTGAACTTGATTAAAATCGCCACCAGCGTTGCTCCGGGAGAGGTGCTAGAATATTATACGAGACCCTCCGCGCTGTAGGTTATTATGAGTGCCCTGCAAAATTTAAAAGGAGCCACATCGGTGGGGCAGTTCTCGTATTCAGTTTTGCCTCATATTTCTACTTACACGATGTCAGTCACCGAATCATCCACGCCCACGACCGGCAACACGGTCACAAACACTGATGCATCGTTACTCAGCGATCCTGCTGTCGAGTCCACCTATCGAAACATCAACGACGTGCAATTACACGTCGTCACCGCCGGCGACCCCGATGCGCCACTGGTCGTCCTCCTGCACGGACATCCCGATTTCTGGTACGGCTGGCGCAATCAGATCCGTGCGCTCGTCAAGGCCGATTTCCGTGTGGTGGTCCCTGACCAGCGGGGCTGTAATCTGAGCGACGCACCCGACGGGATCGATGCCTATCGACAATCGAAACTCGTAGCTGACGTGCGCGAATTAATCCGTAGTGAGGGACGAGAATCGGCCCACATCATTGGCCACGACTTCGGTGGGTTCGTCGCATGGAACGTCGCACTCCGTCACCCCTCCATGGTCGATCGACTCGGGATATTCAACGTCCCACATCCGACAGTGTATCGAGATACGTTACGATCCAGTCCCCAGCAAATCGCACGGAGCTGGTACGTCTGGTTCTATCAGGTACCGAAACTCCCCGAGTGGATGTTGGCTCGAAAAGATATGGCCAATATGGTAGATTCTCTCGAAATAACCTCCAACCCCGGAACGTTCGACGAAGAAACGATTACCTGGTATAAGTCGGCCTGGCGCCACACTGGAATCAGACCGAGAATTAATTGGTACCGTGGATTCCGTCGTTCGGACAGTCCACCACGCGACACCGTCACTCAGCCGACGCTGATTTGCTGGGGAGAGGACGATATAGCACTTCTCCCCTCAGTGGCCGAAAAGAGCGTCGACTACTGTGACGACGGTCGGCTACAGATGTTTCCTGACGCGTCACATTGGGTACATCATGAACGTGACGAGGTTAGTGAAGCGCTATGCCGCCATCTCTCGTAAACAAAGTCAATTCTATGCATCACTGCAAGTGGCATCCGATACGATTCAATCCTACAGTCGTCCGTTTCAGCAGTACGGTTGCATACAGTGAAACACGGATGCTGGAGTTATTGTGCGACCCCCGAAACTGGAGAGTATGACTCCCCAGACAGAGAGTCGAAACAGGACATGGCAGGGTGGTGTTGTCGCGGGCAGCGCTGCAATTATGTTTGCTGCTGCAGCAACGACCGAAGGGCTGTTTTCAGGTGTAATGCTTGTCGCAGCGATGGGGACGATTCTCTCCGCGCTTGCGCTGTATGCAATCGCGTACCGGGAGAGAAAGAACTGATCACGAAGGCACACTACTCGGTTCGGTTGTTCATCGGTTTTTTGATGTGTTCGTAATCATCTCATGCTGTATACGCACACTGAGCAGTTGGCTCGTCTCACCAGCTCTGAAATTAACTATGTGAGTACTGTCTGTGCCACCGTATCTACATGATCAATTTCCGCTCGTGTGTCTCTCGTTAATAACGGTGACAGCTCTCTCGAAGGAACTGCTCCTGATTATCTCTACATGCTCCTCTCTAACGTTCAGTACTGGGCGTCGATCTCGCACAGAGGCATATCTCCCTTTCAGCCAGACGCAGTGCTCGGTAGAGGGGAAACAGGTGTAAGCAAAAAATATACGACCATCTCGATTCATGGTGAAATTGTCCTGAAAAGGACCTATCCGAGCCCCAGTATCTGGTTGCTCGGTATAGTGCCGGGCTCGCATCCCGATATCACTGCTTTCCTCAGAAGCGCCATGTCGCGTTATTCAGAGGCCCAACCGTGTTCAATACAGACGACTCCAGTATCGGTTACTGAGAAGAGTAACTACACAAAACATTTGTCTCCAAGATTGGAAATACTGAAAGAAGATGGATTCCGACTTCTCAGTCACTACGTACGCCCTCGGTGGTGGTCTCGGACTCCTCATAATGGGGTACGCGACACAAACATACCTCTGGTACGGTTACATGCAGGCAAATCCCGAAATTGGGGGAGTCTCCACGTCGCCCGGATTTATTCTGGTACATGCAATCATCTTCCTTCTCGGGACCGTTATTGCGTTCTCAGGCTTCTCAAAAGGACTTGCACATGTCTTCAACGAGGACGCTACTGCGGACCCGGTAACTGACTAATTCCCAGACCCACTGAGCAGCTGGTTCGTCCGAAGGGTTCTGAAATCAATTCTGTGGGTACTGTCCTTTGGCTCGGTATCTGTGTATTTGATTGCCACCTGTGCCTCTCAGGCTAAGCACAGGGAGCAGCTCTCTCTAGGAAGCTGGTCGTGCTTCTCTCGGCATGCTTGACCGAGTTCTCTATCGATTGGTAGAAGACATTTATTAGCCAATCCACACGTACGGCCACTCAAATGGACAAAAAACAACAGAGGTCGGTGATAGGGGCCCTAATGGTTGTTCTTGGGTTCGTTCAAGCGACGTGGGCCATCTCTTCTAGCGACTTGGTGTTTGCCGGATTGGGCCTCACGTACGCCGGTTTCGGTG
>NZ_JAHYBW010000013.1:0-109196 GCF_032027985.1 Haloarcula sp. 1CSR25-25
GACAGCGACCGCACCGCGAGAAGATATCGTCCGCCTGCAGGCTGGGAGAGCCGCAGACTACAGGACGACGCAAATATTTTGTCGATAACGGTGGTATATCCGGGTAGCAGCGTTTCCATAGGTGATTTATTAACTGATTCGGTCGCTGATCAGTTTCACCAGGATCTGGTTGACGTCCTACGGTCTGGGACTCGAAAACGAATTTCTGAGGTTACGGTTTCTAATGGGGAAGGTGAGGAATATACATTTGCACCCCGATTACTTCCGTACGAGTTCAGTGATCTCGACAAACAAACTATTCTCGGATATGCTGTTGGCGTGACCGAGAATCAGCAATGTGAATACGGACTCTGACACAAGTACGGACAGATTGCAGTTTCTAACCTTCGTCAGTCGCCATTTTTAGAACCTGCAGAATGTTGCTTATGGCCGTGACCGTCACCGTAACATCGCGTCGACGTACTCACGGGCAGTTCGCCGTGCCGTTTCGAGACCATCGCTATCGTCCAGAACTACTGCCCGGGTCCGGGCACCATCGACAATAGTCATGAGTGAGCGGGTTACGTGGTCGGCGTCGACATCGTTGAACACACCTTCGTCAATCCCGTGATTGACGACTGCTTTGAGCATATACCGAATGTACTCGTCGTTCTGTTTGAATCTTTCACTGAACGTTTCCTTGTAAGGTGCTTGACTCCGCATTTCCAACAACGCGACCGAGAGATCGGGGTTCTCTTGTGGTTTGATGAGGAGTTCGTCAAGCAGCACTTCCAGCCGTTCCTCCGGATCAGTCGTCTCGACATCTTGTATCGAATCGACGAACCGTTCCAGGAGATAATCGAGAAATGCCGCGAGGAGTTCGTCCTTCGTATCGTAGTAGTAATGCACTGCAGCGGTAGATTTTCCGTATTCATCTGCAATTCGTTGTATCGTGAGGTCAGCGTACCCGTGTTCACGAAGCGCCCGGTAGGTTGCCTCCATGATCGCCTCGTCAGGTTCTGAGAAGGTTCGATCCGATGGTGCGGTCATTAGGTAGTTGTTTTATTTTTTAATTGGATAACGGTTGTGACTCGTCCGACAATCCCAATAATACTAACTAATCAATTAGTTCAGAATAGACCACTGGGCACCATTTCTGTCCATAATGAGATGGGACATCATTACCCACGTAACATTTTTGACTAACTAATTAGTAAGCAGATGTAGAGACCACGATGGACAATGATACAGCTACTGAAATCCTTGAGGCGACGTATCGGGCGCTCTGCCAACATGGTTATGCCAATCTCACTCTCGAAGATATCGCTGGCGAGGCAAAACGAAGCAAAGCTACCGTTTACTACTACTACGACAGCAAAGAGGCTCTCTTTATCGAACTTCTTGACTTTATTTATAATCGATATACGGCACGGCTTCCGTCAATTGACGGAGGGACACCGCAAGCACAACTCGATGCGCTGCTTAATACAGTCCTCATTGATGACGGATCCGCACCCGGCCACGAGATTCGAACAGCCTTACTCGAAGCGAAGGCGCAGGCACCGTACAACGAAACGATCCAGACGCGGCTCCTCAACTTTGACAAGGCACTCTTCGAACGTTTACTAGGTATCATAACGGCTGGCGTCGAAAGCGGTGAATTCAACGCAACTGTTGAGCCGGCCGTCGCTGCTGAATTTCTCGTGACGGCGATCACGGGTGCCCACACTCGGGGAGTTGCCATGGATCGTTCCTCTGAGGAATTGTCTAAGTCAATCATACAGTATGTTAATGGATATCTTCTCGGAACCGAACTATCGGAGACTACCCACCAATGAAGGTTCGAAGTACTATTTTTTCCTTATTCAAAGGCCCCGAAGAGTTCGACCTGACATCGGGTAGCATCGGGAAGCCGCTGTTCTTCTTGTCGATGCCGATTGTTGTGACTAACCTTTTTCAAACGGCGTACAACCTCGCAGATACGTTCTGGCTCGGCCAGTACAGCACGGACGCCTTGGCGGCGATTAGCTTCGCGTTCCCGATGGTTTTCTTGCTCATCTCGCTTGGAATGGGCATCTCCGTTGCCGGGAGCGTCCTCGTCGCCCAATTTACCGGTGCAGACGAGGAACGCGAAGCCCAATACGCCGCCTCACAGACGGTCATGTTTGCCGTCATTGTATCCCTCATCCTCGGTGTAATGGGATATTTCGGTGTGGCGACTTTCCTCGGCTTGTTGGGCGCGTCGCAAGATGTTCTACCGCTGGCGACCAGATATATGGAAGTCATCTCGGTTGGGTTGCCATTCATGTTCGGCTTCCTAGTTTTTGTCGCACTCATGCGCGGATACGGTGACACAATTACGCCGATGCTAGTAATGTTCGGATCGGTCGTGATTAATATCATCATCGATCCGTTTTTGATTTTCGGGTGGACAGTCGTCGAGAACGCGCCGCTCGTCGGCACGCTCTCTTTTCCCGAACTCGGGATTGAAGGTGCTGCCATCGCGACCGTATTTTCACGAGCGCTCGCCCTTTTTGTCGGACTGGCGATTATGTTCCGGGGGAACCGCGGGGTCCAGATTAACCTACGGGATATGATTCCTGACCTCTCGTATCTCCGGCGGCTCATCCGCATCGGCCTGCCGGCATCGATCGAGGGCACTGGACGGGCACTTTCGATGAACCTGCTGTTGATCATCGTGGCGATCTTCCCGGACACAGTCGTGGCTGCGTACGGCATCGGAACGCGTGTATTCTCAGTTGCCTTCCTCCCCGCGCTTGCCGTCGCGCGGGGCGTCGAAACAATGACGGGCCAGAATATGGGGGCAAATAAACCAGCCCGTGCGGAAAAGGCCACTCAACTGGCAGCGAAAGTGCTCTTCGGGATTCTCACGGTCGCAGGAATAGTCGCTTTCCTATTCCCAGAACCCATCGTTTCGATGTTCGTCGGTACTGATCAAGCGAACGCCGCTCAGGTCGTTGATATCGGTGCGCAGTTTATTCGGTATGTCGCGCTTACGTTCGGTTTTATGGGTATTATGCGGGCGTACACAGGCAGTTTCCGGGGTGCAGGAAAGACGCTTACTGCTGCTGCCATCTCAGTGCTGACGCTCGGCGTCGTCCGCTTCCCCATCGCGTGGATCACTGCGGGCCCGCTGGGAGAGAGTGGTATTTGGTTGTCGTTCGCCATCTCGAATGTTGTGGGGGCAGTCATTGCTTATGCATGGTATCAGCGTGGTACCTGGCGCGGAAGCAATCTGACTGAGTCCAGAGTCGACCTTGATCAAACCAATATCGAGGCTACAGGCAATGACTGATCCGACACCAGTCCGTTCGTTACAAATTGATCGACAATTAGAGGAAGTGAGCAATGACGCAGACGAAGCCGGATTAGCACTCGTCCGTGAGATTTTGCAGGAAGCCAGTGATAGGTGGTATGGGCGGTTGGTGGTGAATGTGTATGACTCACTGTCCAATCATCGAAACCCCGATCCCGTCGTTCATGCTGCTACGGCAATCGAACTACTCTGGGGTTACGTTCGTCTTCGAAACCGACTTCTTGTCACGCACACTGACAAACATGCCCACTCGATTACAATGGACCCGATGTCGGCGCTGTTGGCCGGAGATTACCTGTATGCATCAGCTATCTCAGCACTCAGCTCCGTGCCCGAAACTCGATCAAGCGGTTGTTTCGAGACACTAACAGTGGCTCTCGAAACTATTACAGAAGGGTTTTGGCGAACCTACACGCCGGCTTCGTGGACAGGCGACGATAGCACAGTGTTCTTCGAAGAGACAGCAGGGAATCTCGGTGAAGCTGCCACCCTTCTTGGAGCCCAACTCGCTGGGTTCGACTCACCGGACCGTGAACACTTTGAGCAGTTTGGACACGGGCTCAGCACTGCCCGACAAATCGAAGTCGTTCTCAACGTTCCTCCAAGCGAGGCAATGGTCGTTCCACCTTCACTTGACAAGACGTCCCTTCGAACGCACGCTGAACGGCGGCGAGACGACGCTAACCAAGCACTTGACTCCCTTTCGGAAGCTGTCGATGCGAAGCGTCTGCGAACATTCGTCGAGACTACCGCATCGGAACGGAATCACGAGAGCTGGGATTGATGTCTCATCGTCCGCGTGGAGTGCCCACAGCGTCAGCCGACGGACTCGCTGCCGGATGCCAGGCAACATCTAAGGCGCACATTCAGCAGCCGAAACGCGCGCTTGATCGTCGCGTGGTCAGCTGCCATCTAGGCCTCACCATCGGGATGAACGTGACAGGTAGTGCCATCTCACGTTCGGCGTATACCGCGACTAGTGAGTGTCGGGTGCATCAACACCGGAGTTGAACGGCCCGCGACTCGTGCCAGCGGTGGTGAACGTTCGTTGAATCCGCTCAAACTGGGCTTCGCCGTTAACCCGATGCCCGGTTCCTCAGCCGTATCAGGATACGCTCGGCCACGTAGCTGTGCTGTGTCCGCAACGCCGACGTCGATATCAGGGCCAGTGTATGGCTAGGTCGCCGAGACCCAAGAGGACGTCGCCGACGTCGGAGTAGTTGCCGTGGCGGACGGTCATCCTTCGATCACCGCCCGGCGCTCGATGGTGACGTCTTGGTCGTAGTCGCCGCGATGGTACTGCTCGTAGAGTTCTCGACGGTGGGGAAGTCGGTCGTACACTCCGTGTAGTGGGGAGGTCACCAACCATGTAGTGGAGTCGCCACTCGTCGGCCTGTGCGGGCACTGTGTCGCGTTCAGTCGTAGCTGTGGTGTTGGGCTACCAGTCGGCACCTCACGCGAACGGCCCAAAACGGCTACTGTCGCGTTCGACTGGCGCGCAATCTGTCGTCGGGAAGATGAAGGACATGCACTCGCCAGCGCGCTCGACGGCGGTGGCCAGCTCCCGGCACGTGGCTGTGTCCGGTTCGGACGCTCGCAACCGATGGATGATCTCGGTCGCAAGATCTGCCAATAAGACGCCCGTGAGGTGCTCGTTATCCTGCGAACAGACCGGCAAGAAGGAGTCATTGTCAGTGATCGTGCTGGCGACGATTTCGCTGACGGTCGGCTGTGGCGTCATCGACCCACCTACCCGTGATGCTCGTTGGTCTCCTGATCATTTTCTTCCCCGACCTCACTATCTATATCCCGTATAACATCGCTGGGTAACCGCCCGAATTTTTTATTTTATGAGGCGGAAGGCAGCCGGTGGATAACCATCTAAATAAATAAAACAACAGTTGTAATCGTAATTAATGGGATATACTGCCATATATAGCTCTTTAGATGGCAAAATTCAATATGCCGTCTAAATGTCTTTATCTGCACCTAATATACTGAAATAAGGTAATACTCACCGGTCAAATATATTTGTTTACTTCGGCCATATCAATAGTAGCAGCTTACTACTCTCGAATCTCTCTTTCATCAGTTCGTTTATTTCTCTCGTCAGATTTCTTTACCAAACCGGCATACAGTACAGTAGAACAGCGTGTCATAGAAAGCCTTCTAAGGGAAGCAGCAGAGCGTCGGAGCTGGTGGACACAGTTCCAACACCCTGCTGCCTTCTCTGGGAACGTTTCTATGACACGCTCCCATTCATGCTGGATACTGCACATTTGTTTGTACAGTCGGTATATATTAAAGAAAGAATATTGACGCGTAGCACTCAAGACACTGGCTCACATATTTGGGGGTAGTGAGTCAGAATTTCATTGCAATCTTAGCTATCAGCCCATTCGCTGTTATGAACACGATCGGCCTGATTGCGTTCGCCCTCGTTGGCTCATCAAAGGCGATTCGCGAGGAGTTCGACGTATTCGGGATTGTCATCGTTGGACTGGCAATGGCATTTGCAGGTGGTGCAACCCGCGATTTACTCGTTACACGGATTCCATTAGTTCTCCAGTCGCCGATCGAAATCAGTCTGGGGCTACTCGGTGTTGGCTTAGCGATTACACTGAGCATCATTTTGCCGTCGCCAGATACTCATCCAGTTACCCTTGTTGCGGATGCTATCGGACTCGCTGCCTTTGCTACAACGGGTGCTATTGTCGCAACTGAGGCGGGTGTATCAGCATTTGGCGTCGTTGCTATTGCAACAATCAACGCTGTCGGAGGAGGAGCGCTCGCAGATATTCTGCTCGATCGGGCCCCATTTATCCTTTTCGAGGATTTCTATGCGAGTTGTGCTGTCCTCGGTGGGAGTGCATACTGGGTTCTGGGAACGCTGGGAGCCACTGAGAGTACTGCTGCTGTGGTGTGTGCGGTAATGACCATTGTATCTCGATTAGCCGCGGTGACGTACGACTGGCATCTCCCAACAGTACAGGAGTTAGGACTACTAAACGACTAATCCAATTCTAAAATACTAGATCAGTCTCCGATCAGTTCGTACTCTTTCTGAGCGGTTACACTTATATTGATTAGAAATAATCTCACTACAACACATCGTATCTGATATTCATCACCACTTCACCAATTTAACGAAAGCGCTTACTACAGAACTCGCAATTCCAAGCTAAAGTAATGATGTGAGTGGGACTGATATGAAGAAGCAGGAACAGTAACCAGAGGAGTGGAACGGATACGGCTGTGACACTAGAGTCTAGTTGGGCCAGAGCTGAGCGTTCCGTCAGAGGCTATCGCTGGTCATGGATTGTTACTGTCCCTGCAATATAACAAACCGAAACCTTGTATTTATAATTTTCGGTATTGGACTATTTTGATTTAATTTCACTATTTCAGTGTAGTTGAAACTATTAGTAGGCCATTCGACACTACCATTCACTCCACAAGGTGGCACGAATCGGTAGAGAAGACGAACGTATAGGGGGACGGAACCTGTCGTTACCGGCCTTGCCAGGACGGATCTCGGTCCTCGAAGAAGGCTTCGATACCTTCGTTCTTGTCTTCTGTTGCGAACAGTTGTGTGAACAGTTGGGCCTCGTAGTCGATACCGTTCTTGAGGTCCATCTGGGATGCAGCTCGGACACTCTCTTTTGCATACTGTAGTGCGAGTGGACTCTGCTCAACGATTGAACTCGTAATCGAACCCACGCAATCGTCAAGGGCATCCGACTCACAAATTTCGTCGACGAGCCCGATCTCGTATGCCTCGTCGACATCGATGAGATCGCCTGTGAGGATGAGTTTCATAGCCTGACCCTCACCGATGAGTCGAGGTAACCGCTGGGTTCCTCCGCCACCGGGGATGATACCAAGGTTGATTTCTGGCTGTCCGAGTTTCCCTCCGCGACAAGCGATACGGATGTCACATGCCGTCGCGAGTTCGAGGCCGCCGCCGAGTGCGTGTCCGTTAATACGGGCAATGACCGGAGTCTGCAAGTCTGCGATGGTTTCATAGATCCGCGGGCGCTGACTTGCGCGGCGCTGCTCCAGCATGTCTCGCTCGTGGAGTTCACTCACATCCGCGCCGGCGACGAAGGCGTTACAATCCGACGACCCAGTGAGAACGGCCACGCGGGCGTCTGATTCATCAATAGCCGGCATGATATCTGCGAGTTCTGTCCGGACTGTGCTGTTTAGCGCGTTCCGTGCTTCGGGGCGGTCGATGACGACCGTGATGACGCCATCTCCAGACCGTTCGACGCGGATAGCCTCGTAATCAGCGTCCAGCATCGCAGATACCTCGGTCATTGGTTACCCCAGTCACCACTCATCGCGACCGGTTCGCCGTCTTCCCAGACATAGAACCCCTCGCCTGATTTCTGTCCAGTCTTGCCCGCTCGAACTTTCCGCTTCAGTAACTGTGGTGGTTTAAATCGTTCGCCAAGTTCCTCACGCAGGTATTCGAGAATGTCCAAACGTACGTCCAGCCCGACAATGTCGGTGAGCTCAAGCGGGCCGACAGGATGATTATAACCGAGTTCCATTGAAGTGTCGATGTCGCCAGGTGATGCGACGCCCTCCTCGACCATTCGAATCGCCTCAACGCCCAAGGCAACACCGAGACGAGAGGAGGCAAAGCCTGGCGTGTCCTGTACGACAACTGGTGTTTTATCGATACTATCGACGTAGTCTTTCGCAAACTCGCGGGTCTGGTCACTCGACTGCTCGGCTACGACCGCTTCGACGAGGGACATGATGTGGACGGGGTTAAAAAAGTGCAGGCCGATGAACCGCTCAGGGTGTTCGAGCGCGCTCGCCAGTTCAGTGATGGAGAGCGACGAAGTGTTGGTTGCTAAAACGACATCCTCGCTGACGGCAGCCTCGGCCTCTGAGAGAACGTTCTTTTTCAGATCTACTTTCTCCGGCACCGCTTCGATAATCATCTCGGTTTCATCAACGGCAGTTTCGAGATCAGTCACCGTGGTTATTCTGTCAAGTGTTTCTTCTTTTTCATTTTCAGTGACCTTTCCACGATCAATTCCAGTTTCAAGATTTAATTTGATGGAAAGTAGCCCCTCAGAGAGTTGATCTTCATCTATGTCACGAAGGACTACATCATGTCCAGCCATCGCACTCACTTGTGTGATACCATGCCCCATAGTACCGGCGCCTAATACGGTTATCCGCATATGAACACACGGAAGAGGCAGGAATATAAGTATTAATACTCTGTGATTTGCGGTATCCGTTGGAAGTTGAATATCGACGCTGCCCAGCCATCTGCTGCAACCGAAAAGCCATGTAGATGGCCCGTTTGAGTTAATTTGTGCAAGAGTCCATCTACGGTGAATCACCGACAGTAGCAGAGTCCGCGTTTGTCTCGGACATGACTGCTCTCATTGGCGATGTAACGGTCGGGGAGCGCAGCAGTGTCTGGCCGTTTGTCTGTTTGCGTGGTGACGATAGCGAGCGTCCGACTACCGTCGGCGAGGAGTGCAACGTTCAGGAGTTTACGATGCTACACGGTGCGGAGTTAGAAAACAAAGTATCCGTTGGACATAATGTTACCATCGATTACGCAACGATTGGGGAATTCTCGTTAGTGGGCATCAACAGCGCGGTTCTCCGCGGGGCAACAGTGGGGTCGAACTGCCTCGTAGCAGCGGGGAGTCTCGTCAGACAAGGACAGACAATTCCTGACGGCCATCTGGCCTACGGTGTCCCAGCGGAGACACGGCCTCTGAGCGATGAGCAGCGCGAAGAGATCGCTATGGTACAGGAGCACTACATCGAACTTAGCCGCGACTACAAGGAGACAGGCCGGTTTGACTGAACGATTCGTAGTCGAATCTTTATTATCGTCAAGACTGGAGTTCTAATCCAACGAATGAGCTACGATACTCCACAGTGTCCAGTGTGCGGTGACGAGCTCAAAAATGATGGCGACGTTCCGGACAGCATCAAAGATGGTACGCTCCGTGTCGCAATTACCTGCCCGATATGCGAGACACCCCTCAGAGTTGATTTCGAAGATCTCGATCCGAGAACGGGTGCTATCGCCATCTCTGTCCAAGTGCGCGATGAGTAGCTGCACTTTCAGGGGGACCAGCAATTATAAATTGAATACTACGTATTGTAGTTACATGGCCAATAGCGCTGCCAATACCACTGAGATTGGACGAGTCATCGATGCGCACGTCCATATGAATCCCTTCTGGCGGCTTGACGATTCCGCCCAAGCACTGCTACGTGAGTACGGCCACGGATACGACAAAAAAGTAGAATTAGCTCGAAACCCGGACCAGTTCGTGGCATATCTCGATGAGCAGGGTATTGAGCGGGCTGGTATCATTAATTACGTGACGCCGATTCTGGGATACACTCACGACGTGAACGAGTGGTCTGCATCGTTTCGTGACGCCGCACCCGAGCGTATCTTCGCCTTTGGTGGCTTCGACCCAACGGAAACAGATGATCCAGATGGAGAGCTCGACCGTGCAATCGACGATCTGGCTCTGGATGGTATCAAACTCCACCCGCCACACCAGAACATCCAGGCGAACGATTACCTGACAGATCCCGGATACCGCGGCCTCTATGGGCTCCGCCAACTCTACGAGCGCTGTGCCGAGGCCGATATTCCGGTGATGGTTCACACGGGGACCAGCATCTTCCCCGGCGCTCGGTCTCGACTCGCAGACCCGATGCCACTCGATGACGTGGCTGTGGACTTTCCCGATTTGGACATCATTATGGCCCATGGAGGCCGTCCGATGTACACCGACGAGGCATGGTTCTTACTGCGGCGGCATGACAACATCTATTTCGATGTCTCGTCGATTCCGCCATCCAACCTACTGAGCCATTTCCCGCAGTTGGACGCGGTTGCTGATCAGACACTCTTCGGCAGTGACTGGCCAGGGCCGATGGTCCCAGATATCGGTGAGAACGTCGAAGAGATCCGTTCGTTATCGCTCCCCGAAAATGCTATTGACCGTATTCTCTATCAAACTGCAGCTGAACTATTTGCTGTCGAATGATGTCGTTTCGTATCTCTCACGCCCACGGTAGTCCAGAGGGCGAAAACAGTACATATGTGTTCCCGGATCGGGGTGTTGTCATCGACCCTGGCCCACCCGGTGAGCAGCCGTGGCGTGTACTCCGGGCTGAAATGGAAAAACAAGGATTCGAGATAGCCGATATTGACCACATTATCCTGACACACTGGCATGCTGACCACGTCGGAAGCGCACCACGACTGGCCGAAGCCGCAGACGCAACACTACACATGCACGAACAGGACGCACCGTTACTACGGGATTACCGGGTTGAGCGACAACGGCGGGTCAAGAGGGACACTGAGACACTCGAACTGTGGGGAGCCCCCACTGAAATTATCCGCGACGTTCGCGAAAACGACATCGCATCTCCGATACCGGACACCGTTCCGGTAACCAGCCATACAGACGGTGATACCGTCAGGGGCTTGGAATTCCTGCACACTCCAGGACATACCTGTGGTCACATCTCTCTCAGGGACGACCGAACACTGTACGTTGGTGACGCCGTGCTGCCGATGTACACGCCGAATGTCGGCGGAAGTGATACAAGAACTGCGACCCACGAACCACTCGAACAATACCTTCAGACACTGGATAAAATTACCGCGCTTGATGTAAGTCGAAAAGCCCGGCCGGGCCACGGTGCAGTTGTTACGCTCGATGATCGTATCGAGGCTATCCGGGTACATCACCGCGAGCGCGTCGACGCAGTTATCGAGGCTCTCCCATCCGAAGGGACGGCGACGCCGTGGACTATCGCTCGAAAACTGTTTGGAGACATGTCTGGGATCCATGCGAAGATGGGTGCCGGTGAGGCTGCTGCACACCTCAGTTACGCTGCCCAATCCGGGCAGGTGGTGCAACTTGACGGTGAGCCAGTGACTTATCGTAGGCCGTGATAGCTAACCGTCGGTTGCTGAACTCAATCTATAGGAACATTAATTATAAATATTACCGCTGTTTACACCGTTTTAGAGGCTGATGACCTGCCTTTGAGCATTCGACCATGAGTAAATACAGCACCGCCGAAGAGAACTTGCCCGACGATACCGACGGTGAAATACGACTCCAGGTGACTGACACGGACACGAAGGAGATATTCATGACCCGTGCCCGGGTCTCCCAGTCAGCGACTGATCTGGACGATCCGGAGCCACTGACTGTGGTTCGGGGTCCACACGAGAATATCAAAGAAGACTGGTATATTGAAATTCTGGAGTCAAATCCTGAACTTGATGAGATCGATGAAGAAATCCTGCGCGACTGTATCGAATACAGTCGGACTGAATCGAACGTAATCAATGCTCGTTCCGAGGATGCTCGTGCCTTGCTGCAATATCTCGTTGCTATTGAGGAGTTCGACTCGGTGTCCGAGGCTGTCCGGACCATCATCAGCGCGCACATGCAGGATGACTATCCAGAACTTCTAGATGCCTATATGGATGTGAAAGCCGAACAGATGCGCGACGAGATGTCGACCGCTTTCGGTGAGCACAAATGAGTACCGACGGAATTGGGTCCGTCGACAGTTTTCGTGAATACCTTGACCGCCTCTCCGACCACGGACAGTGCAATCGAATCGAGGAACGCATCTCGTGGAACCTCGAGGCAAGTGCAGTCACGATGCAGGCGAACGAATGCGACACCCAAATTCCGGTCTTCGAAGACGTGAGTGACACGTCCGACTCGCGGCTGGTCGGGGACCCGTATCGCGGGCCGCGTGGGAAACCGTGGAAACGCATCGCGATGGCGCTTGGACTGACGGACGTCAAGACGACTGACGGGTACTACGAAGAGATAATAGACCGAGTCCGGTCGCCGCTATCCCCGACAGTCATCGACGACGATGATGCCCCGTGTAAGGACACTGTCAGAACCGACGACTTTGATCTGCTCTCGTTTCCGTGGCCATTTCTTCACGTCGGTGACGGCGGTCGCTACTCAAACTTGCATACACTCATCGCTGCCGACCGAGATACGGCGTGGACTGACTGGTCGTCCCATCGGGCAATGCTCCACGATAATACGCGTGCAAGCGTTCTACTTCTAGCTGGCGAGCAAACACCGAACATCTACTACTACAAGTACGAGCGCCACGACGAACCGATGCCGGTGGCAATCGCCATCGGGGCGGAGCCAGCAGTCGAATGCGTCTCGGCGATGTGGATCCCAACCGGGCGAGACGAGGCGGAATTTGCGAGTGGGCTGAAACGCGAGCCAGTCGAACTGGTCCAGTGTGAGTCAAACGACCTCTTGGTACCGGCGACGGCGGAGATCATTCTTGAAGGGAGAATCCTCCCGAACAGCCGGCTCGACGAGGGTCCATACGGAGATTACTTCGGGTATATGCACGGCCCGCGTCGGTCGATGCCAGTACTCGAAATCGATGCCATCACCCACCGTGACCGACCGTATATTCCGTTCCGTGTCGAGTGGTCCGAGGTTGGCTACGCTCATAACACGACCTCGTCCATGGAAGTCGCCTGTGTCGGCCCCGATGCGACGCTCGGCCTCCGTGCCGCCGGCTTCGACGTTGAGAAACTCGCGCCCTGGCCGTTCTCGCCGCGAACAGTGTACGTGATTTCGACAGCGACGTCGCGCCCGGACAAGCTCCACGAATTAGCCAATTTCATTTTTACGACTTGGGGGATGCTCCACGTGGATTTCTTCGTCTTCGTCGACGAGGACGTCGATCCGTTCAACCAGCGCGCTGTCCTCGAAGCGATAGCGCTACATGCTGACCCAGACACGGATTTCCACCAGTTTGGAGCGGAATCGATGCCGAAGGTCCCGCTCAACATCTACCAGACACCAGAAGAGAAAGGCGACGTTCAGATGGGGACGTCGAAATCGAAAACCGCCAAGACATACATCGACGCGACTCGTCCCGACGGTGCAGAACGCCGAACCGGCGGGCTCAACATGGACGGGGAGCGTCGGGAGCGCGTCCGAGAGATACTTGAAACCGCAGGGATAGACAACAAGCGAGGCGAACCCGTCAAGACGGGGCTCGGTGAGAGCCAATGACGGGGACACGTTCGTTTCGGGACAGTGTGGATACGCTCGATACCAAGGACGACCTTTTAACAATCGAGGAGAGGATCCAGAGCGAAGATATCGGCGCAGTCGGTGCTGAGGCACTCCGATCGAACGGCCCAGCAGTTCGTTTTGCTGCGACTGACGGCATCGTGACGCCAGTCACTGGCGCGCTGGCAGGCCCGGAGCAAACGACGCAGTCCCAACAAAAGCCATGGGAAAGAATGGCAGTCGCATTCGGGATGCAACCGGATGTCCCCTATCAGCGTGTCATTGAGCGCGTCGCCGCACCGCTTGCGGAAACGACCGAGCCCGACCAGGCTGAACTCCTCGCGGAACAATCCGATGTGAACTGCTACGAACTCGGGCTACCGCCTGGTACACCTGGTGAACCACCGGCGTTTAGCCTCGGATTGCTCGCCGTCGACGACGGCGAAGAGACGACGTGGCTCCCGGCCCGTGGTACAGTCCGAGGCCCGAATCGCCTCCGTGCAGTCGTTCCAGCAGCTGCCCCCCTCGAATCGGGTAACGGAGTCACGCTCTCGCTGGGGGTTCCGGCAGCGGCGTTGACAAACACTGTTCTCCACTGGCTCGACCGGACTCAGACTGGCAGTATGCGTCCTAGTACACGGTCTGATGCTGTGTCGGTCGCACAGCTCGCCGGACAGACAGTCCCAGCGGACAGTGAAGTACTCGCCACAGGGGAGCTCGCGGATATCGGGACTGGTGTGTTGGCCGGTGACGAGAGTTCGATGTTGGAGGTGGCGATGGACACAGCGGTCGTCGATATCGTTGTCGACTCCGTTCACCACCGGGAGTCACCACTGGTTCCGTTCGTCCCGAACAGCGCCCCACTCACCGATGACATCCACCTCGTCGGTATCACCGAATCAGCCCGGCTGCGCTACCGCGTGAACAACTACTGGGGAATCGAGCCGGCGGAGTGGATTCGGCTCCCAGCGGAGGCATCGCTTGGGATGTGCGTCGTCGCCTCGGAGATACTGTACGCTGGGTTCGAGTGGCAACTGGCGAACACACTGTTCTCGTTCTCGAAACTATTCGATAAGATACTGATCCTAGACGAGGACACCTCGGCGGCTGACCTCTCTCGGCCGCTCGACGACATTTGGGTGAAAGCACACCCCTCACAGGACTGGGTGTTCAGTGAGCCGTGTGCGCCCGCAGCGACAGCGCCACGGTACCGGACCGACGGCAGTCCGGGGTCGCGGCTGTTCATCAGTGCCACCTGGGACCCGCGATGGGACGAGGAGTACATCGCGCCGCGAGTGACCTATGAAACGTCGTACCCGGATGCGGTTCGACAAACCGTCACAGAGATGTGGGACAGCTTCGGGTTCGATTGAAGATGTGGCGGCGAGTTATTCTGGTGTGAATTTCAGTCCATATCGCGTGACGCCCTCAACGCTGTAGATTTTCCGGAACTCCCCAGCGACACGATCACCGACGGACACGGCCTCCGGATCACAGTCGGTCATCTGAACCGGGAACCGCGCTGTACCGTCAGAAGCCGTAACTTCCACGATGGCGACCGCGAACGGTCCGTCCCGGCGCTGGAATTCGACGAACTCCGGTGGTGCGCCGCCCTGGCCGATGACAGTCACGGCGACGATTTCACCGGTCCGAGGGAGCGAGACGGTATCGAATTGGACTCGCTCATGACAGTCCGGACAGGCCCCTTCGGGTGGGAATGCCACAGCGCCACAAGCGGGACATTGACCGGCTTCTAATCGATAGCGCTGGGGGATCGAGCGCTGCCACGAAGGAAGGCTCACATGTGCGCCGCCGCCGGCGACCTCGGTTTCGCCAATCGTTCCACGTTCACGAAGGGTCTTGGCGTAGGAAATTTCGACACCGTCGGCGAGAGCCTCGTCGACATCGGTGGCGAGGGGCGCTCGCGTTTCGAAAGTAAGTGCTGTAGCCGTCGCACCGCTACCGAAGAACCCGGCGACGGTCTGTGAAGTTGGCTCGCTGGCATTGATGGCGGCTAGCAGCCCGAGTGCTGGTGTTGCCGCGCCAGCGTCACCGATCTCGTCGACCAGTGTTCCGCGTGATATCGTCTCAGCATCGTACGGTAACGACCCGGCAATCCGGTGGGGGATATCGCCTGTCGGCTGATGGAGACTGACTCCGGTGACGTCATCAGGAGTCACGTCGAGTGCATCGACCGACGTGGCCACGAGGTCCCGAATTATATCTCGTTCGTACGATGTGATATCCAGTCCCTCAACGGTCTCGGTGCTGGATTCCCGAAATCGGATACCCGGAGCGTCGCGGGAACGTGTTGCCGTGTCGGTGAGGATGACCGAACCATCCGCAGCAAACAGGAACGCGGCAGCGCCAGCACCGACCCGTTGACCTACATCAGCAGGGTCACCAGCCGGAGCATCAGAGACGACAGCGAGAGATGGGCCGTCGGCACGAGCGGCCGATAACAGCGCGTCTGCACCGGCAACCGTACTCTGGGTCGCTGTATTGACCGTGCTATCGGTATCGAGACCGAGTGCTGAGACCATCCGGGGAGCGAACTCCTCTTCTTCAAGCGGGGGTGTCGTTGTCGCGACGGCGAGGTGTTCGACGTCATTCGATACGAGTCGACTCGACTCAATAGCGTCGCGAGCCGCGGCGACCGCCATCGTAAGCGAATCCTCATCAGCTGTCGGGACAGCTGCCTGTTCAACTGGTGCCGATGTCCCCCACGCAGCTTCTATTTCAGCACCATCCAGACGCAGGTGTGGGACAGTCACGCCCGTCGCGATGATACCACGATCGGAACTCATCGTGCACCTCCGTCAGCCTGCTCAAACACGTGGACGGTCGCCCCACCACCGGAGCCACCAACGTTGTGCGTGAGCCCGACGCTTGCCCCGTCGACTTGGACGTGGGCCTCGCCACGGAGTTGTGCGAACGCCTCGACTGCCTGTCCAGTTCCTGTTGCGCCGATAGGATGTCCTTTTGATTTGAGGCCGCCGGACGTGTTCACCGGAATCTCACCATCGGGGTCGGTGGTACCATCTCGGAGGAGTTGTGCGGCTTCGCCGCGGTCACAGAAGCCAAGATCTTCGTATGCGGCGAGTTCGGCGATGGCAAAGCAGTCATGTACTTCCGCGAAATCGAGATCGCCTGGTTGGATGTCGGCTTCCTCGTAGGCACGGTCAGCCGCGTATTCAGATGCAGGAATACTCGTCAGCGAGTCCCGCTGGAACAGCCCAACACGGCCACTAGCTGCGCCAGCACCCGCGACGCGAATCGGGGTGTCGGAAAGTTCGTATGCAACCTCTTCGCTTGCGATGAGAGCTGCACTCGCCCCGTCTGTCGTCGGACAGCAGTGGTAGAGGTTCAGCGGAGCAGCGACGTCCGGTGCGTTCATCGCGTCTTCCAGCGTACACTCGAAACCGAGCTGCGCATGTGGGTTCTGTGCCCCGTTTGCGTGGTTCTTGACCGCGACGCGAGAGAGATCTTCACGTGTCGCGTCGTACTTGCGCATGTATGCGCTCGCCATCTGCGCATAGACGCCCGCGAACGTCGTCCCGGAGAGACGTTCCCATTCCGTCTCGCCGCTGACCCCGAGCCACCACTTGGTGTGGTCACCACTCATGTCCGTCATTACCTCGTAGCCCCCGGCAAGCGCGACATCGGCCATGCCGGAACGGACTGCCATCACGGCCTGCCGGAGCGCATATCCGGAGGCCGCACACGCGTTCTCAACCCGTGTTGTTGGAATCCCGTGGAGTCCGAGATGCTCTGTGACAGCCGGCCCGCTCAACCCGAGCTGCCTGCCACCGACACCAAGTGTGCCGAGAAAGGCCTCGTCTATTCGGTCGTTGTCGAATTCACTGTCGACACTTTCTACGGCCTCGTCGAACGCGTTGTCGAACAAGGACCGATACGACTCCGAGGGGAACGACCCGAAGTCTGACTGTCCGGCTCCGATGAGATACGCATCGGTCATACCAGTATGATATTCACCGACGACTAAAAGATTCGGGGTCCGGATAATTTATATCACTCCACACGACAGATCATACATGGTTCGAGTTGAGGTAGAGAGCCGTGTGCACACCGTTATATTCGATCGACCAGAGTCGAAGAACGCGTTCACTGCCGAGGCAGCAAGAGAACTCATCGACGCACTGGAGACAGCGACTGCGGAAGACGCCCGCGCGCTGGTCATCACAGGTGACGGCGACGCGTTCTGCGCCGGCGGTGATATAATGGCAATGGCCGAGCGTGACGAGCGGCCTACTGAAGCATACGACCGTGTCCAGTCGACGCTCAACACCGTCATTGAAACGATACTGACGGCCCCCTATCCGGTAATCGCGAAGATTAATGGCGACGCGGTCGGGGCCGGAACGAACATTGCTGCTGCGTGTGACTTCGCCTATGCCGCCACGAGCGCACGGTTCGGCGAGGTATTCGCTAACGTCGGCCTGATCCCAGATTCCGGTGGGACGTTCCTCCTACCCGCGCTTGTGGGACTTCGAACGGCGAAGGAACTGACAATGACGGGTCGACTCTTCGACGCCGAGGAAGCGGCGGAGATGGATCTCATCAACCGTGTAATCCCCGAAAATGAACTCGAAGAGTCTGTCGACGACTTGCTTTCGACACTGGCCTCGAAACCGACCGAAACGCTGGGACTGACAAAGCGTGGAATCCACGAAAACATCGGGCGGCCGTTCCGCGAGGCCCTCGACCGAGAAGCCCGCCTCCAGACACTTGCGTACGGGAGTGAGGCACACGAAATCGGGGTGAATGCGTTCCTCAACGACGAGCGGCCGGAGTTCCGGTAAGTTAGCGTAGTGAAAAGATGTATATAGGACGAGACTGATTTTCTGAGTGTGAGCTACGACGGTCCAACAGACTTGTATATCGACGGTGAATGGGTCACTGCCGAAGACGAGCGGACGATAGAGACGCTCGACCCTGCGACAGAGGAAACGTATGCGACAGTTGCCTGTGCTTCCGCAGAGGATGTGAGCGACGCCGTTGCTGCGGCGGATGCCGCCGCACAGCGTGGTTCGGAGTGGCGGGAAATGGCACCGAGCGATCGCGGCGCAGTTCTCGGGGCAATGGCCGACGAGATCGAGGCGATATCGGACGAAATCATCCTCGTCGAATCCCATGACAACGGGAAGACACCGTTCGAGGCGGGACTCGACATCGAGATGGTCATCGACACGTTCCGGTACTACGCCGGCTGGGCGGACAAACTGACAGGGGAGACAATACCGGTACCCGGAAATCGGCTCGATTACACCCTTCAGGAACCGCTCGGCGTCACAGCCCATATCGCCCCTTGGAACTATCCCTTCCAGCTTGCCGGCCGCAGCCTCGCGCCGGCGCTCGCGTGTGGAAACACCGCCGTCCTCAAGCCATCGAACACGACGCCGCTCTCGGCGCTGTATTACGCGAAGGCCGCCGAAGCGGCTGGACTCCCGGACGGTGTGCTGAACGTGGTTCCAGGGACCGGCTCCGAGGCCGGGAGTGCCCTAGTGAACGAACCAGCCGTTGACCACGTCGCTTTCACTGGAAGCACTGGCGTCGGCAAACACATCATGTCTGAAGCAGCCGATAACGTCACCGGCGTCACGCTGGAACTCGGCGGGAAAGGGCCGAACGTGATATTCCCAGATGCGGATCTGGAAGCTGCCGCGAAAGGCGTCCACTACGGCATCTTCATGAACTGCGGACAGATGTGCTGGGCTGGATCACGCCTCCTCGTACACGACGAAGTCAGTGACGAAGTCGTCGAACAGGTCATCGAACGCGCGGAGGCGACGCCCCTCGGAAGCGGTATCGACGACGACGGCCAGATGGGTCCTGCAGTGAGTGCGGAACACCGCGACGAGGTGCTTGAATACATCAAGACTGGGGTTGCAGAGGGCGCTACAGTCGCAACCGGCGGCGGTACCCCCGATGACAAAGACCAGGGCTACTTCATTGAACCGACGGTCTTCACCGACGTGACGAACGACATGACCATCGCTCGCGAGGAAATATTCGGCCCTGTCCTGTCGGTCATCGAGTTCTCGGACTACGAAGAGGCCATCGAGATTGCGAACGACTCTCCGTTCGGACTGAGTGCAGGCATCTGGACTTCGGATATCAACAAGGCTCACGATGCTGCTGCACGCCTTGACTACGGGATGGTCAGCATCAACGAGTACCCACAGACGTTCCCCCAGACACCGTTCGGTGGCTTCAAAGAGAGTGGTGTCGGTCGCGAACAGGGGACCGAGGCTATCAAGGAGTATACGCAGGCGAAGAACGTCAACGTCAACATCACCCGGTAGCGCCACCGGGTTTCGGCATCTAGATTCTTTTTTATTGTTCAGATTTGCAGTAGTGGGAACCGGTATAGTATTCGGGAGATACAACTCTGTTACTCGCCGGAGAACTCCGGTTCCTGCTTCTCCCTGAACGCTCGTAATCCTTCGGCGTGGTCCGCCGTTTCCAGCAGTGTACTTTGTGCGAATGACTCAATGACACCGGCAGTCTGCGTGTCAGTATCGCGTGCTGCGTTGACGACACGTTTCGCCAAGCCGAGCGCCTGTGGCGGCTGGTCAAGGAGTGAGTCTGCGTACTCTCGGGCAGCAGTTTCTGGATCGGTTTCCACCCGTTCGATCAAGCCGATCTCACGGCCTCGGTCACCCTCAATTAGCTCGCCACTGAATATCATATCTTTCGCAACGCCGGGACCCACGAGATGGACAAAGCGAGAACAGCCACCCAGCCCCGGAATGAGTCCGATATTATGCTCTGGGAAGCCAAGCGTGGCATCAGGAGCAGCTATACGGACATCACAGGCGAGTGCGAGTTCAAGACCGCCACCGACGCAGGTTCCGTCGATAGCAGCGAGGACTGGTTTCTCCATCGTCTCCAGGCCGTCGAACGCACGCCCGAGAATCCGTGAGTTAGAGCGAAACTCCGCCGGTGTCCACTCCTGTGCGGCCTCGAACAATTCGATGTCGGCCCCGACGGAAAAGACATCTCCACTCCCAACGATAACGCCAACGCGGACGCGCTCCTCACGGAGCACGTCGACTGCTTCTGCGAGTTCCTGGCGCATCTGCTGGTCTATTGCGTTTATTGACCCGTTATCCAGACGGACGGTTGCGACTCCATCGGAGTTGACACTTATATTCAGCGTTTCGAATGCCATGTATTACAACAGAATCTCTGGTCCCTTGGCTCTAGGGATGGGTAACGCTATCCCGTGTGACACCAACAGCGCCGAAAATCAGCAAGCACGTAATATTAATTACGCTGGGCCGAGGGGAAACTGTATGGAGTTGCTAGAACGCTCCCTATCCGACGAGCATCGCGACATCAGAGACCGCGCCGACACGTTCGCCGAAGACGTCCTCGCACCGCGAGTGGAAGCTATTGAGGCCAACGACGAGTTCCCGCGCGACGTTATCGAAGCCGCAGGTGACGCTGGCCTCCTCGGGATAATGGTTCCCGAAGAGTACGGTGGCCTTGATTCTGATTTTATTTCGTATGCGCTCGCACTAGAACGGGTCGCCCGTGAGAGCGGTGCCGTCGCCGAGACGATACAGGGCCACACCTTCGCGACACTACCAATTCTGCAGCACGGAACAGAGGCCCAGAGAGAAGCGTATCTGCCGGAGATGGTCGCGGGCGAATCAGTCGGGTCGATGCTGCTAACTGAACCGGGAGCGGGAAGCTCTCCGACCGAACTCGAAACAGTCGCTGAAGAGAGCGACGATGGGTATCGGCTCACAGGAGAGAAGTCCTTCGGGACGAACGCTGGCGTCGCAGATATCCATCTCGTCGTCGCTCGCAAACAGCCACAGCCTGCGGACTCACACGGCGTTAGCGTGTTCCTGGTTCCGGGCGTTGGCGAGGTGTCAGGATTCAGATTCGACCGCGCGGAGTTCATGGGGATGCGCGGTCACGTCACCGGTGACTCGACGCTTGAGGGGGTTGAAGTCGGATCGGACGCCCTGCTTGGCAACGTCGGGGAAGGCTTCCGGATCGCGATGGGGACGATAGACATGGCACGAACCGGTTTGGGAGCCATCGGGACGGGTATCGCACAGGCAGCCCACGACGAGGCCGTTGACTACGCGAGCGAGCGTCGGCAAGGTGGGAACGCTATCGGCGAGTACCAGGCAGTACAGGTCCTCGTGGCAAAGATGGGGACCCGACTCGACGCGGCCAGGCATCTCGTGTACGAATCCGCAGCGGCAATCGCTACGAACGGCGGAAACACGCGGAAATCGAGCCAGGCCAAGTACTACGCCAGCGACGTCTCGGAGTTCGTTACCCGGAACGCGATGCAGATATACGGCGGAAAGGGATATCGGACGGACTATCCACTGGAACGATATTTCCGTGACGCAAAAATACTGAGCCTCATCGGCGGAACGACCGAAATTCAACAGACAACGGTCGCGACGGAATCGCTGTCGCTCTAGTCGTCCGCGCTGGGCGCTTGTTCTTCTCCGAGTTCAACACCGACGAAGTCCGGCTCTCGGTCGTTGAGGAACGCGTCGACGCCTTCCTTCGCTGAATCAGAGCCGAGGAGGGCGTTCTGCAGTTCTCGCTCGTGGGAGAGTGCGTCCCAGAGCGGCATCTCCATGCCCTCGTTGACGGCGAGTTTATTGTGGCCGACAGCCCCGGCGGGCTTTTCAACGACCTGCTCGGCAAACTCGAAGACGGCGTCTTCGAGGTCTTCCGGATCGTGAATCTCGTCGAAAATATCCTTGTCGAAGGCCTCCTGTGGCGTATAGTTGTCGCCAGTTATCATCATGCGGAGGGCCTCGGAGCGGTCGATGTACCGCGGCAGGAGCTGCGTGCCAGCCTCGCCGGCAATGAGTCCGAGGTTGACTTCGGGCATTCCGACACGGTAGTCGTCGTCGTCGCCGACGAAACGGAAGTCACAGGCGAGGGCAAGCTCCAAGCCACCACCCATGCAGTGCCCGTTAACGGCCGCAATGAACAGGGTGTCCGTCGTCCGCATCTTCATGATGATCTCCTTCGAGGTCTGGCTCGCGTATCCGATCTGGTGGGCCTCTTCTTCTTGGAGTGCCTGGATGTCGAAGCCAGTCGAGAAGAAGTCCTCGTTGGCGCTGCCGAAGACAGCAACGCGAACGTTGTCGTCGAATCGGACCCCTTCGACGGCTCGCTGCAGCTCAAGCAGGACGTCGATATTGTGAGCGTTCACAGGCGGGCGATCGATTCGAAGAATTCCGACATGGTTCTCAACTTCTGTCTGGAAGTACTCCAGGTCTAACTGGTCAAATGGTTCCATTGGTGCAATCTATACGTCACACCATCAGTACTTAAAACTACCGGAGAGTATAAATAGAAGAAAGAGTGCCGTAGCTATTAAGACGGATTCATCTGCAACCGAACTGGGGAGCGTTGTGCGTTAGCGACCAGTATCGGGAGATTTGCCGTCGTACTTCAGCCGCTCGAACATCGTGTTACAGCTGTGGCAGTAGTACTGACTCTTGGAGATTTCCGATCCGAAGGCTGACTCCTGCTCGGTGTCGTTCGACCCGCAAAACGGGCACTCCGGTCGTATCGGCTCGGACGAGGAGTTGGTTTCAGATGCGCTCATGGGTCAGGCTCTGGCGTATTCGGCGTTTTTGACGCCCTGAAGCGCCTCGACAACTTCCGGGTCGACATGACCTCCGTCCACACGGCGGCGTGTTGCATCCCACGAATCCGCGTCGGGAGCATCCCAATCGATAGTCGAAACATCGACAGCCGTCCCTCCGAAGAGCGACCGGTAGTGCTGTTCGAACCCGTCACGGATATCGGCTATCGAACGGTCGACGAAGTCGGACTCGATGAGCGGGTCCGCCTCACCGTCGCCAGTTGCCGGTCCGATAAACGCGAGCGCGGCTGGAACGGCCTCAACGAGGGCAGCCTCAACAGCGTCGGGGTTCTCCTCGGCCTGGTGGCTGAGGCGCGCATCGAGGTGTTCTAGGTGGAAGTACTCGTCCTGACCGATGCGCTCTCCGAGTCCATCGAAATCCTCGTGTGAGATAGAGTCGATGAGATACCAGGCCGCACGTTCGGCGAGGTTTGCGACCACCACGAACTCTGTCCACGTGTCGGCGCTATCGTCGAGACAACCAGCATTGTTGAACTCTTCCGGGGCACGGTCACCTTGTAACCATGACTGGTCACGACCGTGATCCGAGAGCTTCTCGAACAGCTGTCGGACGTGTCCGATCTCGTCCTGTGCGGCGCTCGCCCCCGCAATGTCGTCTTCAAGCGCCGGTCCCGAAAGCATCCACTCGGAATACCGGTGTGAGATGATGAGTTTCGTGTCGGCGATGGCCTGTACGTAGTCGCTAGCGTCGTCGTTCCATGTATCAGTCATGCGTCTTTCACCGGCGGAGATTCCGCCATTTGCGCTTCGGTCACTTCGATGAGTTCCTCCCGAGGGACGGCGACCATTCGGTCCCAGTCCTCCTCGTCGAAAGTCGTCTTGGCGTACGTTTTCACTAGTTTGTCGTTCGGGGCGTCCACGTTACCGACGTGGAGCAGTTCGTCGCCCGCTCTGATTCGTGCAAACACTTCGTATTTCATAGTGCAATCCCGGATTCTCGCAGTTTTTCTCGCGCTTCATCGTCTAGCATGTCTTTTGACCACACGGGCTCCCAGACGACATCGATCTCGACGTCGTCGATCCCGCTCATCGTCCGCAGGCAGCCGCGGATGTCGTCGTGGATGAACTCATATGCGGGACAGCCCATACACGGGAACGATATGTCTATTTGGGCCACTCCCTCTTCGTCCACGTCAACATCGTATATCATCGCCATCTCGACCAGGCTCAGTGGGATGTGTGGGTCAGGGATCTCGTCGAGGTTCTGCCAGACCTCCCGTTCCAGTTTCGTTTCGGTGCCATCAGGGCCGATGTCAAACGGACCGAACCCCATGTCGTTGATATCCGTCTTCGTACTTTTGCTCATATTGCTACGGTCAGGGCATCACGTCGACCTTGCCGGACTGGATCATCTCGACGTACTTCTCGTTGGCCGGACCACGGGAACGCCAGCGATCGATGACGTCATCCCAAGAGATCGGGTTGTCGAAGTCCCATTCCTTGTTTTCCTCGTCAAAGGCAACTGGGAAGTCGTAGTCGATGACGTACTCATCAGCCTCTTCGTCGAAGTGGGCCGGTGTATCGATACCGATCTCGTTGAGGAACGGCATCGCGCGACCGAGCCAGTCCTGGCGGAGTTCGTCGTTGGATTTCCCTTTGATCCGGTATTCCAGCTGGTCGTCGTGTTTTTTCTTATCGTCCGGCAGGCCGAACCATTCCAGTGCCATCGGGAACATCCAGTCGACGGCTTCCTGAACCTTCTGCCTCGTGGACTCGTTTTTGTTGGCGAGCCGGCGCATCCATGTCTCGCCGTGACGCAGGTGGAACTGCTCCTCTTTGGACACTTTGGTCAGTGCGCGTTTCCAAGGCGCATAAGAGGTGTTTTCGTGGATGTCGCCTAGCAGGGTTATGCCTGCCCGGTCAAACATTCCGTGAGCACAGACGAGTTCGGCGAAGTTGTCGATGTGCTGGTCGAATCCGTACGTGTTGCGGAATTCGTGCGGTTCCCTGTCAAAGATGAGGTCCTCACGGTCTTCACCCAGGTCTTCAAGTAGCCGATAGGCGATGTGGCCGTGGCCGAGCTCATCTTGGATGACACTCACACACGATGCACGAGCATCAAGACTCGGCGCATTGAGCGATTGCTCGTAATACGCGGGGGCGCTCATGATTTCGGTGTCTGCCGACACCATCAGGATTTGTTTGAGGGCCTTCTGGTATCCCTCAGTCATCTCGTCAACGGATTCGACCATCTTTCCGTTCTGTAGCTGCTCCTTAAACTCTTCTTCAGAGAGCGTGGCTGGTTCTGCGGACATGTTCGACACGATTTATCATTGGTTTCCTAGTATATAAAACTTCCTCTAAATGCGCAGAAACCGGTCAGAGAATGGGAACGCTTTTTTATCAGAAGAGGTCCTACGGTGTGTCATGGAAGCGCAAATTAGAGAGGCGCAGCAAGATGATAGTGCAGCACTCATCGAACTATGGCATGGCTTCACGGACCACCTCTCAAAGTACGACGAGAGGTACGAACACAAGGACGAGGCCAACGAGCGATGGCTCCAGTACTTCGAGAACCAACTGCTTGACTCGAAGTACGGGACCGTTTTTGTTGCCGAACACGATGACGAACTTGTCGGTGTCATCGAAGTTCGTGTGGTCGGTGACCACCCGATATTCCGGCTCAAGGACCACGGGTACATCAACGGTCACTACGTGAAAGACGGCTACCGCGACTCGGGCATCGGTAGCGAACTGATCGACTCAGCCGCGGACTGGCTTCGTGACCACCCGCGTGACATTGAGTTCTGCCGTATCGATATCATCCACGGCGACGAAAAAGCAGTGTCGGTGTACGAGGAACTCGACTTCGAGCCGATAGAGCACGTCTACGAGTACGAACTATAATCATGGTCACGACTCACACTGTCGAGTTCGTCGACATCGACCAGTCGATACAGGTCTCCGAGAGCCAGACAATCCTCGAAGCGGCCGATGAGGCAGGTCTGGATCTCCCATACCAATGCCGAATGGGTGTCTGTGGTGTCTGTAGCGCGCTCCGTCTGGAAGAAGGCGAGGTCCAGCAAACCGAGGCGATGTTCCTCTCAGGAACCGAGAAGGGCGATGGATACGTCCTCACCTGTGTCGCTAAGCCTCGTTCGGATCTGAAGCTAAGAGCAAACGAGGGACCGTAGGTTCTCCAGTGGATTTTCTCCGTTCAATCATGAATGCACAGTGGCATCTTGTATCAAGTCGATGTATACGATTACCGTATACACCATTCCAGTATGCTTCTTGAAGCGACTGGTTATATCGTCAAACAGGCCATCTCAAAATAACAGGTGTACGGGAGTTAGGAACCCGGATTTTTCAATATTCGCCCCAACTATTGTTAACTATTAACTATTGAAAATGGAATGTTTAGCTGAAGTGGGTATAATATGTGTACTCCTGTTATTCTCTGGTGTATTTATTTAATCTCAGGAACTTGGAGTTGATCAATGTCTTCAGTATGTTCTCTCGAAATAACAGTAGTACGTTAGTTATAACATTTAGAATTCATAACTGTTTATTACTGTAAACAGAACTGTATTCAATCTCCGTAAATTCTACCTGAGGCCTTGATACCGTACTTAACCAGAGAAGAACGGCTTCGGTTGATGCCTGTCACACAAGGCCTGCTCTTGCCAGTCTGGTCGTCGTTCATCAGTAACAGGTCCAGCGTCTATACTCAATTGTCCGAAGAAGGCGTACAGGAATACCGAGTCACTTCATCGGCGGTATCAACTACCAGTTACGACGCTGGCTGTTCGCGCTCTCGCAGGTGGGTCCGCTGAATCTTGCCTGTCTCCGTCCGAGGGAGTTCGTTGATGAACTGAATGGCTCGTGGATACTTGTAGGGTGCGAGCGTGTTCTTGACATAATCCTGTAGTTCTGTAATGAGAGCATCGCTTTCCTCGACGTCTTCGGCCAACACAATGTACGCCTTGACGATTTCACCGCGTTCCTCGTCTGGCGCGCCAATGACAGCGACCTCCTGCACCTCATCTCGTTCTTCAAGAACCATCTCGACTTCAGGACCGGGGATATTGTACCCGCTGGAGATGATGAGGTCGTCCTGTCGAGACTGATACTCGAATCGACCGTCCTCGCGTTGAACGAAGATGTCTCCGGGGTAACTCCACCCGTCTTCGATGACCTCTTTCTGCTTTTCAGGCCGGTTCCAGTAGGTGATTCCGGTCGGTCCACGAACGGCTAGTTGCCCGGATCGGCCGCGTTCCAACTCTTCGCCTGTCTTAGGGTCCACGATCTTCGCTTCATAGCCGGGGACTGGGAATCCCGTAGCACCGGGATCTATCTCGTCCGTGTGCCGGTGTGAAATGAAAATATGCAACATCTCGGTGGTCCCAATCCCATCGAGGATGTCGATACCGTACTTTTCATTGATTTCGTCAAACGTATGTGGCGCCAACGGCTCACCGGCACTGAGCCCAAGTCGAAGTGAACTTACATCGTACTCCTCGTGTCCGTCGGGATACTTCGAGAGAATCTGGTTGTACGCCGTTGGAACCGAACAGAAAACGGTGATACCGTGGTTTTCGATAGCTTCGAGAAGCGACTCAGGGGTCGCGTCCTGGACGAGGCTGGTCGTCGCACCGAATCGGAGGGGGAACGTGACCAGGTCACCGTACCCGTACGCGAAGGGGAGCGGCGGGTTCCCACCGAAGACATCGTCTTCTGTTGCCTCGAGGCAGTACCTCGCGTACCCGTCAGCCGTAGCGAGGATATCTGAGTGGGTGTGAACGGCCCCCTTTGGTCGACCGGTCGTCCCACTGGTGTAGAGCATCAATCCGAGATCAGTGGCTTCTGTGTCGTGGGCATCGAGTTCGTCACTTGCGTCGTCGATGAGATCCTGGTAACTCGGGCGGTTATGCTCCACACCGACATCGTCGACCACGATGACCTCTTCAACGATATCAACATTATCAACTGCCTCTTCAAGCTCATCCAGCAGGTCGTCGTAGACGACTGCAGCGGTTATTTGAGCATCGTCGAGGATGTGTGTGAGCTCCTTCGCTCGCAGCAGTTTCATCGAAGGCTGCGGAATCGCACCAATCTTCTGGACGGCGAGACACGAAATGATAGCCTCCGGTCGGTTGGGGAACCGGACCAGCACGCGGTCGCCAGGTTCGACCCCAAGGTTCTTGAGCGCGTTTCCGAATCGGTTGACTCGGTCCTGTAGCTCACGGTAGGTGATGTCTTGGTCACGGAACCGGATAGCCACGTTATCACCACGCCCCGCCTCAATGTGACTATCGACCAGTTCCTCTGCGACGTTGATATGGGACGGATAATCTGTCTCGGGTAACGTGAACATCCGCTCCGGTTCGTGCGCTGCATCAGGCAGATACGACTCGGGTAGGTTCTGTTGCATGTCTCATTTTGACAATGAAGAACATCATATTTGTTAGTTTCGGTAATTAATACCCACAGTTTCCTGGGGTCTCTTTAGCGGGTCCAGAAGCCGTCTGGATCGAACTTCCGGATCAGTTCTAGCACGGTAGTGGATGGCGGGTCAGTTCGGCTGATTGTGTCACCAGTAACCTCCGCTGTAGTCTTGAGAGTCCACGGGAAATCCTCAGTAATTTCAGCGAGTTCAACCCCTGGGTGGAGTGAGTCAACGTACATTTCACCGCGGTCGTCGAATCCAAAAGTAGCTTTCGTCGTGACGAGTGTATCCGGACCACCACCCGGAACAGATTCCCGAGCGCGCCAATTGCCCCCGTCACCGTAACCGGGACTCGTGTTGTAGGTGACCGCTTCCACGAACCGACGTGGTTCGTGTGGCATCAGGATGACCGTCCGCTGGGACAGACAGGCGATGTCGCAGGCTCCGCCGCTACCTGGCAACCGTATCTCACCTGAGTCTGACGAAACACGGGTCGTGTTCAGGTTCCCGTACCGGTCAATCTCCGCGCCGCCAAGGAATCCCACGTCGATGTCGCCCCGCTGGAGCCGTGACATAATGTCCATCATGCTCGTCGTTGAGAGGGCCCCATCAAGATTCGGTAGGTCACACATCGTATGCAAGAAATCGCTTGCCGGTTCGTCGCGCATCACACCGCTCTCGAATACGGAGATGGCATTCGATGCGTGCGTACTCACCGCGACCTGAAAGGCAATCAGCGGGAGACGCATCCCGACGAACGCTGTGTCACCGTCATCAATTTCTCGCGCCGCAGCGGCGACCATCAGTTCCCGATCCGTATATGACTCACTGACCATACTCCACCTCCGCGGCAACAGTCGGATCAGAGATACCCAAGTCGCGGTCTATTTTCTCCATGTATTCGGCTCTGTCCGAGACACCGTAGACCCACTCGTCCAACCACGAAGCGGCTTCCTCCTGGCTGCTCGTTCGTTTGGCGTAGTCGAGATAATAGTCGTTGTCGCGGTTGTAACGGCCTGCGAGTGGTGATGGGTGTGCCCCACAGGGTACTTCTGTGACGGCTGTTACCGAATCTCTGGTTATCATTGTCCGGCTGGGATCGCTTTTGATCACTTCAGGCTCGACGATGTCTTCGGCGATAACGAGGGTATGGTCCGCAGCGTCGGCCGCTTCGATCATCACACCGGAATTCCCCCAGAAATGCGCATCACCGTACGGGGAGGCTCGCTGAACGTGAACAACGGTCCAGTCCGGTCGGATGGCAGGGACTAGCGCGATCCGGTCCCCCGAGTACGGATCCTCGGTCGCTTTGAACTGGTCGTTTTCCTCGAAGATATCGCTCCCCAGTAGCGAGCGCGTCGGTAGATACGGAACGCCCATCGCACCCGCTTTCAGCGACAACGCTATACTGAAATTCGAGTGGTTTTCCACGGTGAGGTCACCGGCTTCAACGGCTCGTCTGAAATTGTAACCGGTACCAGCGCTCACGTTTCCGACCCACGCTGCGCGGACACTATCGACGAGGTCCGCAGCCACCAGTTGGTCGAATAGTAGGTCGCTGATCGGGCCGATGAGGGTCAAGTCGTCGGTCTCCTGTCGAATGAGTTCGTGCCCGGCAGCGAACGGAATCGCATGTTCGAGTGCGAGTCCCATAGCTACCGAGCTTCCAGAGTCGATACGTTCGACTGCCGCTTCGAGGTCTGTGACTTTCGAGTCGGGCATATTCCCCACGACACGGTCGACCATCAAAAATGATTGGGGTCGGCCTACGAGAAGACCTTCTGCTTGTAGGTAGCCAGCGCGGAGCGCATTTCCGACAGAAGCACCGTTGGGTTGGGATTAGCTCGAATCGTTTGGACGATTCCTGAAAGGCCCCGTGGTGCAAAGATGACGATAACGATATACACGATGCCCAGGTAAATCTCCCAGTTACCGATTGCTGACAGCGAGTCTTCGAGGAAGACCACGAGGAACGCACCGGCTATCGGTCCCCAGAGCGTTCCCATTCCACCCAAAAGCGTCATTACGATCAACTCTCCACTGGTCGTCCAGTGTAACATTGACGTGGTGGCTGTGCTGTTGAACGGCACCCAGAGTCCACCTGCAAGTCCCGCCATCCCGCCGCTGATAGTGAACGCGATGATTTTGTATCGGTCCACATTATAGCCGATGAACGCGACCCGATCCTCGTTCTCGCGGATGGCCTGCAACACGCGGCCGAACGGCGAGTTCGCGAGGCGTGTCACGAGTGCAAGCATCGCCGCAAGACCCACTAGTGAGAGGTAGTAGTACGACATCAGTGATCCGGTGTCCATCCCAAACAGTGTCAGCGACGTAATGCCGACCAGCCCATTATCGCCGTTAGTCACTGTCTCCATACCGAGCAACGTCGCCGGAATATCGTTGAACGCGATTGTGTAGAACAGCTGGGCGAACGCCAACGTCAGCATCGCGAAGTATACACCACGTGCCGAGACGCTCAGCCAACCGATGATTGCTGCGACCACCGCACCAGCAACCACAGCCATCGGGAGCACAACGAGTGCACTATCCGTTACGTTCTGTATCAGCAGTGCAGTGGCGTACCCGCCAGCCCCGAACATCGCCGCGTGGCCAAACGAAAGTAGGCCAGCATACCCGAAGACGAAGTCCAGACTAAGGGCCAGTAACGCGAAGATGAACATATGAGTCGCAAGGTCCATCCAGAACGGATGGACCACCTTTGCAACTGGCGCAAACAGTACCGCGATGACACCTGCGACGAGCAGACCGAGTCGGACACGACCGCCGAGCACATCCGTTTGGTTTTGTGCGGCAAAGTGCCGACCGATGATGTCTTTCGCGCCCATCTATGCACCCTCCGGGTTCCCGAACAGTCCAGCTGGTTTGATCAGGAGCACGGCAGCCATCAGTAGATACAGGAGCGCGTCAGTAAACTGCGGCGCGAACGTCGGCCCGAACGCGTTGAGCATGCCGACCACGAACGCACCGACGACAGCCCCGCGATAGCTTCCGAGGCCGCCGATTACAACGATGGCGAACGCCTGAATGATGACGCTCGCAGCCATTCCAGGATCGACCGCCTGTGACGTGCCCAGGAGGACGCCAGCAAGTCCAGCTAACACCGATCCAAGGACAAAGACAGCCGTAAACACACGGCTCACGTCCGTTCCAAGGGCGTCAACCATCTCCGAGTCGTGTGCACTCGCCCGCATGACGATTCCGAAGTCGCTCCGGCGGATGGCTACCCACAGCGCGGCCGTGACAGCGATACTCACACAGAGCAGGAACACCCGGAACAACGGATACGAGAACAGGACCAGATCAACCGAACCCGAGAGGAGAGCTGGGGTTTCGATGTTTTGGACCTGTCCGCCCCAGATTTCGGTCACTAGCCCATGCAGCAGTATCGCGAATCCGAAGGTCAACAGGATGTGATAGAGTGGGTTCCGACCGTACAGCGGCCGTATCGTGAAGTACTCAATGAGACCACCAAGGAGACCCACCAGCAACGGCGCAGCCAGTAGGGCAAGCCACCAGTTTCCGGTGACCGAGACAAGCGTGAGCCCGAAATACGCACCAAGCATGTACAGCGATCCGTGTGCGAAGTTGATGACGTCCATCATTCCGAAGATGAGAGTTAGCCCGACCGTGACAAGGACGAGTGTCATCCCCATCTCAACGCCGAGTAGCGTCGTTTTCGCTAGCCCTTCGAGTATCATGCTACAGGCTGCACCCCCACGTCGGCCCTTCGACCTTCGATAGTGTTTCTACCACTTCGTTCTGTATGCTATCGTCAGTCTCAACGACCTGACGGATATCCATATCCATCACTGGGTCATGCGTGGACTCTTTGAATTTTAAATACCCTCGGGGGCTGTCGAGCTCTGCGCCAGCCAGCCCGGACACCATCGTATCCGTATCGGTGCCGCCAGCCTCCGTAACCGCTATTTCCGCCGCAAGCCCGGAGTCATAGCCCTGACATGCGTACACGTTCGGGGTTGCATCGTACTCGGTAGAGTAGGCATCAACGAACGCCTGGTTCCGGTCGGTCTGTTTTGTCGGGGTATAGTGCAGGAGCGAATACATACCGAGCGCTCCGGTCCCCTGCGCCGGAAGCGTATCCGCCGATAACAGGAAGCCGCTACCGGTCTGAGTCATGTTCTCGCCGAGGCCGAAGGAGTCGAACTGCTTGATGTAATTCACCGCATCACTCCCCGCAAAGAAAGAGAAGACGGCATCAGCACCGCTGTTCTCTATTTCCTGGAGGAACGAAGAATAATCGGACGTGCCCAGCGGGGCACCGATTTCGTCTACGACGGTTCCTCCCACATCTTCGAATTCCTCCCGAAACAGGTTCTTCGACTGCTGTCCGAATGTGTAGTTCGCGTACGAAAGGACGACGTTGTCCGCGATATTATCGTTGATGAACGACGCAAGTGGTGCACTCGTCTGCCAGGTATTGAAGGAAGTACGGAAGTGGTATTTTGTGCAGTTGTCCGACACGAGCTTGTAGTTGCCCGCGTTAGCATTGAGCCAGATTGCGCTTCCGGCGCTGGCAATCTCTGGTTTCATCGCCCCGGCAACGGCACTCGAAACCGGGCCGACGAGGAAATCCACATTCTCCGATTGGAGAAACTCCTGTGTGATGGAGGCTCCGGTTGACGGGTCCGCACCGGTGTCCTGTCGAACGTACTCAACCGTGCGTCCATCGATTTCACCGCCTAGCTGCTGGTCAAGTCGCAGTTTAACTCCGTTGACAATACTCTCGCCGAGAAACGAGTATGTTCCCGAAAACGGGAGGACAAATCCGATTTTGACGGATTCTGAGCCACCACTTCCACCGCCTAGGCAGCCGGCGAGTGAGGCACCGACCGCGGCTCCGCTGCCTGCGAGGAATTTGCGACGACTACACTTGATGCTACGCTTCTCATGGGACATGCGCTCCGATGGCATAGAAGTCTGAACGGATAGGTTATTGAAATAACTTGTGGGTATTGTAGCAAATAATTAATCCAGAATTCGGCACATAGGGGTAGTTATTTATACTATTAGGTCACTCTCAAGAGTATGGCAACGCCTCTCTTGGCGTTGGACAGTGTTACGAAGGAGTTCGGCAAGATCCGGGCTGTTGACGAGGTTTCCCTCGAAATCCCTGTAGACGAGGTAACTGCTGTCATCGGCCCGAACGGGGCCGGCAAGACGACACTGTTCAATCTAATCACTGGGCGGTACGAGTTGACTAGCGGACAAATCAAACTCCGTGGTGACCGAATTAACGGTCTTGAACCGCAGGAAATCGTTCAACGGGGGCTTGCACGTTCGTTCCAGATAACCAACTTCTTTCCGGACCTGACCGCGCTGGAAAACGTTCGGTTAGCCGCCCAGGCACAGAATATGGAACTGACACCTGGTGCGTTGTTGTCCCACCACGACCAGAAATCGGAGTCAAAAGACGCTGCGAGAGCAGTCCTTGATCGTCTCGATCTCCTCGATATCGCACAGGAACCCGCGAACTCGCTCTCACATGGTCAACAACGCCATCTGGAGATCTGTATCGCCTTGGCCTGTAACCCGGATGTCCTGGTGATGGACGAACCGACAGCTGGAATGAGCCCCGAAGAGACCGTCGAGACGCGCGAACTTGTCGAGGACCTCGCTGAGGACATTACTATCGTCATTATTGAACACGACATGGATGTCGTCATGCGCGTCGCCGATCGACTTGCTGTAATGGAGAACGGGTCGCTACTCACGGTTGGCCCGCCCGAGACTGTTCGTGAAGACGAGCGAGTCCAGCAGGCGTATCTCGGAGGTGAGACGGTATGACTGTCCTCGATGTGGACAGCGTGGATACGTATTACGGGCCGAGCCACGTTCTCCACGACGTGTCACTGAATGTTGAGGCGGACGAAATCGTCGCGCTCATCGGCCGGAACGGTGCAGGGAAGACGACCACACTCCGGACGATTATGGGCGTCACCCCGCCGAAAAATGGCGACGTCCGTCTCCATGGTGATCCGATTCAGGGTCTCTCACCAAACAAGATCCGACGACATGGAATCTCGTGGACCCCCGAGGACCGCCGTGTCTTCCCCGACCTGACAGTCGCCGAGAACCTCCGGATTGCCAACCGCGTCGAGCCCGACAACGAGGGAACAAATCGGGGAACGACATTCACCGTGGAGGAGGTGTATGAGAGCTTCGACCGTCTCGACGAGCGACGGGATCAGCGAGCAGGCACCATGAGCGGGGGCGAACAGCAGATGTTGGCTATCGCTCGGTCGCTCGTCGGGCCACCGGTCGAACTACTGGCATTAGACGAGCCGTCAGAGGGGCTGGCACCGAAAATCGTTGACGACGTGCGCGATATGATTGAGCGATTGAACGAGCGAGGGATGACGATACTCCTCGTCGAACAGAACGCACACTTGGCTCTAGAGTTAGCAGACCGGGCGTATATACTCGAGACTGGACACATCGAATTGACGGCACCTGCCGACGAGTTACTAGCCGATCAAGACGTGCTCGAAACGTATCTCGGGGTTCGATAACTGTGTCTCTGGACCTGACAAACGGGGAAACCCTGCGGTATCACGAGGACGTGCGGACTGACATCGATCCGGACACTGGTGTCGCATGGCTCGTGATGGAAGCCGACGAGAACGACGTGAACACGTTCACTGCGACGAGCGTTGATGCACTCACCGATGCAGTGACCGACCTGAAGGATGAGGTGCAATGTCTCGTCCTTTATGGCGAGAATGATTTTTCTGTCGGCGCTGACCTGGTAGACATTCAGGACACGCCCCAAGAGCTCCGACCACCGAAGATAGATAACACTGCGGCGGCCTCCAACCGGTTCATCCAGGCTCTTCGTTCACTCGATGCACCGGTCGTTGCCGCTATCGAAGGGACTGCCGCAGGGGGTGGACTCGGTTTTGCCCTCGCCTGTGACATGATTGTCATGCACGAGGAAGCATCGCTAAATACGGCGTACGCACGTATTGGCCTCACGCCAGACAACGGGACGCCCTTCTTCCTCACGCGTGCTGTCGGTCCGTATCGAGCGCGAGATTTACTCTTCGATCCGCGGCCGATAGCTGCCTCAGAAGCAAAGAATCTCGGCATCACTGACCGCATCCTCACGGGATCCCACACGGAGTTTCTCGACGAGGCATCAGAACTGGCGGTTCGCCTTGCAAAGGGGCCGACCGACGTGTACGGAAAAATCAAGCTGCTAGTCGACAGCGCCTCACAGTCACAACTCGACGACCACTTGGAATTTGAACGTGAGATGATTCGCACGGCGAGCGAATCAGACACCTTCGATGAAGGACTGAACGCCTTCGTCGGAAAGCGCGAACCCGAGTGGGACTGATACTGTTGGCTGTGACTTTGTGACTCAGCTTTGCACATTGAAATAGGAGCGTAACGTAGGGAATAGCAAGGACGGATGATGACGATTTCCGACTTCTTGTCGTGCGCGCGTGTGTTCGACGGGCGCTGTCACCAGCACAACGCCGTCACGCGAAAACCTACGCCACCGGTCTTGTGCGGACAGCAATAAGATCGTGGCAGGTATCGCTCCTGAAGTACTCCCGGCCAACGGAAATCGCGCTCTCAACAAGTTCCTCACCGAGTACGACTAGGATGAACAGCAGTTCAACAACGAACGTCTTGAGGACCTCCAGAAACACGGTGCAACGCGCTGGTCGAAGGATGGTTACATCATCCTTGACGACGCGATTACCGAGAAAGCCGGGGACGTGTCACCGGCGTCGACCGGTTCTACGATCATGATCGTGGCGTCGAAGACCTTATTTAAGAGATCAAACACCCCTTTGTTCATTCAATTGCCGACGCTAACGCGCAAAGCTGAGTTTGTGAATGAATTCTCTCCTGGGGTGGCAATATATGCGATCACGTAGTTGTAGCCGATTGTATGACCAACGCTGCCCGTTTCGTTCACTTTCTCACCCGATGGGATTCGGCACAACGTACACATTCCCTGTCGCAGTACCATCATACATGAGCGGAACTGGAAACAGCGCGGCCTGTACTGGCTGGGACAACTCCTCGTGTGAGGGAACGCAATACTGTCCGCCCCGCTGTCCACGGTTCGTCGACAACGAGGGCGTGCCGCGAATCGCTCGTCGCTTCGAGTCAGCGGACTTCGACGCCGTCGTCGACATGTACGACGACCTCGATAGTTTCAGTCGAACGCAGGGGATTCCACCGACGACCCGACCGCAGATTGAGCGGTGGATATCGTCGCTCGTCGAGAACGGCTGGAACCTCGTGATCGAAGACGACAACCGGATCATCGGCCACGCTGCGGTCGTTCCCGCGTCCTCGTCCGCACCTGAACTCGTTATCTTTCTCCACCAGTCCGTCAGGAACAGGGGAATCGGATCGGAGCTACTCAAACACCTCATCGCACACGCAGACGACCAGGGCCACGACGGACTCACGCTCAACGTCTCGTGTGGGAACAGCCGTGCGATTACCGTCTACGAGAACATCGGCTTCGATGAGTTAGAGCGAACGAGGACGGATATCGAGATGGAACTATCGATGGACGAACCGATCGTCGATCGCGTCCAACTGTTTCCGGCACAGCGAGACGGGTGAGGCAGGCGGCTCTACTATCGTCTCTCGTCGTCCCTCGAAAGTCGAATTGTTATTAAGTTTAAGTTATAGGACTGTGTAGACCTCTCCTATGGGTTTGATCGCTGAGTACACGATACGGCCGATAATACTGTCGAGAGTGTTACAAGAAGTCCCAGATATGCAAATCCAGAATCCAGATGTCTATACTGAATCAGATGGCACTGGGAAAGTGATGATCTGGGTATGGGGGGATGATTTCCAAACTTTCGAAGCAGCGCTGCAGGATGACGACGATATCGAAACGTACGAATTCCTGACGCAAGTACAGGATCGCCGTTTCTACAGTATTACCCATGTCAAAGGCGCGAAATCCGATCACTCTTATCCGCTAGTCTACGAAAATAATATTCTCGTGCTTGACGCCGCTGGTACCTATGAAGGGCTCAATATGCGAGCACGTTTTCCTACGAGGGATGCTTTAGTAAAATATAGGGAAGGATGCGAAGAGCGCGGCATTCCATTCCAGTTGCGGAAACTCTATCATGAAGCCCAACTCACGACAGGGAGACAAACTCAGCTGCACACGCTGACCGAGACACAGCATGAGACACTCTTATCTGCTCTCGAAATGGGATATTTCGATATTCCACGCCGGACGAATATGGAAAAAATAGCAGAGAGGTTCAGCGTCTCGACTCAAGCCATATCAACACGGCTCAGACGCGGGCAACAACGCCTTATTCAAGAAATACTTGACGTTTAGAATACACTACTTTTAATTGATTGACCGGGTAAAGGGGGATTATTTCCTATCCCACACCTGTCTGTGTGGGTATGGCACACAAAGATGCCAACGGCGAACGAGATGGATTGTCACATACCCGTCGTGACCACCTGAAAGGAATTCTCGGTGGTGTAGCTTTGTCCAGCCTCGTCAGTACCGGCTCTGCTCTCGCAGAAGCTGACAGACCCGAGACAGCCAAAACCACCCTTTCAGAAGGGACAAATATCGCAATCACCGCCTCGCCAGACGGAGAGACAATCATTATCGACCACGCCGGAATCCTATTCCGGCTTTCGGGGGATGGCGGTGAAGCCGAACAGATTACTGACGTCGAGTTGGAACCAGCGTATCCCAACTACAGTCCGAACGGCGATCGCGTCGCCTTCCAAGGGTACGCCGATGGGGTCTATGATCTCTATACGATAGCACCCGACGGAAGCGATCTCGAAAAGCTAACTGACGACCCTAACTGGGATGACAGAGAACCGAATTGGTCACCCGGCGGTAGTATGATTGCGTTCGCGTCGGACCGAGGGATGGGCTACGACATCTGGACGCTTGAGGTCGGTAGCGGTGAGATTACCCAGCTAACCGACACTGACGCCGACAACTATCTCCCGACGTGGTCGTCTGACGGCTCAGAGATTGCCTACGTCACGAACGGCGGTAGCGCGATCAAAGCCATCGATAGCAACGGCGGCGAGTCCCGGACGCTGTACAGCGCCGGGGACGGGGAAACCCTCCGGGCGCCATCGTGGGGACCGGGTAGGGACCTGGCCTACGTGCGCGTCGCCGGGAGCGAGGCCCACCTGATGGTGGGCGGCGAACAAGTCACCGATGGGGAAGACGTGTTCCCGCTACCCACGAATTGGCTGTCAGAAAACGAACTGCTGTACACGGCGGACGGCAAGATTCGGACGAGAGAACTGGATGGAGAGTCCGATAAGACCACTGAGGTTCCCTTCACCATATCGTTCGATCTGCCGGAGCTCGATTACAAGCGTAAATCCTACGAGTTCGATCATCGCGGCAAGGAGGCGGTCAAGGGCGTCCAGACGCCCGCATTGAGTCCGGAGGGCGACCGGATTGCATTCATTGCCCTGAACGACCTTTGGGTGATGGAGATAGGAAAGCGACCAGCTCGCATTACCGAAGACCACTACTACGAAACAGCCCCGGCCTGGCATCCCAATGGCCGGTACCTGGCGTATTCCTCAGACAGAGCGGGTACGGAAGATATCTTCGTATATGACACGAAAACGGAATCCCACCACAGGGTGACATCGCGTGAGGGTGCAGCAATCAAGGCTGCGTGGTCGCCCAGCGGTTCCGAAATCGCGTTCCAGAATCAAGACGGTGCCACGTTTACCATCGGCGTGAGCATCAACGACGGCACCGTCGAAGCTGACGGAGCGGTTCGTAACATCCTGGGTCCCCAGTTCGCTCCGGGGGCACCCACATGGTCGGCGGACGGAGAGACGCTCGCGATGACGGTTCACATTACGTTCTCTGAGAGAACCGGCTTTGGAACGAACCAAATCCTGACGGTCGATGTTGACTCCGGCGAGACTGAGATTCATCCACCTGGCGAGGAGTTCGCCTCGGTCGCGACTAGGAACAATGACGGACCGGTGTGGTCGCCGAACGGGGAGTACATGGCCTTTGTCGTCGAGAGTACACTCCGGGTTATGCCGGTTACTGAGGACGGTCTACCCGACGGCCCAGCCAGGGAACTCACGGACGAGGCGACCGACGGACCATCGTGGAGCGGCGACTCAGAGTGGTTGCTCTACCTCAACAATGGGCAACTGAAAAAGGTACGCCGTGACGGTAGCGAAACCAAGGAGGTTCCGCTCCGACTGAACTATCACCGGCAGTATCCGACCGGCCGAACGGTCGTCTACGCCGGAGGACTGTGGGACGGGCGAGACGCAGAACTAAAGGAGAACGTCACCATCGAGATCGTCAACAACCGGATCAAGCGCGTGGAAACGGATACCGAGCCGCCGAACGGTCAGTACGTCGACGCCTCTGATCTCACCGTCATTCCCGGGCTGTGGGATGCGCATAATCACCAGACCTACAGCGAAGAGTTGTTTGGTGCACGGCAGGGACTTGTCAACCTCGCGTACGGTGTGACGACGACTGTTGACAGAGCGGCGTTCGTCTATCACGGGGTTCACGACCGCGAAGCGTTCACTGCCAACGAGCGCGTCGCACCGCGGTACTTCATGACTGGCGAACTGATCGACGGATCGCGGACGAGGTTCCCGACGAATCGGACAACCAGGAGCCTCGAACAGATCGAGCTGGAGATGTCACGAGCCATCGAGCTCGACTACGACTTCTTGAAAACCTACGAACGTCTTAACGCCACGCGAACGGATGCTGTTCAAGATGTCGCACACGATGAACTCGGCGTCCCAACCGCATCCCACTACGTCGCCCCAGGAATCCAGCTCGGCCAGAACGGAACAACGCATATGGACGAATACGGGCGGTTTGGGTTCTCACGTGCGGAATCAGCGACAGGCCAGTCGTACGACGACTATGTTCAGTTCCACTCGACCGACGACCGGCGCTGGACGGTCACGACGTTCTTCGACGACAGTTTCATCCTCGGGGAAGAGGTTGAGGATGACCCGCGGCTCAAATTGTTCCCGCCGTGGCGCCGCGAGGGGCTGCTAGCGGCTACCGCCAATAACGAGGAGCGCCCAGATGACCCTGACTGCACCTCCCGTCTGTGTCGAAACGTGAGTGTGGCCAAGCGGATCGTAGACAACGGCGGGCTGGTCGTCACTGGAACTGACGTGCCGCTGACATTCAATGGCGTGGAACTGCATGCCAACCTCCGCCCGCTGGTGGCCTACGGGTTTTCCGAGCACGAAGCACTGTTAACAGCCACCCGATTCGCAGCCAAACACCAGGGCGTTGAAGACGACCTCGGGACGATCGAGTCGGGTAAACTCGCGGACATGGTCTTCCTCGACGGCAATCCCCTGGAAGACATCAACAACGCGATGAACGTGGAAATGACGATGACCGACGGTGAACTGTACACTATTGAGGACCTCCTAGAACCGTTTAGTTCTGAGGGTGGAGAAGATAGCGACGGAGGACTCAACGGGTAGGAGCCAGTTCCAGGGTCACCGGTGGCACCGCTGACGCTGGCATGATCGTCGGCCGCAGTGGAAACGGCGGTAGCGGGGGGACAGGACGACCGCCAGCGGCGACAGTGGCACACAGACCAATCAGAGCCTCACGCTCGATGGCGCCATCGAAACCAACGATATTCGGCAAGTGAGAGGCCCTGAATTCGCCCCAGGTCGTCCGACCTAGTCTGGGGATGGCACCACCCTGGCGATGAATTCGAGACGATCGCAACGCGAGATGTTGACGGTCCAGTGAACCAAATCACAGATGAAGCGTGATTGCTCGTCAGTCGTCGCCCGCACCTCGCTTCCGGACCTGTTTCCCGCCGGCGTCCGGCGTCTGAAGCACCGTCTCGTCCGTCTCCGGCCCCAGTACGTCCACCCGCACGCTCGATACTTTGTACTCCGGGATGCCGGCCGTGGGATCGAACGTTTCGCCGGTGAGCTTGTTCACCGCACCCGCGGCGAAGTGCATCGGGATGAACAGCGTCCCCGGGCCGACCCGTTCGGTGACCTGGGCCTTGACGACGATGTCGCCCCGGCGGGATTCCACGCGGACGTACTCGCCGTCACTGATGCCGAGTTTCTCGGCCGTCTCGGGATGGACCTCGACGAAGCTCTCGCCGACGTGGCTCATCAGCCCCTCGACGCGGCGGGTAATCTGGCCAGTGTGCCAGTGGTACAGCACGCGCCCGGACGTAAGTGTCAGCGGGTACTCCTCGTCCGGAATCTCGCCGGGGTGTCCGCCGTCGGCGGGGACGAAGCGGGCCTTTCCGTCCTCGAAGTTGAACTCCCCGTCCTCGTAGTCATAGAGGTACGGCGTGCCCGCGTGGTCCTCGTCCCAGCAGGGCCACTGCAGGCCGTGCTGGTCGCCGGATTCGAGCCGGTCGTACGTGACGCCGCCGTAGATAGGCGCAAGGGAGTTGATCTCGTCCATGACCTCCCGCGGATGGTCGTACTCCCAGTCGTAGCCCAGTCGACGGGCCAGCGCCTGCGTGATCTCCCAGTCCTGGCGGGCCTTGCCCGGCGGCTCGGACGTGGGGCGGACCCGCTGGATGCGTCGCTCGGTGTTGGTGAACGTTCCGTGTTTCTCCGGCGAAGTCGCCGCGGGCAGCACCACGTCGGCGTAGTCTGCCGTCTCGGTCATGAAGATGTCCTGGACGACGAGGAACTCCAGGTCTTCCAGGGCCTCGGCGGCGTGCTGGATGTCCGGCTCCGAGAGGGCGGGGTTCTCGCCGACGACGTACATCCCCCGGAGGTTCCCCGCGTGAGCCTCGGCGAGCATCTCCGGAACTTTGAGTCCGGGTTCCTCGGGCGGTCGCTCGCCCCAGGCGTCGGCGAACTTCTCGCCGACCGCGTCGTCTGCCGGGTTCTGATAGCCAGGGAGGCTCCCCGGCAGGGTGCCCATGTCGCCACCGCCGCCCTGGACGTTGTTCTGGCCGCGGAACGGCGAGAGGCCCGCGCCGGGCTTGCCGACCTGCCCCAGCACGAGCGCGAGGTCGGCCATCGCGATGAGGTTCTCCGTGCCGTGGCTCTGCTGGGTCATCCCCATCGCCCAGCCGAACACGACGCTGTCGGCCGCGGCGAGGGTTTCGGCCGCCGAGGCGAGTTCCTCCGGCGAGACGCCCGCCAGTTCCTCGACCCTCTCGGGGGTAAAGGCCTGGACTTTCTCCCTGACGTCCTCGAAGTTCTTCGTGTTGCGCTCGATGAAGGCCTCGTCGTGGAGGTCGTTCTCGATGATGTAGCGAATCAGGCCGTTGAGCCAGGCCACGTCGTAGCCGGGGGTGGTCCGGGTGTACTGGTCGGCGTGTTCGGCGATGCCGACCTTCCGCGGGTCGAACACGACCAGATCGGCCCCCTCGCGGACGTTCTGTTTGATGCGGGTGGCCAGCACCGGGTGGGATTCGGTCGTGTTGGAGCCGCTGATGAGGTAGGCGTCGGCTTCGCCGATGTCCTCGTTGATGCGGTTGGTCATCGCGCCGTAGCCAAGCGTCTGCTGGAGCGCGGCGACCGTCGAGGAGTGACAGAGCCGGGCGCAGTTGTCGATGTTTTTCGTCCCAAGGACCTGCCGGGCGAACTTCTGGACGAGGTAGGCCTCCTCGTTGCTGCCTTTCGAGGAGGCGAGACAGCCAAGCGAGTCGATGCCGTGGTCGTCCTGAATCTCGGTGAAGCGCTGGGCGACGTAATCGAGGGCTTCGTCCCAGGTCGTCGCTTCGAGGTCGCCGTCGTCGTTGCGGATGAGCGGCTCGGTGACCCGTTGCTCGCTGTTGGCGAACTCGTGGCCGAACTTCCCTTTCACGCAGGTCGAGAAGTTGTTCGCGGGCGCGTCGTCGGGGTCGTCGACCGGGACGACGCCGAGCGAGTCGCCGTCCTTGCCCCACATTTCGAAGCGACAGCCGACGGCACAGAACCCGCAGGTCGTCTCCTGCTTGTCGATTTTCGAGAGGCGGTAGTCGCTGACCACGCTTGCGATGTCGAACAGGCGGCCTTCGGGCATCGTGTTCGCGGAGATGCTCTCGGCGGTGTGTTCGCCGGCGAGGAACGCTTTCTTGCCGTAGTCCTTGGCGAGGTCGCCGGCCCGGCGTTTGGCTTGCGAGGCAAACCTGGCGAGGCCGGTCTTCTCTTTCGCCGCCCTGGGGTCGCCGGGTTCGAATCCGCGGTTGGGGGCGGTGGTGTCGTCGATAGTTTCGGCGTCCTCGTGTTCGATGACGGTCCCGATAGAGTTGCGCTGGGTGAAGCCCGGCAGCGGGAGCGTTGCAGCGCCGCCGATACCCTTCTCGGTCAGCGAGCCGGTGGGACAGACGGTGGCGCAGTGGCCACAGGAGACACACTCGGAGTCGTGCATGGTCTGGGCGTCGGACTGGAAGCCGATACGGGTGTCCTCGCCGTGGCCCTCGATGCAGAGGACGCCCTCGACCTGGACGTCGTTGCAGGCGTCGACACAGCGGTTACAGAGGATGCACTTGTTGCGGTCGATCTGGATGAACGAGGAGGTGTCGTCGATGGGTTCGTACTGGTCGCGTTCGTCGAAGACACCGTAGCGGGGGTGGTCGACGCCCTCGCTGATGGCGGCGTCCTGCAACTCACAGCGGCCGTTGCCGTTGCAGGTGGTACACCGGAGGTTGTGATTCGAGAGCACCAGGTCGAGGTTGACGCTGCGGGCCTCTTGGGCGTCTGGGGTGTCCGTCGAGACGGTGAGACCGTCCTCGGCGGGGAACGAGCACGACGGAACGAGGCCGTGCTGTTCGGTCTCGACCATGCAGGTCCGGCACTCGCTTCGCGGGCCTATTTCGTCGCTACAGTCGCCTTCACGGTCGTAGTAACACAGCGCCGGCACATCGGCGTCGTCTTCGACGCCCTCGGCACCGGGGTCGACGCTGACGATATCATCGTCGAGGTCCTGCAACGCGTCGATGATGGTCGAGCCCGGGGCAACGGTGACTGGCTCCCCGTCGACTGTCAGCGTCGTCGGTTCGCCGGTATCCGTTCCGACGCCGGGGTCGTTTGCGGTTCCGGTCTCGAACTCTTGGGTGACTGGCGTCTCCGGCTGTGGGTCGTGTAGGTCGGGAACGCGTGGGATCGATTTGTCAGTACTCATAGTTTCTCCGTGCAGGTGCCGGCCGGACAGCGACCGTTCGTGTGAGCGCGGAACTCGGGTTCGAACTCGTCGATGGCGGTGGTTACTGGCCGTGGCGCGTGTGCGCCGATCTGGCAGTTGCTCGACTGGCGCATCACCCGTCCCAATTCGCGTATCTTGTCGCTCTCGAAGGAGCCGTCGTATACGTCACGTAGCAGTTCGGTGAGCTGTTTCGTCCCCTCACGCCCGGGGACGCAGCGGCCGCTGTTCTCCGTGGCGGCGAACCGGGCGCGCTCACCGGCTGTCGCAAGCGCGCATCGGTCAGCGTTCAACAACTCTACGACACCATCCGTGCCGAGATCCGCGGCACGCAGCGACTGAGCGGTCGGAGTGATATCCAGATCACGGATGAAGCCCCCGAGAATACCGCCGACACAGGCCATTTTGTATGTTCCTTCCATATCGATGGCATTGCGCACCGTAGCGATGGTACTCTCAGAGGGCAGTTCGATGATCACCGGAGCAGTCACATCGCCGGTGACCGTGAAAAGTCGCGTTCCTGGGTCGGTAGCGTCGGAATCGTACATATCTGGGTCAGCGAGTATCCGGTGAATGTGAGCGAAGGTTCGGGGAGTATGGATGACTGTCGATCGACCATAGAGACCGTGTTCAGCCGGGGTCGGAGGCTGGAGGCGGGGTTCGATACGATCCGCGCCTTCCAGCGCTTCAAGCGCCGCCGTTGGTTCGCCGGTATAATATTCATCGGGGCCAGCCGTCAGTTTGGGTACCACCGGGAGTACGTCGGCGGCCGCGTCGATAGCGTTCTGTACGTGCTGAGAGAGATGTGTGTCTGTCTCGTTCAGGTAGATAATAGCATCCTCGGCGCCAATGTACTCGGCGACCGCTGCGACGCCGTCAAGGACCGTCATAGGTGTGGCAGCAAGCAGTGTTCTGTCGACCTGTTGTCCATCGCGTGCTTCGTTTGCGTTAACAACAATAACCGGGTCACTGTCAGTTGTGCGTGCGGTTGCCCACATGTTACCGACTGGGTTGTTAGTAGCCATGTCCCCACGTCCACGGCCAAGCAAACCGACATCTGCCGCCAGTTCTGCCGTCGAAGATGTGGCAGTGAAGGTATGCTCAGCAGGGTTGAGTGGATCAACCCAGCCACAGGGACCCAAAATGAGTCGATATCCAACAGACAGTGGCCCCGTCTCCGGAACGGGAAGAGTCATAGTCTGTTGCTCATGCGTGGTGACAGCGTCTGCGTCTTTAGTAGGGAGGTCACCGTCAGCTAATACACCGATAACCGCTTGGACATCCGATGGTGATGGGTCTAAAAAGAACGCAGTACGCCCTCCAAGCGTTGCTAAGACAAGTAGCTCGTCCCGTGCGATTCCGGACGGACCCGTCCGACGGACTGGAATGTCGTCAGTTGCCTTCCGGGCTGTGGTCACCACCGTTTCGTCGTTCACTCTTACCGCGTCCGCTGAGACGCGGACAACAGGTGAGTGACTAACTGCACCTGTATCGCGTGCCATAGTCCAGGTACTCCCACTGTTGAGATAAAACCACCTCAAATAAGCCAGCTATGATGAGGTGCTTTGCATCCGCAACAAATCGATTTAATGTCCGAACATCTGCTGGAACCTGATCAGTAATTTCGTCATAGACCGTGATAGCTTGTCTACTAACGGGTTACATTATATAGCGTATTCTATATTGCCATTTCTGGATTAACCGATGTGATAGTAGATGAGCCATTAATCGGTTGCAGCGATACTTCCACTACTATTTAGTAAACGGTAATCGTTTACATAGTAGAAATACCAAAGCTTTCTATGGAAAAATAAAGTGGATTAAATATGAATATAAATATACTCGCAGAGTCTTCAGTTTAACCGAGGAAATAGATGAGCGTAAACATATTTTTATACAAACTGCTAACAGCCATCCACTGCCATATAATCAACCAGAAAAGTAGTAACCCGTATGCATATCAGCAGCGGAGCGCAACTGAGGTACTATTGTTCATCCAGGTCCTCGTTTGTCAAGCGTAGCCAGTGTGAGCGGCATCCAATACATCAGCTGTGACTGGCATCGGGATTCCTTTACTGTTTTATCACCGCCCAAGTCCGCCGAATGCATACGCGTCGGCTAATAAAATAACACACGTACAATTGTGATGGTTTGTAACATCTTGACATAGTCTTCGAAGAGAGATAGAACCTCTCCATTCTTGATTAAATACTAGCACGGGTACAGTACTTTCTATATTTATGACAGTGTGAATCCAAAGACGTACGCGAGTCAATGGATTACGGTGGCGATATATCATATCAGAAAGAACACTTTATATTGTTTACGGTATACGGATACTATTTACACTCCATTATATATGTGCTCATATAAAGTCAGATTAAACGAAAATAATACATGCCGAATAGCCCAATCGCAAATCTGCCAAATTTAAAGGCTAGTCGCACGGACTGACTCCTATGAGTCGCATGACAATTCCAGATATTCACGAGAAGTATGAACATGGGGAAAAACTAGCGATGCTGACTGCTTACGATGCTCCAATCGCTCGCCAAGTCGATAATAGCGGAGTGGATATGATTCTCGTAGGAGACAGTGCTGGAGATAATCACTTAGGGTATGATGACACACTTCAAATTACCCTCGAGGAGGCGTTATCGAATACAGCAGCCGTTGATCGGGCGGCTGAAAATGCAATGGTAATAGGAGATCTGCCGTTTCTGTCATACGGTTCTTCTATGGAAGAGTCAGTCAAGAACGCAGGTCGATTTATCAAGGAGGCCGGGGCTGATGCGGTGAAATTAGAAACACCGCCACACGGGACAACATCTATTGAAATAATTGATCGGCTCACAGAGCTTGGAATGCCGGTACAGGGACATATTGGGTTAACTCCGCAACGGATGAATCAAATCGGCGGTGGATACGTACAAGGTCGGGGAGACGAGAATTCGACCACTGTTGAGGCGCTTATTGATACAGCAGAACAAATCGAAGAGGCTGGAGCTTTTTCTCTGGTTCTTGAAGCCGTCACCGAAGAAACTGGGAAACGGATCGCTGAAGCTGTTGATATTCCGACCATTGGTATCGGAGCCGGGAGATATGTGGACGGTCAAGTACTAGTGATCACAGACGCGTTAGGTCTTAGCAAGGAATCATACCGTCTTTCGAAACAGTACGCTGACCTAAATTCGATAATATCTGATGCAGTAGAATCCTATGTGGATGAAGTTCAAAACGGGGTGTTTCCTGCTGCTGAGAACGCCTTCGATCCGATTGACAAAGACAAGTAGGCCCTCTCACAGAGAACCAGACATACAGATTTTAATACATAGAGATTCTTATTGGATGTATGTCAACCACTGAATCCATATCTGAAATAGCAGAATTTTCGGTCGAAAATATCGGCGGTATCGATAGCACCCAGGTTTCGATTCCCCCAGGAGTTACCGTTCTGACAGGTAAGAATGCGACTAACCGGACATCGTTTCTTCAATCCATCATGGCTGCCATGGGAAGCGATCAGGCGACACTCAAAGGCGACGCCGAAGAAGGGCACGTTCAACTCACACTCAACGGCGAGACCTACAAACGGACACTCACCCGCACAGGTGATTCAGTCTCTTTCGATGGCGACGGCTATCTCGACGATCCTGAAGTTGCGGAGCTCTTCGCGTTCCTCCTCGAAACCAACGAAGCGCGACGGTCAGTCGCCCGTAGTGACGACCTCCGCGAGATTATCATGCGCCCCGTCGATGTCGGCGATATTAAAAATAGAATCCGCGAATTAGAAGAGAGAAAGGATGAGATAAATGATAAACTATCTACTATCGAGGATAGACAAGCAGATATTCCTGAACTTGAACAACAGCGAACACAGATACAGGAACAGATACAGAACAAAAAAGACGAGTTGGAGCAGAAAGAAGATAAAATAGAGAAAAGTAACCGTGATATCGATACAGGTCGGCAGGAACAGGAAGAGTTAGAAGCGAAGCTCGACGAACTCCGCGCAACGCGCTCAGAACTTGAATCGACGCGCCGTCAGATCGAGACCCAAACCGAGAGTATCACGTCACTCAAACAAGAGCGAAGTGACCTTGAGGCCGATCTTGCGGACCTGCCCGAAACGCCGATGGGAGATCACCAACACCTCGAAACTGAAATTGAACAGCTCCGAGAAACGCGTCAAACCCTTAATTCACAAATATCGGACCTCCAGAGCCTCATCCAGTACAACGAAGAACGACTGGCAGAAGAGGACTACGAGGTACTCGAGACGCTCGATGTGGCCGAGCAGTCCGAGTCGAACGATTCGCCAACCGACGAACTGCTTGCTGACGGTGACGACGAACTCACGTGTTGGACGTGTGGCTCTATGGTCGAACGCGAGCAGATTGAGGACACCATTGAACGTCTCCAAGAACGCCGGCAGGAGTTGATGCAGGAACTTAACGAAGTCAAATCTGAACTTGAGGATCTAAAAACCACTCAGCGCGAGGCCAAACAACAGCAGAACCAGCGTGAGGAAATCGAGCGCAACCTCGCAGACATCGAAACTGAACTTGAGAGCCGCGAAGACCAACTTGAATCGCTCAAATCCGAACGTGGGGCACTCACCAACGACGTCGAATCACTCGAAGCCGAGGTCGACGATCTTGAATCCGAGGACTTCGACGAGGTGCTCTCGCTTCACAAAGAAGCCAATCAACTCGAGTTCGAACTCGACAGTCTCGAATCAGATCTCGAAGGCGTCTCCGAGGAAATCGAAGAGATCGAGGAAATGCTGGACCATGCCGAAGAGCTCCGAGAAGAACGTGAGGAGTTGGGTGACCAGTTGACCGATGAGCGGACAAAGATCGATCAGATCGAAGCCGAGGCGATCGAAGAATTCAACGAGCATATGGAGGCGATGCTGGAGATTCTGGACTACAAAAACCTCGACCGGATCTGGATCGAACGTGTCGAGCAGACAGTGCGTGAGGGGCGACGGAAAGTCGAGAAGACAGTGTTCGACCTCCATATCGTCAGGACGACGGAAAATGGAGCAGCCTACGAGGATACGATTGAACATCTGAGTGAGAGTGAGCGAGAGGTGACAGGACTGATTTTCGCACTGGCAGGCTATCTCGTCCACGATCTTCATGAGACGGTGCCATTCATGCTGGTGGATTCACTGGAAGCGATCGATTCAGACCGAATCGCTCAGCTTGTCGACTACTTCGAAGACTATGCTGAGTATCTCGTGGTCGCCTTGCTGCCCGAAGACGCACAGGCGCTCGACAATGACATCACTCGTGTTACTGCTATCTAACCCCCGTCAGTTCAAATCCTTATTCAGTAAATGAGAGGGGCATGAGTAACACTTGCAAGGTGGTGTAATCACTCACCGGTCAGATATGATATCCAGAGGTACTTGTACAAACACCCGGTAATAGTTAGTATGACAAGTGAGGACGAGCCGGTCCAACACTGTACGTTAGATGAACCGGCAGACCTCCGAGCGGCACTTGAGGAAGCCGCAATCGAATTTCTCGATGTCGATGATGATAAGACAGTCGTGATCTACCGAAGCGCAGTTCTCATTGTGAGGGCCACTGAGGGACATGCCACAAACGCGACGGCATTTACTGTCGAACTATGGGAACCACCAGCCGATGATTTTGAATATGAGCCCGACGAGCTTCTCACCACCTTCATCGACGAATTGATCCCACCGTTCGAAAGACCCCGTTGATAAACCCGGAACCCTATTTTGTGATCAAGATTGTCTGCAAACCCACACAGGATGTGAAAGAGAGCACGTCATTACTCGGGTCGCGGGGCCGTCTCATAACGTTTGATATCGTCTGTTTTCTCTACTCGGTCGTAGATCTCTCGGAGTGTATCCTGCGCCCGAAGGAGTTTGAACTCTTCGAGGAACTGCCGACCGCTGCTACTAATCCCGTAGAACTTGTATGGCAGGTCATTCTGACGCTGGTCTTCCGGCAGGAGCACTTCCTGAACGATATCGGCATCAACGAGCTGCTGAAGATGCTGGCGAATCGTCGTCCGACTCTTGCTCGGATTGACGTAGTCAAGTTCCTTCAGCGTCGGTAGTCCCGACGGATGGCCAAGGATGTCCTGGAGGAGCGCGAATCGTGTCTCCTGAGTCACAACATTGAGCCGCTTCCGAACGGACTCAAGGTCACTCGGTGGCTGATCGGAGGTACTCATTACTTTGTTGTTCGGGTAGTACGTGCAAAAGTATTTCGTCTGTAAGCGTATCGGTCTAATACGATGTGGTCACTGAAGTGTTCGCCACATTGAAGCAGGATACGGGATAAGTCACGCTCGAATGAGTGAGAATCCAGTCACTGTCGACGAACTCGCCGAGAAAGCAGACGAATATCTCCACGAGACCTCACTCACGCCGGAAGAGTACGAAGCGCTCAAACAGAGTGTTGCTGAGCTCACGCCAATCTTCTCAGCAGAGAATTCATATTTTGTCCTTGGAAGCTACGGGAAACCCGAAATCCGTCGTCTCCAGCTCGTGAAAGATCGTTTCAACCGGCAGCCCGGTGCGTACGCATTCCTGATGGTCGACATTCGGAGCGAGTGGACGAACACCTATCTCAAGTTCCGGCTGCTCGCTGATTACACGGATATTATTGTAGGCGTTGCCGAACACGCCCAGGGTGGCTTCCTCGTCGAGCAAGGCTACTTCACTGCCCGTGAAGAGTACTTTTCGAAAACACACTTGTTCAAACGCCAATACGAAACGCTTGATCTGGCAAAAGTTGATACCGGAGTCACAAGTGAGAATCCGTATAGCGGGATGCAGACAACTATTTTCGAGATGTTAGACGACGGTAACCGATTATGTCGGTGGACCACTGAAGAGGACCTCGTTGAGTGTGCCGATAATCTCTGATTCGAGGTTAATAGCGTGGTTCAAGCAGGTAGAGAGCCTGCAGCCCCTTCAGCGACGGATTAGCGGAGTCAACGATATCGAGGCAAACCTCTACCTTCTCGGTCAATTGTATTGAGTAGCTGTCGCTGGCGTAGCAGGTTCTAAGTCATGAGCAACTATCCAGCTGGTGCTGAGTCAGATCCTCGAGCACCGTACAATCAACCTCCCGCTCCAGAATGTCGTGACTGTGGAGAGATTATCGGTCAGGAAGAAGACCACAAGCACGGATGCCTGAACGAGGGGATGTGTGCGGGAGAGATGTACCGGCAGCGCGAAGAAGATGCAAAGATCGAGCGGGCGGAACGGCGTATGGAAGAACAGCGGATTCAGTCCCACATTGAGAACGAGGGGGATTCCAAATGAGTTCTGTCAGTAGGGAGCATGCCACCTCATCATCAGGCACCGCCCAGTCGGGTGAATCATCCTGTCTTCGGCTCCGTCTCAACCATCCGAAAAATTACGTTGGTGTCCCTGTAGCTATCGCTGCTCCAGGAGATACTGGGAGCCTTGTAATGGGGAATCTCACAGCTATGGCCGGCGCAGCGAAACTCGGGGCACGGGCGTTCGGCCTCATCGATACCGATGGAGAAGTGACGTCCTGGGGTTGGGAACTCCTAGAAGAGGTTCTCGGGCAGACCCACCCTGATACGTATCTCGAAGAGTTGAGAGACCTGCAGAACAGCAGAGGGCGGTTTATCGAGCAGCGGCCCGAATGGGACGGGTTCGGAGAAACAGTTGCCCGACGGTATAATGGGACCGAGCCAGTTATCGAGATCCTTCAGCAATCTGGGCCAGTAACACTGCCCGAACTCGTCTCTCGGTTAGCGGAAGACCACTGGGGTATTGCCTCACAACTCTTTCTGAAAGACACCGTAGCCGATAGCCCAGACGGGCTCACAGACGACCTCTTGGAAGACTCGAAGTCTTATCGTGGGGCGGGAGTGTGCCAGTTCAAAGGAGTGCTCTACCACTTCGGGGTAGTCACCATGCCAGGTTCCTCAACGGATTATCTAGACCCTGGTGCTGAACTCTGGGAGCTTGAGCCCCACATCGACGACTGGAGGGGGGCCTGAGATGTTCCAAGAATTAGCGAACAAGATGGAAATCATCGGTGCGAACACCAACGTGAAGGTTTTTGCTGTCTCTGTCTGCGACCGATATTTCTACCCGTATGCGCTGGGCCACAGCGGATACGTCACTGACCGACATCGGAACGCCTGCTATGAACTGATAGTGGACAGTGACAAGAACAATCTCGCGGTGGACAATGCAGACGTCATCGAGAAAGCAATCGAAGTCAATGCCGACTCAGTTATTCCAAAGGACTACGTCTCCAAGCCGTACGAGACACACGAGTCGGTCAAAGAGTTCATCTCACTCTATCAGGAGTCAGAGTGTCAGGCTCAGCCATATATCGTGCTCCAGCCGCCCTACAAGGAGATATATACCGAGTTTGAGGCCTTCTACAGTCAGTTCAACCACTTCGCCCTTGGCGGTCTCCAATCACTCAGCTCGCCCGAGATGCAAGTTCAGGAGATTAACCGGTTCCACGAGGTTGCTCACAATGACGTCACCGTCCACGGGTTCGGAGTGGGCACCTCAGTCGAAATTATCCGAGCCTGTCGAAATAACCGGGACTTCCTTGACTCTCTAGACATTGGAACGCCTGAGTTGTCGATTAAGAATGATGCGATCATCGACGCTGAAATGGAGCAGTTCGATTTCCGCGTCCCCAAAGGAGACAAAAGTTCGACGATCAGAGGGCAATTTGCAGAGGCGATGCTGTATCTCTTGAACTACGTTCTGTCCCCACTTCCCAATGAGGGATTCATCGAGGAATTTTATGGGTACGAAACCGTTGAAGAGGCGATGACCGAACAGGGTGAACTCTCTCAGTTTACCGACGAAACGACTGCTCGAAACGTGTTTAGCTAATTCATTAGCAAAACTTGCAGCCACGGCAGTCAGCCAACATCATCTACAGCAACCGGTACTGGCCCAAAGTATTGCGTCTGGTGCAGAGTGACCTATGGATACATCCAGTTCTGAATCAGAGACAGAGGAACTGCCACGAAGCAATGTTCCGGACTCAGAGGCAGAAGCAGTCTCTGAACTGCTACGGAAAATAGGCGAAGGAGAAGTTGACCCACAAGAACTACTCAAACGTGTTTGCCACGAGCCAGATTCCAAGGCTCGGGTGGATGAACCCGACGAAGACCAAATATCAACCCTCGCAAACATCGCCCTCGAAAAATTAGAACGCACCGGCGACGTTACGCGGGCAGTCTCAATTGCACTCAGAGAGCACGAAGAGGATATCGACGGCGATCGGGAACAGGTCATGGGCCAAGTGGCGCAGAAAGTTCACGAAAGCCTTCCAGACCAGTTCGAATATGAACGCGTCTATCACACCAGCCTTGGTATGGGAATCGCAGTCGAAACAGGATGCCCCGAGTGCGGCCACGATAAGGTGTTCAACGGGTCAGTCACCCACAGTCCTGCTCAATTTGTCGCAATGACGGTTGACGAAACCGACTTACAGAATGTAGACGAGAGTGCCGTCGATGAAAGTACGTCGCTATGTTTCATCGACGACGCAGACGTGTCTATTGACCACCTCACATGTGGAGTGTGTGGTGCAGTTCTCGAAGTGGAATGAATTGTCCCTCTTTCGGAAGTCCCTAGTCGTCTGCAGCTCCCTCCTGTTGGGGCGGTCCCCGAGGTATATGCTGTAACCTCCCCGTTGACGGTGATCTCGTCTGTAGAAACGCTGTAACGACCGAACTGTCTAATTTTATTGGATATGCGTTCTGTATTCAGTTCTCTGCTACAGTGAATCCATGGCGCAGTTGACAATCACCAGTGGCCAATCGTCCAGTGGCGGAGCAACAGCACAACCTTCCGGGTCAGGAGATGACACGGATAGTCCCCGGCACTTCGTCGAGTATCTGGATGTAAACTCGATGCGACCGATTCGCGGTCTCGCAGCGACTCTTCACACAAAAGCGGAGGTTGAGAAATACATCGAGGCTGAAGAAGCCCGCTGGAATAGAGATGCAGTCCTTCGCATTCTCCGCAGGCGTCTTGAAGAAGTAGATTGACCCCCTCCTGCGCCTGAAGACGCAGGAATCCCGACCGCACCGCAAGCGTTGGGATATTAGGGTTTGCGCGTCACTCGGCGGTTGCTCGCGGTTGGAATCCGCAAGTCCGGCTGAACTGAATGACGCGAGGCTGGGCCAAACAGCCGTTACCGCTATCCCCCAAAGGAGGAGTCACGGGTAGCGTTTTCTGTCTGATGTTATCGGCTCCGTTCACGTCGCTATGGGCGACCACATTACAGCGGTCGCACTTCCACAGTCCACGTTCAACACGGCTGTCGTCATCCTCGTGTCCGCACACGCTACACGACGATGACGTACCGTGTTCGTCGGGCATTTCAACCTCAATGCCACGCCCTCTGGCCTTGTAGTCGATGAGGTTCATCAACCGCTTGTACGCCCAGTTGTCCAGACGCTTGTTGCCGTGTCTCCCCCAGCCATCGTCGTCTACACCACTCGGGTCGCCCACGACGAGCGTTCCAACGTTGTGGTCGACACACCGTTCCACGATGTCTTTCGACAGGGCGTGCAGGAAGTGGCCTTTCCGCCGTGAGAGCTTCTCACGCGCCCACTGTGCTTTCTGCGAGGGGCCACGAGGTCCTTCAGACTGGTATTCTTCCTGCTGGAAGTAGTGCTTGTCTTCGCGTAGTGTGTTGCCCGGATACAACAAGGCGTCGTCAGGAAATGCGACCGCGGCAGGGTTACAGATGCCGAGGTCAACGCCTGCGGTTTTCTTGCCGGGCGACTCTGCGGTAATTTCCGTCTCACAGACGACGTGTAACTCCCAACGACTCTTGATGCTGTTGTAGACAGAACGCACCTGCTGGATATTTCCCAATTCAACAGCAGGCGGCGTCTCATATTCACAGAGGATGAAATCGTGTCCGTCTTTGTGGATTTTACCTTTGCTCAGACGGATTCTCTCGTGTTTGGTATCGTGGCGAATACCTTTTTTCTTCCACGTCACCGTCGAGCGTGGATGTTCTTCGTGGACTCTGTTGCCATCGCTATCATAGTAGTTTTTTTTTGCGGTAACCCGGTGGGTTGTCCCGGTCGTCGTCGGAGCCAAACCACGAACTGTAGCTTTCAGAAAGCTCTTCGAGAACTTTCTGACTGGACTGTGAATGCAGTCCCTTGTATTTTGGATGGGTTTTCAGTTCGCGCTTGAGTTCTTTTTCGTCAGGAATTTTGCCGGTTTCGTCCCACTGTTGCCGGGCGTAGTAGTTAGCGACATTCCAGAGTTTGGATGCCGACCAGCCGTGTCTGTCGAGCGCACCAGCTACTTGCGAGTGGTTCTGGATACGACAGACGTAGGTGCGGCGTGTTGTCGGCATCCGTTATATATTGTTATGAGTTGCTTGCTTTTAAATATCATGGAATATCCAGCAGTAGTGTAGCCGGTGGATTGTTGCTCACCGTGTCGGCTTCATCACCCGCCTGTTCGTCACTCGGTTCCGACAGTCGTCGGAACACTCCCTCCTCACCGAAAGGCGGGTGTATTCGCCTTGATTCTCTATAACCCCACTCGAAAGCCAGCTCAATTGTCCGCTCTACAGGTAAATGATAGCGAAGAGCGTCTATCGGTTGTCACCGCTCAAAGCCGAGGAAATTTAACCCATCAAAATATTATACCTGATAGCGTGTTTCCCTCCCGGATTCATGAGGAGTTCCCCGCCCCAGGCTACCGGGGGGCTCAAGAACAAGCTCTCAATGACATTCAGGCCGCTTTCGCTGAGGGGGCCGATATAGTTCTCGTGCAAGCGCCCACTGGCAGCGGGAAATCCCTGCTCGCCAGAGCAATAGCGGGTTGTGCCCGCACCAGTGTCGAAAGCGAGGAAGAACAGTCATACGATGCATTCTATACGACTCCGCAAGTGTCGCAGTTGGACGACGTCGCTGACGACGATCTACTAGAAGACCTCTGCATCGTCAGGGGGAAGAATAACTACAACTGCATCCTTCCCGGCCAGACTGACACTCCAGTTAGTCGGGCAAAGTGCGTTCGAGAGTCAGGATTTGAATGTGATATAAAAAATCGCTGTCCCTATTTTACCGATCGGGCAACAGCGGCGGACAGCCGTATCGCAGCGATGACGCTGGCGTATTTTATGCAGACTGCCAATAGCGAGTTGTTCGGCAAGCGGGATGTCGTCGTAATCGACGAAGCCCACGGTCTCGGCAAGTGGGCAGAAATGTATGGGACAATCAGTCTCTCCCCGACGACAGTGCCTTTCTGGGAGCAAGTCGATGTTCCAGATATCAAAGGCCTCGAGCACGCCGTTCAGTTCTGCGAACATCTCTACTCTATCAGCGAACGGCGGCTTGATGAACTGAGCACCAAGGAAGTACTCAATAGCAAGGAGACAGCCGAGAGAGAGCAAATATATCGGCTGCGGGGAGACATCAGTTGGCTCACAGCAGACTTCAGGTCTGAGGATGGGGACACAGAATGGGTAGTAAATCAGCCAGACGACCACGGCCAGATATCGATCAAGCCACTCAATCCAGAACGATATTTGAAGCACACCATTTGGGACCGAGGGAACAAATTCGCTCTCCTGTCTGCGACGATACTCAACAAGGACGCCTTCTGCCGGAAAATGGGCCTCTCACCAAGCGACGTCGCGATGGTCAAAGTCCCGCATACGTTTCCTGTTGAAAACCGAATGCTGTACGACATTACCCAAGGGAAAATGACCTTGGATGACCGGGATGAGACGCTTCCAAAAATCGCCCAGGTAATTGCTCAGGTGATGCAGAAACACAGGGATACGAAAGGGCTCATCCATTGCCACTCATACGACATTCAGGCACAGCTGGCTGATAGACTGGCAGAACTCGGCGTTGAGGAGAGGGTTCGACAGCACAGGAAGGAGAACCGGGATGCCAAACTGGCAGACTGGAAAGCATCGGACGGCAACGACGTTTTCCTCTCGGTGAAGATGGAGGAAGCCCTCGACCTATCCGGCGACCTCGCTCGGTGGCAGGTAATCTGCAAGGCCCCTTATTTGAATACCGGCGACTCCGCCGTAGCGACGCGACTTGAAGACGGTCGGTGGAACTGGTACTATCGGAACGCTCTCGAAACGGTCATTCAAGCCTGCGGTCGTATCATCAGGACTCCCGATGACTACGGGGCGACGTACTTAGCTGATTCCTCACTGCTCGATGTGTTCGAGAATGCAGAGCACGATATGCCCCCGTGGTTCGAGGCTCAAGTCGAACGGATCAGCAAGCCGAATCTCCCACGAGTCGCGCCAGAGCAGTAGGTGTAGAGCCCCCTCGACAGTAGAGTTGGCCTTGATAGAACGGAATCGTATCCTCTGAACGCTTTTGTATTGAGTAGATAGCCTATACGGGCTAGTCTATAGCCGTGTTGATGGGGTTTCCGAACCGTACCACACAACTGATTCAAACCTATGAGTCTCTCAGAAATCGACACAGACGACAGTACCGACAGCGTTGTGACGTATAGACGCACTCAGGCCGTCCCCGCGAGTGTACTGAACGCTTTGGTGTACGTTCTAGGCTATCAGCAGTGGCTCTGTCCAAATGCTGACTGTGAGTACGCCTCAGATGCCCGGAAAATCTGCCAGGGCATCTACGCTGCCATCCTCATTACAAACGGCCAGTACGACAAGTCAAACCGGTATAGTTCGGAGCCGAACTGGGAACAGATTCGGGCTATACGGGAAAGTATCTTCAGCGACCATTTCTATTGTCCCGACCTGTTCGACGAACACATCGAGGAGGAGACCCCCGACAAGATGTTTGATGCAGTTGAAGCAGAACTCAGCGCTCATGGGCTCCTGCACGATATTCCTCCGGAGCGCGAGCAGTCGTACGTCCAGAGGAAGACCGAGTAGTGTACTCAATACCGAAGGCCGGTCTGGAAAGTATTGAGTGATCACGGCCGGAGTGAGGGGATTAGCAGTTGCTTGTGCTGGTCAGTCCACATCTGAATAGCCGCGATACGGTCGGATTGACGACTCCAATAAGAAGGTATTGGGCTGAGTAGCACAAGTGTGCAGTATTGCAGTTAGTTCAAGTGATTAGTTATGTCCACGAAATCAGCAGAAGCCGACAGTAGCACCGACACTCCATTCACCATCGACGAACTCCAGAACTCCATCGATATCCAGGCTTCGCCGGCGGGCGAACTCATCGAAGCCGTCAGCAGCTGGGCAGAACTCCGTGCGGGGATTTCGAACAGCCGAGACTGGGAAGAGATTGATGGAGTCGGTCCATCAACGGCTGAGAGCCTGAACGAAACCGACGCTGAAACCCTCCCCACTGGAGGCCCTGTTGGTCCGAGCGAACCGGCAGAACCAGACGTCGAGACCGATACCGAAGACGACGTCGATGGCGACGACGGTGAATCCAAAGAAGCGACCGAGTCGGACGACCAGGGCGATGAAGAGGAGAGCGACGCGGACAGTGAGGAGGATGCTGAAGTGGCCGAAGAAAGCGGTTCGGACGAGCAGGAAGAAGAGAGGGAGGAAGCCACAGACGAGCAGGAGGACGCAGACGACAGCAAGGGCCTGTATGACCTCCGTGAAACGCCCGCTCACTTCGAAGCGTCCATCGAGCTCTCCCGGTTGGAGAGTGTCTTCAAGACGGTGAACCGACTCGTCGACGAGGCCAAACTCCGTATCGGTGACGACCAGATCGCCATCCGGGCAGTTGATCCCGCAAACGTTGGGATGGTCGACCTCGACATGAGCACCCGAGCGTTCCAGAGCTATCAGGCAGATCCAGGTGTCATCGGCATCAACCTCAGCCGGATGGTCGATGTGCTCTCTGTCGGCAGTTCTGACGACACCGTGCATCTCGACCTCGATGTCGCATCGCGCAAACTGACGGTAACTGTCGATGGCCTCGAGTACACGCTGGCGCTCATCGACCCTGATTCAATCCGTCAGGAACCGACTATCCCTGACCTGCAGCTGGAGGGCGAAATCGAGATGCAGGCGAGCGTTCTGGACCGTGGAGTAACGGCCTCCGATATGGTTTCAGATCATATGGGACTCGCCTACAGCCGAAACGGAGCAAGCATCCATGCAGACGGCGACACCGACGACGTCGACTTGGACCTCACGAGCGTCGACGGTGTGGAGAGTATCAAAGCCAGTGGCGAGGGTGATTCGCTCTTCTCTCTGGACTACCTCAAGAAAATCAATCAGATGATCCCCAAGGGAGAAACTGCCCGAATCGAAATTGGCGATGACTTCCCAATCAAGATCTACTTCGGAGTTGCAGACTCCCATGCGGAAGTGGAGACGCTGCTCGCTCCGCGGATTCAGGCCGATTGAACATCGCCCACCAGTCGCAAGTCGTGAGTTCGCAAGCCACAGGTAGTCCTGCGCTGTCACTGTTCTCAGTTTAATGCCTTCGAAAATCGATACCGCTTCGGACGAAATGTTACGGTCCCTTTCGGTAGATACAGACAGTCCTGCTTTCAGTTCATTCCCAGTTTCGTTTCCAGATACTGAGCAGCGTGAAGACTTGATGAGTTCAGTGACATCACTGTTCGTCCAGACACTCACTCACAACTCTGATGAAGAGCTCACTCCCGAACAAAAGGAGTTCATTCGGGATTGGCTCCAGACTCAGGCTAGATTTCCAAAATATAGTTGGCGGAACACAGTTCTAATTCAAAGCCAACAGCCCTCAGCAACCTATATACAGAGTCCTGATACATGGAACGAGGCAGGGGCATCTATCAGGCGGGGTGAATCAGCAATCTGGATTTGGGAGCCTATCACTGGAAAGGCCTGCCCGAAGTGCGGGAATACAGCCAACTATCACAAGTCCGGGAAGGTGGACTGCCAAAACCACCTCGCGGGGTCACCGGAGTATTGGCCCGAAGGCGTTGTTGGTACACGGCCCAGTGCCTACTTCGACCAGTCCCAGGTTCAATCGTTTACTGGCCTGCCTCAGAAGTACAGTATTCCCCTCTCGTCGCTGTCTGCGGCTGTTGTAGAGCAGTTAGTGGAGCGATTAGTAGATGCGGACGAGTATGAACTGTCAACAGTCAAACCGTATGAAGCGAGTTTCGACGGGGGCGGTGAAATCACTCGCGACGTCATGACGTTCAAGCCCACCATCACAGTCAAAGATAGTAGACCCGGCATCAGATCCAGGGTCCTGATAAAATATCACCTGCTCAGCGCCCACTACGATGAGAAGGGAGAGCCAGCAGCCCGGCACCGCCTCGTGATGGAGTGCGTTGCAAAGGCAATCGCGATGGTTCTTGACCTCACCCCTCCAGACCGCACTCATCAACTTGCGACCCTCGGGAACACTGAATCCGAAGTCGAATCATCACTAACCCGAATCAGCAACCTCGTTGAATCATATCTGAGGCGGCTTCGGAACGCAGCACATAGTCGCAAAGAACAGTTCTGAATCCTGCGGGAGCAGCGTCTCCGATATGGTATTCAGCACTCCTGCGGTCGTGAGAGTGATAATCGACTCAAATCACTCAGGAGTATTCTGACGACATGACAACCACACTCAGTAACTTTGGTAGCGGCGATGCACAGCCTACGGGCGGACTCACGGGGATAGCAAAGGCAGCATTCCTGACTGAGCCCCCGAATCGAGAGAACACCGGGAAGTGGGAAGCCCCAGACACGGAATACGGACTCACCACCCACCGACACCGGGGGAGATACGGTGGTGGGAAAACTCATACTGCAGCAACTCACGAAGTCCGCTGGGTTTCTGGAGGCGACCTCGGGGGATACGTCGAAAAGTACGGAGACAAACTGCTACAGATTCCAGACACATACTCTGGGTTCAGCGAGTTCGAGCCATACCTGAGCTGTATCGATGGCCTGCTAACTGAGGCCTACGGGTACGGAATTGATGGGACGGCCGCAGAACGAGCCCTTCGGGTCCTGATCGACAATGGCAGGTACAACCGGAGCAACTATCACATCATTGCCTGTGGTCAATACCCGTGGGTTCTCATCGGAGATGAAGGCGTTCTACTCTGTTCGACGACCCCTATTGGCCGGACTGACTCAATCAGTCGGACGGTCCCCCTTTCACTCCCAACCGGAGAAGTTGATGTTGAAGAGGAAAATCCGACTGCTCTGACTGCACTCCGCCGCGTCGGGGCATATCTATCCGGCAATATCCCAGACGAAGCATCTGGAGAAAACACGATAGACACTCCAATCTCCCTGGAAGAGCACCTGCAACCTCCGCTGACCAAACGCCGGTCGAAATACCACAAGTTTACAGGTGAGCCATCCGGCGAAGAGTCCGAAACTGAACTCAGAATCAAACGTGGCGATCTATACTCTCTTGGAGCTATGGAACTGGACCCCCATTCGGTGCCGGGAGGAAATGGTACAGAACAGATTACGGCGCCGCAGTCTGGAATGGACGTCGAAGTATCATTCACCGACCCGCGAGAAATCGGAGAGAGTCACAGTGAAGGCATCGTCATCGGCTACTCATTTGACTGGGAATGCTACGGGTGCTCTACTGAAGAGGTCGCAGTCGTGACGACCTACCATCTCGAAGAACCGAGTATCGATGGGAGCCGAATCGAACTGACGATCAACACAACCCACACTCGTCTCGCAACCGTGACACCCGACTACAAAATCCATGACAACTGAAATACGGTCTACAGCAGCTCCTGTCCCAGAAAGCGAAACCCAGTCAGACGATAACGATCATCAACGCACCCCAGAAGACACCGTCGGAGGCCCAATAAGGGAGCCTCAAGGTCTATGGCACTTCCAACGGGCAGACCGGCTGTAGTCCGCTTCAAGAGCAGCGCGGCCACGAGTATTCAGTAGCTCTGGCGAATTGCGAGCCACTTTCTACAAATGAGTGAACCCACCCAACATCACGAACTCAAAGATAAGTACCGTGTGCAAGATATCCCTCGACTCGGCCCTGCTCGGAACGCTGCAAAAGAAACCGAAATCAGAGTCCATGTAGGCGACGAGGAATTCGTCACAGTCGCTATTGGCGACGCCGTTATTCGAGAATCCAGTATCGGCAAAGAGGTTCGAGTCATTCTCGAAACCTACACGCACGGGTTTGTAACGTGGATCCTAGACGAAAAGCGCTATTCCTACTATCCTCGAGACCACCTGGAAGAAGACCTCACAGTCGAAACCTATGATATCACAATCAAGGAAAACCCGTGGGAGATGGCCAATTAAGCCCCTCGACTCCAGGTCGCTGCATTTCGAACCTGTCCAGCACAACTATTTTGGATAGTAACTGGTAATTGCCTGAATAATGCATAAGCAAGGTCACTTCGGTCTAGGACTTCTGTCGACATCGGTGCTGGCCCTGCTATTATTGGAGGGTGGATTCACGCTGTGGGCCCCTTTCGTAGGGTTGGCTGGAATCGCTGGAGGCCTAATCCCTGATATCGATAACAAGCCGGTCGTTCCGTTCCAACACCACGGATGGACTCATACCGTCGTGTTCGGGGTCTTTGCTTCAATTTTCGTTGCTGGCTCCCTGTTCGCGGTTTTCCACGCCGCGATCACGGTAACTTCAGGGACATCCTTTGCCGTGGCTGAGCCATCCTTGCTAGGAAATCTGGCCCTCACAATTCTACTCTATATGGCCGCCTTCGCCGGCTTTCTCTCACACCTATTTGGAGATACCCTGTCAACGGCAGGAGGGACCCTCCTCATCCGGCCTTGGAAACCCATCTCAGAAAACCACGTTCGAATTGGTGTGACTACCGCAGGAAACCCTGTGTATAATCTGGGCTTTTTTGTCGCGGGGGCATTCTCTCACCTTCTCCCATACTATGTCTACCTATGATATGAGCGTATTCGGTCCAGCCGCTCGTGTGCGCTATGTCTCAAAGTAAGTCGCAATCAACCCTCAGTGGTGATGCAGCGTCGGTTGAACAGACAACTGACGAGGAGTCTGAAGAAGAACTTCAGGCGTCCCTCGTCGACGGTGTCGAACCGACCCAATCGTCTCCAACTGAGGCGACCGAAGCAAACGACAACCTCAACGGTGAAGAAGAAAAGGGAGCTCCAGACGACGGTGAAGAAGGTCTAGAAGAATTTGGGGTTGAGGAAGATGCACGACCCAATAACCCGAAACTGGATAACCCCGACGGAGAAATGGAAGCAGACCGCCGGGTAAATCGTCGCAACGGCGACGACGAAGACACTGGAACACAGAAGCAACTATTCCCTGACGTCGAGGATGACCAAGCAACGCTCACGGGTGGCCGAGCACGTAACCAGTGTCTCTTTGACTAACACCGGTATCCATACTCGTCTCTCGCAACCCCCTAATTAAGGCTTAGAATTAAGTGTAAGATTCTCTTCGGAATATCTACTATCATGAACGAATCTAAAGACAATCGTACCGGGACAGATAATAAGGAAACCGTCCAGGCAATGCTGACTGACTCTGAACTTTCGCAATTACATTCTCAGCGCTATTTCAGCGGCGATGGGACATGGACGGAAGCCCACGTCATAGTCGCCATCGTCGATGGAGCTAACGACGATATTGCTCTCTCAAAAGCCGCTGCTGCATTCAAAAATCGAGAAGACAAACCAGATCCGCTCTTCGCTCACGACAAGGAGGATACTTACGACCTCGCTATCGGTCTTGAGTCGCTCCCGCTCGCGATATCCGAAACCCCCTGGTCCAGCAGGAACGCGATTATCGAATTAGGCACAGACGAAGCCGCCGACGCATTAGACCTGATCGTGGCTGACTCTAATTTTGAAGAGGGAACATCCATCGCGTACAATGAATGGGGCAAGCAGCTTGCGTCTGAATCAGCGGTCCGGAGCCACGCCACCTCTATAGAAGAAAACGGCTGGATTGTAGTTGGCGTTGGGTTGAAGCCAACTGGGGCAGGTGATGGGAATGAACAATACATCGGTGAGACAATCGAAGTCCACTGTCCGAACTGTGGCCCCCAGCCAGCTGAGTGTAAGAATATCGTCTATGAAGAGCGCCATGACGGACACAATGGAATCTGGGAGTGCTCCAACTGTGACGATGTCTTCCGAGGTCCCCACCCACGAGGCCCTTCGCGACAGGAACTCATCAAAGACAAATAACATTGCAACAATTTCACTTCTGTAGCTTATGAAGGATAAGACAGACTCTGCCGGATATGTCTTCAGAAACTTCCTCTCAATCGCCGTGTTCGGACTGACAGTCGAACTCGTTCAGGGGTGGGCACCGTCAATCTTCCTCGGCGGGTTCCTCTTTTCTTGGTTCTATATTTTTGGTGAGTGTCTCATATCTTCGCAGCCTCAGTCCAAACAGGAAAAATACCTACAGTACAGGGCCGAAAAGCAAAACCAGCAGTAACAAATCGGGAGGGCGCTGCCCTCTATAAATATCAACTACTGTCCTGTTCCTTTGTAGTGCGAATGTTCTGGATATTGTCCCGAACCGTCTCCGGTTGAACACCACGGGCCTCAGCAATTGCTTCGGGTGTCCACCGATCAGAACCGTGCTCAAACACCAGGTAGTCCAGAACTGGATTGACTACCTCCCGTCGGTCCAGTTCTTCCATCATCAGGTCCCACGGCGACTTGTCGTTTGAGTGCCACCCCAATGACACATCTGAAAACTCCTTGCCGTCGGAGTTGTACTCCCCACGTATTCGCACATACTCTTGCTCTTCCAGTTCACTGAGGATATGTGCTGGGAGCGACTCGACAGCCTCTGAAGGGACTCTGTAGGCCCTGCGGTCATTCATTTTCGCCACATCTACAGCAGGCAAATGAGTATCAGATTCATCAACGAACTCCATCATGTAGCCGGATTCAATTGTGACGTACCCCCGTTCTGAAGCCAAGATTTCAGTCACCTCGTCCCCATCCTCGACTGAGCGTACGACCTCGGACAACCCACGACCTCGGGCAAGCCGACATGCAAGCTCATCCCCATTTCGCAAGCTACTCACACTTTCTGAGGATGCGATATAGAGGAAAATGTATGCCATTGACTTACCATTTAGTTTGTTATAAAATAAAAATACTTGGCCGAGTATTCAGTAGGTAATGCAATCATAGACGCTCGAATTCTCGTATTCCTATGACTCAAACTCCACCTCCAATCGGCATTGACCTTGGGACGTCGAACAGCGTGATTGCCACTGCAACCAACGGCAACTTCGAGATTCTCGAAAACAAGCGAGGAGACCGTAAAACACCATCAGTCGTCAGCTACGATTGGGAATCGAACCAAGTCTTCGTTGGGAAGCAGGCAGCGAACCGGGCTGTTAGCAACCCTGAGGATACCATCCAGTCCATCAAGCGACACATGGGGGATGACGAAACGTTCCCTCTCGGAAATGAGACCCACCGCCCAGAAGGCATCAGTGCGCTCATCCTGAAAAAACTCGTTCAAGACGCAGAAGCACAATTGGACCGCCCGATCGAAAATGCGGTCATTACGGTCCCAGCATACTTTTCAGAGAAACAGCGGAAGGCAACAAAAAAAGCCGGAGAAATAGCTGGTATCACCGTTGACCGGATTATCCCTGAACCAACCGCAGCGTGCCTCGCTTACGGCCTTCAGGCTAGTTCGGAAAAATCTGTCTTCGTCTACGACCTTGGCGGCGGAACGTTCGATTGCTCTGTTGTGAATATCAGTGACGGGCTCGTTGAAGTCGAAGGCGTCGACGGGAATGCCGATCTCGGCGGAGACGACTATGACGGACTCATCGTTTCATGGCTGATTGACCAGATAGAACAAAGTCACGGGAGCAAGCCAGACGTATCCGACACAACAGTAGAATCTCGATTGTTCGAAGCCGCCAAGAAGGCAAAACACGAGCTGACATCGCTGACCTCTACTTCATTTTCGCTTCCGTACGTTGAATTGGAGGACGGTAGTACAGCCAACTTCGAGAAGACGCTCACCCGGGATACTTTCAAGCAGATAACCGCTGGCCCAACTCAGGAAACACTGGACATCACAAAAGAATTCCTGAAAGGCGCTGGTATCACCCCCACAGACATTGACGATGTGATTCTGGTCGGTGGGGCAACTCGAATGCCCGCCGTCCAGAACGCAGTAGAGCGTCTATTCAGTCAAGAACCAAAGGTGGGGATCAACCCTGATACCATCGTCGCGTTAGGGGCTACAGCACAGGCCTGTATCAGTCAGGAAATACCTGTTCCATCATCTGAGTCGGCGAATATCACTCCTAAGACGGATTCCCCATCAAACGAGGCTGTCCTTGGGAGCGACTCGCAGCCTGTCTTACTGGACGTCCTCCCACAAACAATCGGTGTGAAAATGGCTCATTTTGAGACCAAAGAGACCTACTTCCAACCCCTCATCATGAAAGACGAGTCGATTCCAGCCGAGACAGAAATATCGACCACGCCGCTTGAGGACTATCAGACCCACACAACGTTCGAAATTTACCAAGGAGAAGCTGGGACGATTGAGGGCAACGAATTAGTAGACGAATTCACTCTCGGTCCATATCCACCGAAGGAGCGAGACGAAGCCAGTCATCGAATGAGTATTCAGATCGATGCTGACGGCATCATCCACGTTGAGGCTGTCGACGAACAACACAATACTAGGGAAGGTATTCAGATAAATGCAGAGTTTGAACTCAGTGAAAACGACATGCAGTCTGTGCAGTCAGATTTGCCAGCTCTCCACGACTGAAGGAATTCCCTCTATATGAACAGTAGTACCGCAGCCAAGGTTCTCGGTGTCTCAGAAGGGGCGACTAAAGACGAAATTGAAGACGCCTACCGAACAGCAGTCAAATCGCATCACCCAGACGTTTCTGACGACCCAGACGCTACCGAAAAATTTCTCCAGGCGAAGAAGGCCAAGGAGGTCCTCCTAAGCCACCGGTCTCGCAGTCACCAGCACTCTACACAGAACAACCAAACAGAATCGAGAAACAAGTCAAAAACGAGTCGACAACGCTCTTCCCGATACCAACGCAAGCAAAAAACCTACCAGAAGCCAGGGGAGGGCACGTCTGAAAATAACACGAAAACGACTGGAGATTCACATACCTCTGACTGGCGCTCAGATCGCCAGCGTCGAAAAGCAGGCAAGCAATCTCAGTCCCAGTCGAACCAGCAATCGGAGAAAGGAACTAAGACACAGTCTGGCTCTCGTACCCAATCTCGCACCCAATCACAGTCCAGTAGCCAATCACAGTCCAGTAGCCAATCACAATCGGGCAGTCAATCACAATCAGAATCGCAGGAGAGTCAGTCAAGTTGGGCGGACGAGTGGGGAAATCCCCTCGGTTATAGATATCAACGTTCCGTAGTCAGCTATCTTGTCGGTTATATTCTTATTGTCTGTGATGGGTTTCTCAAGCCCAATGAGGATCGGGAACGAAGAATACGAGAGGGGTCGTTCCAGCCAGTGCCTGACCAACTCCTTACCGCACTGACATACTCGGGAGAAAAATTCACTGGGGTTTTGCGACAATGGAAAAGCCAGACCGCGGTGATCGCAAGTATCATCGGGGTAACGCCTGCAATCTTACTTAGCGCATTTCATCAGCCCCTATCTTGGGTACAAGGAGCCGCTGTCATCACGACAGTCACATCCGGATATGTCGGAGCGACCCTCTACAACGTGAAGCGTGGTGGCAGTCAATGGGGCGAAGCAATGCACTCGCCCAGTGAACAATTCGATATGGACACCTGGTCCCCACTGGGTGACCTCCTGTTATTGATAGTATATACACTCACATATGCTATCGCCGTCACATCCGTCCCTGAACTGTTCTATGCGTCGTTACAGTTCTTCCCGATCTTATTCGTTTATTCAATTCCTGTGGTGTTCGCCATTGAACGAGGGTACAAACAGTTCACTGGAAATATCGCCCACACTGTGTTCGGGTACAAGGGTCAGGTGGTGACACTTGGCATCGGTATGGTCGTAGCCGGATATCTCATACACACCGACCCGCTTCAACCAGCGTCACCCGCTGCCCTGCTCGGAATTGAAACCAGCCGACTACCGTTTGCCACTCCATCCGCAAACGGAGTTTTAATCTCAATCTGGAGTGCCTCTTGGTACTTATTCTTGACACCAGCCCTCAGTATCCTAAATATTGGATGGATTCGCAATCGGGAAGATTGGAAAGACAATCTTCCAGCACAGATAGTGTGGAATGGGCTCGTGAGCAGTTGTGTCGGTATCCTACTATGGACAGCCCTCCCATCCACCACGTTACCTCTGGAACCACATCTGGCATTCCAGCACCTCATACTGGGATGTGCGGTGTTCCTGTACGTGTACGGTATCGCTACTGACTAGCATGAAATTCAGAATGGAACTCTTTCACGGACCGGGACTCGGAGGACTTCTACAGGGGTGAAGCTGCCCGTCGAGACTCCCCTTCGGTGATCCGCTCACGAATCAATTTAGCAGCTCGGGATGGGTGGGGCACATCCCGGAGCACTACATCTGTCCCGCCTGTCCCGGCCGTCTCAACATAAACATCTCCTTTATTGACAATACGGTCAATGTAGCTTTGCTCATATCGACAATCCTGCACCCGAGAAAGAACAGTCGGGTCTACATTTCTGGCAAATATTTTCCTTTTCGCCCAGAGATTCTTTTCTGTGATAACGTAGTGCGTAGATATGCGTCGGAGTTGGGCAGTCACAACTGGGAAAAATACCAGTGGAATGCTGAGCGCAATGAGAAGCCTAACGTTGTAGCCCAAAATCTCCACACCCTTTGTAGCGTCCCAAAACAGCAGCATCATCAAATTTATCGCCATAAATGCTGACAAAATGACTTGTTTGATCATGAGCCACCGTGAGGGATGCGTATGAACAAGTATTCGTTCGTCGCTCCGGGTCTCTAACCACTCGGTTCCAAACATTATCTGTGATAACTTGAATCGACCTGGTACAATTATTTTGGGGAAGCAAGAACCAAGCGACTTCGATCCAAGATAGCGCCCCAGTATTCTGCCTATAATACTTCCGCAAGGTGATATTAAGAAAAAACTGAGGCGATGTCGGCCATTGGGTTTAAATAAACTCAGCAATTCCAATTATTACATGGAGCATGAACGCCGAAGGGACAGAGTCTGGAAAAACGTACTCCTTATGGCCTACAGATATGGTGAGGTGAATATTAACAATCTTGATGTCAAAGTAACTGACAAAGTGGAAACATACGATGAAGCGATGGATCTGATTGCAGAGGAAGAATACAGAAGCGACGAGGATATCACAAAGAACCCGGACGGAACATTTACCGTGGTGTTGGAACCAGATATGTCCGATACTGGGAAGCGTTCGGTTTTGAAAACACTGTCTTCAGATAGGTACAATTTCTTAACTAAATCTGAGAAGGAAGCAGGGGTTTGGGAGACTGGCCCTCTACTGAAAGTACTTTTCGGGTTTGATGACAATTATTCCGGGCAACGTCTCGTCGAAGTATCTGGCCCCGCCGCTGAACACCCAGAATTGGAGGGGGACGATATTGGCAGTGTTATTAAAGTAGTGGAGGACTCCGGCATAGAAGAAGTCAGTTGAGTAATCCTGCGTATCGTTTCGTCGTATGCACGGTTTTTGTGCGTGGACTTTACGCGAGTGCAGACTTCCTTCCGAACCACAGCTGTGGCAATTGAATCGTTTGGTCCCCTTCATGCAATTTGAGAACAGAGAAATAAGCTCTACATATCTCAATCTCTACTATTTGTAATTCGCTAGACTCCGTTTCTACGACTCAGATAGGGCATTTTCGGTGCGTGACTACAGTACTTACAGAAGTTTTTAGTAAAGAGTACAATTATTACGGATAACAGAATCCTAGACATCTGTTAATGTGATTTTACCTCCAATCGTTCAACCGAAACGACACCGCTGACAGATGACATAGGCTGAAATGACAATAATGGGTGGTTAAAGTGGCCAACACATCTCTCGAAGAAATCAGCACAACGTCGAGAAGCGAAATGGTTTGTCCACACTGCTGGACAAAGGGGCTAAAAAAATCAGAAAGCTACGCTTCCCAGTTCAGCGGGAGCGATAAGAAAGAAGTCATATACGCTTCTTCTTGCTCAAATTCCAGTTGCAGGAATTACGATAGCGGCCGTGAAGACCCAGGTCGCGTCCCGCCAGAACAGGTGAAAAAGCAGTATTCATCTGTTCCACTTGCAGGACAGATTGGGGAGCTCTTAGGGGGCAATCTTAAAATCGCTGGATTAGTCATTATCGTCGCCATAGCCGGAGTTGTTTTACTCACAACAGGGCTTCCCTTTGGAGGGGCTGGAAACGGTGGCGGAACCGCCCAGGCCGAAGACATTTCCTATGAAAATATCACTGAATCAGATAGTGGATTCTCCGCCGTCAAAACAGAGGGTGAGTGGACAATCTACGAGTCTGCTGATGGCGAGCGATATCTCGTCGCTGGTGAGATTCATGGGAATGTGACGTACTTAGAAAAAGACGGTTCTACTACTCTCCAACCACATACATTCGATTCAGTCGGTGCTGCCGAGGACGCTATCTTTGCGTGGAAAACAAAGCACGATCAGGACCCAGACGCATATCCTGAACCGACTCAAACTAGCGAGAATCTCATCAATCAGACGAATTGGAAAATATTCGAGCACAAGGACAAATACATTGTTGCGGCCGTTATCGACGGGGAAGTTGTCTACTTAGACGGCGACTCGACTATTTCAGATACTCCCTTCCTTTTCGACACGCGGGACGATGCCCGCTCTGCGCTATTAGAATATTACAATCAGTACGGAAACGAATCACCTGATGGGGACTCTATCACTACTGTTGAACGGGGAGAGTTACGAGAAGCTCTCACTGAATATGATTCGGATGGAGACCTAACTGACAATGACTCAGATGATGGAGGTCTCCTCAGTTCGGACGACGATGGAGGACTGGTTTCAGGCGACAGTCAAGACTCCGAAAACACCTCACAAATTACCGGGCAGATTGTGGATTCCAACGGGGAGCCCGTCGAAGGGGCAACTGTTCACCTCTACTCAACCCCCCGGACGACCACTACGAACTCTGAGGGGCGGTACCACTTCGAGGAGGTACCTGCAGGTGAGCACCACCTGTTCGTCGACCCACCAGAAGGCACTGATATGGTGGCCACTCAGAACGCGACCCTCCAAATGGGCGAGACAGGTGAACTCCGGATCAAGAACAGTAGTAGTCAGTATTCGGCCTTTGAATCGGACGGTGCTGTTACTAACAATGAAATCACTATCCAACCTCCGAAAGGGCGACCGATCAATATTGCAGGCCAGGGGTCCCGAGTAGCAGCACCAGTTACCTTCAAGAACAGCAAGAACGCAGACGATGTCGAAGTCACACTGAAAGGAGTATACACTGAGGGGACCACTCGGAAACAATACCAAGGTGACAGCTATTCTGTCTCACCCGGTATTGACGGAAATACGAAGCCAAAACGACAGCGACTAACAATCCAGGGAATCGCTGCCACCGAAGAAATCACCGAAACTGGCCAGGCAGACCCATCGGGGACGCAAATCCCAATCAAAGGAAACAGCGATCCCGGCCGCGTCACTGTCGACCTGAAAGAAAATTATACGGAGACCATCAAAACCCGCAGCAGCCAACTGAGTGGGAGCTCTGTTCCGCTAAACAACACTGGAAACCTCTCGCCAGATAATATCAATCTCACCCTAAAAACCTCTCAGAAGACCTACGATAGGCAAACTGACAAGGTCGATCTTCAAACTAGCGACCCCAATGAAACCGCAGTGTATCAGGCTAGTGATACAGAAACAGTCCAAATTAGGTCGAACTATTCGTACAACTACGACAACTACGATTCTTATTGGAGTGGGGACGACCGTGAACACCACCACTACGAGTTCGAAGACGAGGTCCGTGTATTTATCGACAGAGCAGATGGACCCAATGAAACAATCTACCGATATCATGCAGAGAGGGACCCCGAAAGTTATGACTCCCCATATAAGGATTACAAAGGTTGGTACTACGGTATAGACGATGGTGGCTGGAGTAATTCGACGGTAGATCTACAGCCTGGTGACAGAGTGATGATAGAGGCTGATAGGTGGACTTCCGATGATTGGATAATCGCTGATAACGTCGAACTGGAGTCCCATGTCTATAAATTAAAATCCCCAGAGAGCGTCTCAGTAAAAGGGGCTGGCGATGGGTTCAGCACGGAGAAAGTTGGAAGCGGTGATTCAGTCACTATCACCAGTTCAGATATTAAAACTGAGCCAGGGATGGACGAGATAGAAGTTTCTGCTGACAATCTTAATATCGAATACCAGTTGAACTACACTGAGCGTTCCGGGACAACTGGCGCAGCAGTCGGTGTGAATGGTAAGCAGTACTGCAGAGACCCAGATGGTCTCACTCAGACTGTCTCCTGTGACATTCCGACACAGGACCTGAAGAATGATGCACTCGAAATCGGCAGTGCCGAAGGGTCCGTTCCCTATACAGTCACCTATACGAAGCGAGATATCCCAGAACAGGCCACCGTTGAGATCAATGGGAAAGAATACAAATATCCCCAAGACTTCAGCGCTGACGGCCCGTTAGGCGGGAACGGTCAATCGATAGCAATTGACTCTCTACAGCCCGGTGAGAATAGTATCGATGTAGCAACAGGCTCAGTCAACGGAGCGCAACCAGCACTAAAAACAGTCATCCGTCACAGTAGTGAGCCAAGGCAGACCAACAACCCAACGATATATGTCGTTTCTGCGTCCGGTGAAGTCAATTCCAAGCAGTTACCCGATTCGGCGCTCGTCAATGGGCAGCTCGTCGAGAACGAGACAGTCACACTCCCAGAAAACTGGTTCAGTGAGGGACGGAATGTCGTCGTAGTCGAGACTACAGATTCCTCTCAGGTTAAGGTTGAGGTAGAAGGGCAGGGGCTTCAGACGCAAACACTAGAATTCAGGCCAGCAGCAGAGGTGTCGTCTCCGACAGAGATTCCGGACAAATCAGACGGAAACTAGTAAAAAGATGTCAAGCGACTCTGAGACACCCACCGCGACTTCGAAAGACGAACTAACCTGCCCAGATTGTGGAGCGACCGGGGTTAAAATAATATCTAGCCACGCCTCCCGATACAACACATATCTTACCAAGGTCCGGCAGGCATCCGGCTGTACCACCCCTGAGTGTCGCCACTATTACCGGAGTGAAGATTCAACCCCGATACCCTCATTCGAAATTGACAAACAGTATTCTCCAGGGCCAATCGATAGGACGCGAGACCTATTAGGCCAGTTCCGTGCAAAAGCGACATTACCTCAAGTCCGGGGACGAGTCATCCATCTTGGACTGACTGTTGTCATAGCCGCCGTTCTAATCGGGATGATCCTATCACTCGGATTCGTATTTAATGGCGGTGTCGCACAAGCCGATTCAGGATTCGAGAAAGTGGGTGAAGTAGATGGCTGGGTAATTTATATGAACGATGGCGAATATCTGGTATCTGGGAACTTTGACGGGGAGATTCGGTATCTTGGGCCCAATGTGAGTGTCTCTGATAGTCCACACTTCTTTACCAGTGAATCTACTGCGAGGGATGCCATCTCAGCATGGCAAGCGGCCAGAAAGGCGAATCCCGAACAGTACCCGGCTCCAGACAGCGGGGAAGAACGAAATGGTATCTACCCTGCAGCAGATATCTGGAGTCTCTACGAACGCGATGGGGAGTTCCTCGTCTCTGGTATGGAAGACGGGGAAGTCGTTTACCTCCACCCCAACGCGACCGTCAATGATCGGCCATATGTGTTTGACAACCGTGCAGCTGCCGAGGAAGCAATACTCGAATGGCTCGCTGAGAATAGAGACAATAACAGTGAGATTCGCCCTGTTGACCCGGCGGGCTTCACCTCCAATCTTCAAAACCAGTCCATAGACAGCGAGGGCTGGGAGAAAGTAGAAGTGTATGACACAGCGTTGAGAAAGACCGATACTGAGAACGTTGTCCAAGGTCGGGTCTACAATTCACAAGGACACCCAGTTGAAAATGTTACCGTCCACCTACATTCTGACCCTCAAACCAGACAGACCAACCGACACGGTGAGTACATATTCACCAACGTCTCTGCCGGTGAACACACGCTCTTCGTCGAACCACAAAATGTATCTAAGAACGTTGCTCCGCGGGACGTTCAACTGCAGGTCGATTCGGGGGGCAATATCTCCGTCTCAACCGATAGAAAGGGTACGATATACTTCGAAAATGAGGGTGACGTCGTTCTAAACCGAATCGGTTTCAAATTAGAGCAGTCTGAACGAGTTTATGTCCACGGAGAAGGCAACAACTTGACTGGGTATTTCACTGTATATCAAGCTGCCAACGCTGAGAACTACAGTGTCACACTTGCGGGTGCCTACAATAGCACACTCGATAAAGAAACGATTAGTGGGAAGGCATCGAGTAAGTCCCTCCATGTCGATGGGAATGAAGAAACCGCGACAACATACATGGCGCTCAGTGCAAATAAAACAGTCGCAACGAGAGATATAGAAGGCGCATACCAGTCTGGAGACCCAAACCCTTCAGTAGACATTATCGGGAATAAACACCCCGAAGACGCTACCATAACGCTATACGGACAATATAATACAACCGAGGTTGCGCTGAGCGGGGACTCCGATAGTGTTCGGACTGTTGACGTCGGCGGCTCAATAAACCCGATAGGGGACTCAGAAAATAACGAACCGGTGTTGACGGTCTACGGGTCTAACAGAACAGAGTCCTTCTCAAAGACCCGAACGGATATCTCCAGTAACGAATACACTGAGACAGTCCCTGGGAACAGCAAACCGATTAATACTGAAATCAGACTGTCCGGCGATACACTCATCGGTAGTGAACAATCCCGACAAGTGGGATATCAGGGAACTACTGAAGTTGGAGGGAATATCGACCCGTCGGGTACAACAGCTACATTTTACCCAGAAACAGAACTCACCGACCAATCTGTCAGTGGGACTGGTACGGAGACAGTAACTATTTCCGGGAACATGGACCCAGAACCAAGCGATTCTGGCGATGATCCAAAAATCACCGTTAATGGGCGAGAGACAGTTTCCGAGCGGTCGATATCTGGTTCCGGAAGTGGGTCTGTCACAAATAACGGGAATATCGACAGTAACGCAGAAATTACGGTATCTGGTTCTGAGGAAACTACTCATCGGAGCATCACTCACACTGGAACAAATGATATCACAAACAACGGAAACCTCGATACGTCTGCTACGGTCACGGTTCATGGTAAAACAAATTCGTTAGGGACTCAGACCCAAACTGGCCAGCTTGTAGATGGTGAGTCTGACACCCTGTGGGTTGGCGGGAACGTTCCTGCAAAAAATGCTGAAATAACTCTCACATCGAGTCCTACGAGTACAAGTAAGGACTTCTACAGCTATGAAGATGATTTTAATGACGCTGAATCATACCGATGGACGGTGGACGGATCTTATTGTGAAGATGGTATGCGGTACGACAGCCACGAGATGACGATCTCTAACGTTAACGGAGAGATTGGGTCAATAACAGAGCGTTGGGCCGTACGCGAAGGGTATGATAACTCTTACACTGTGAGTATAGATTGGACATATAAGGCTTATTTAATTCGAGATGACGGGACTAAGCAATATCTCGGTAAAGATACCGACAGTGTGTGGTCAAGTAGATATGTTGACTACAGTACTGGAAAGTTCGTATTCGACGGTCTGTCGGTTGACCCACCAAAAGACGGGGAAGTAACGATAAGACTTGAGGGGTCTGGTGAATGGAGATGCTCCAGCGGTCGGATACAGTACTCAACGGCTGAGCTGATTGTGGACCAGAAGGCAGCGAACGATGTTGATGTAAGCGTAGATGGTTCAACTAAGGCGTCCTCAGTCTCACTGGATGGTCGATCGGAAACCATCTCTCTCAACGAGTTCGAAACTGGCAGCCACTCCGTCTCAATTAGCGGTGCCGGTGTTGTCGATTATGAGGCATCTTGGGATGAGCGCAGGGTACCAGAAGACATCTCTGTCGATACGGATGAAGATGGAAATGCAGAGTTAGTCAGACAGTCCCCACTTCCAGAGGGTGAAAGTATCTCAACAACCACGGAACTCAGTCCCGGTAGTACGACGATAGCAATCAGTAATAATGGTCCGACTCCCTCTTGGGGCGCGAGTTTCACCGAGGTGACCGCAACGGACAATATTCGGGCTGACTTGAACGGTGACGGAAATACCGACATTGACCGGAGTAAGCCCCTTAGAGCGAGTCAGTCGGTAACGCGGACTGTTTCGATGAACCCCGGCTCAAACACTGTTTCAGTAGACCATTCAGGCCCAGAGCCGGGTTGGAGTGGTTCGGTTTGGGAGACTAACGCAACTCAGAATCCAACAGTGACGGTTAAACAAGAGTCTACAACTACGGAAGAGATTCTCACTGAGGGTGAGACTGCGACACTCCGAATATCCTCTTTGGAAGCCGGTGAGAATACTATTGACTTATCGACAACAGATGGACCCAAACCAGCCTGGACGATCTACTACACTGCAAACTCGACCACGAAGAACCCGACTGTTGACGTGGGTGGGAACGGAGACATAGATGCAACTCATTCGGGTGCGATTACCTCTCCAACAACGGTTGACCTCAATGGGCTTTCACCCGGGAAAAATAAAGTCATAGCTGGCAGTGGTTCAGGGCCGACGCCACAGGTCAAGGTCACATTCAAAAACCGGACCGCCGCTGAAAATCCATCGGCGTCTGTCGGTGGCGAGATAGTCAGTCACACAGGGTTACTTCGCCAAGGTGAGACGGCTACATTCGAACTTTCGGGAGTAGACAAAGGGGATAACACCGTCTCAATCTCAACAGATGCAGGGAGAGTTGACTACACTCTCTCCGGCGATTCGGTCTACCTACTCGAAGATCCCGGTCTAGACTACGATGATGATGAACTCAACGATGCCGGTTATCAGGGGACTCTCGACCAGGGGGAATCTGTCACTATTGAGGCAGCCGGACTCCAGCACGGGACACAAGAACTTGACTTCAACTCGGAAGTGAATCAAATCAAGTATGAACTGAGTTATACCGAGCGAAATGTGACAAAAACTCCGAGTTTCGATATTGGGGGAGCTACCGCCTGCAAACAACCGGGGATAACAGGTGATGCTCAAGAATGTGACGTCCCTGCTGCCAACCTCTCAATAGGGTCTAATACACTGGACCTATCCACGATTAACGGAACGGTCAGATACGAATTCGAATATACTGCAGTCACGGCCCCCGAATCGGCAACCATCTCAGTGGCCGGTTCCACTCATCAATATCCTGCCGACTTTGCTGGGAGCGGGAAGTTACCCGACGACCCCACGAGAGAGGAGACGAAGAACATCTCTGCCCTCTCTCCAGGTACCCACTCTGTTTCAATTTCGACTGGCAAAGTCGATGGATTAGATACCGCAGCTGACGTGACCGTTACATTCTCTAACCGGTCATATCAGAGCGAGAATCCGACTATAGCCGTCACAGACTCAGAGGGGGTCCAGCGCTCAAAGACAGTCCCCGATACGGCCCTGAGCGCTGACGGCCACCTTACAGGGACGTACCGCATGCAAATTCAGTCGGAGTGGCTTACAGAAGGTCAGAATACAATCCATGTCCAGCCACCCGGCAAAACCACAGTCAATGCGACTGTCCGAGGGACCGGATTAGTCAACCAAACCCGGCAGTTCCAAGAAGGGTAGCTCGCTCAAACCAATCGTATCTCGGGAACTACAGACCTTGTTGAGCATGATGTCAATCTCTCGTATTGCCAGGAATATCTTCGGTACTGCCACCACCGAACAGTCCAGATATTTGGAATATCTGGTTTCGATTATTATGTGTGATATTGGATTTATAAGTGGCTGATTTAAACTACCCTCAATATTTGGTGTTTGGGAAATCCTCACAGATGGCTCATACTGCCCGTAAAGGACAGTTAGAACGGATTTCAGCCAGGGTGGTGTAGCCGTACTGTACATACTGCTTGCATAAATTTTAAAAGGAACTAGTCGAGTGTGATAACTGGGAAGAGAGTACAACTATTAGGAATTCAAAATGGTAACAACTCGAAACAGAATGACAATCTCGCTCAAACCCCGCCACAGTGTCTGGCTCGACTGGCACGGTCAGATAGTGGCGTCCCAAATATTACAAAACGAGATTGATGAACGGATCGCCGCTACAGTCGGTCCGTTGCAGTTCAAAAGAGAACTTGAGTTCCTCAAAGAACGCGGACAGACAATAGCGGACATCACCGACCAGTTCGACAATTACCAAGAGTTCCAGAATCACCTCCAGACGCAAATACTCAACGATGCCTAACGAAACCTCAGATCAAGACGGTCAGGACAGTACAGAACCCCTCATCAGCAGAACAGACTATATGCTGTTGAAAGCGATGGCGGTGGTTGGGGTCGCAACCCTATTCATGGGGACCGCAGCGGCTCAAAGCGATCCGATTTGCGGAGAGGGACAAGCGAGCGTCATCAGTAGCACCATCAATACGATCATCCAGTTAGCCACCTACGGTGGAATAATAGGCACGGCGCTGACCTTCTTTGGAACTTCCGCTATTGAGTCTGCCCCTGTTGGTGACGAGCGCCGAGAGAAGATGAAAAGTGTTCGCAAAAAGTCATTCAGCGCTTCGACCAAGCTGGTGTTCGGTGGACCCCTCCTATACATCATCATTACCCAGAGCGGACTGCCGTGGGGGGAGTGCATCACGCTGGTTCCGTTCTAAACTCTGTAAATGGATATCCGAACCGTGACGGTACTTCTCGTTGTCGTGCTGGCTGCTGGCTCACTCATACCGGTAGCGCATGCAGACTCCTTTGACGGTCTGCAAAACTCCACAGAACACGGCTACGAGAATGGCACGATAGGAGTTGCTTTCTCCCTTGATGAGGACGTGCCCGCTAATCACAGTGGCAGTCGCCAGTACGACGGCGGTACCGGAGTGAACTTCGTGGACTATGATGGGTCCGATAGCTCCGAGTCTGGGACAGCCTCAGTGCCGTTCAATAGCATCGGGAATCATACTGATGTGACCTACAACACTCCGCCAGATACCTATCACAACTGGAATCGCTACGAAGTTAGCAACTTCAGCGTAGGGGACTCAGATACGTCCAGGTATCCGAGTTCGGCCGAGACAGTTGACGACGAGTGGGTGCAAGACGCCCACTCAACAAAGTTCTGGCACGCGCCGTCGACGACGGTTCGGCTAAGTAACGAACGGACAGTCCAGTACATCCCAGAAAGCGGCACTGTTTACGGTGTCGTGGATTACCGGCTCAAAAGTCCTGTTGATGATAGGGACGGTGGTGACGGTGTGAAGGTGTATAGGACGATTGACAGCCATGAAATCGAATCCGTCTGCCTCATAGAAGGCCGTACTGAAGTTCAAATAAAATCCGATTCCGACCCCTGCCAGAGAGACCAGTACATCCTCGGAAAAGAGACTAACAATATGTCTCACCCCTCGATTGAATATACCTCCCGGGGGGCAAGCAACGAGGAGCGCACTTACTACCTCGTTGCTGATATCCATACCGAGATAGAGGTCGTGAAATGGGTTGAAGTAGAATACGAGGTTTGCGATAGGAAACTCAAACCAGACGGATCAATCGTTACCATTTGTACGACGAAGACGAAATTCGAGAAAGACGATACCAGTATCGTTGAGAAGGACACAATCACCACGGACAGCTGGGATGTCCGAATCTACGATACAAGCAATTTCCAAGTGAGTCAGTCTGAGGAAGAAAATCGAACGTCGATTTGGGCCGAGTCGAAGGGCCAGCCGTGGGCCGGTCTGAACGTTTCCGGCACGCAGTTCTCTACAGGGTGGCGCTTCTACACCCGGCGTTCAAAAGGCTGGGATACAGTCACTGTTGCCAGCACTGACAACGGAACGTCGTCAACCCAATTCGAAACCATCCCAGTCAAGACCTATGCATACCCGAGCGCACGGGGTTCAACTCGGGTCTCTCAGACAACCACACAGAAAGTATTCCTCGAAGAGACGTTGGAAGGTGATAGCCGATCTTCACCGACGTCAACGGTTAACGAGAAGGTGAACGTCGCTATCGCAAAGAACGATTCTACTGCCGCTCAGCCACATTACAACCAAACCAGAGGGTTACAGGTCAAAGCATACGGGGCAGACACCAGCGATGTTGAAATGACGGGCATCGTCTACGGGGAGCGGAAACTGGTAAGCGAAACTGCCCTCACGAGGACTGTAGATCAGAAAGAGACCGAGATATCCGCTTCAGTGGTAGAATCGAATAATACGCATGTAGCACTCAATATTTCGTTGCAGACGGTTGATGGAGAGCCTATCAACCTTGTTAGTCGAAATAGTCGAGGTCGTGACGGAGGAGCGATTCGCCTCCCGAATGGAGACTCGATTCTGACAGATGAAGACGGTACATTAACAGCAGTCTTCAAAGGACCAGCATCAGGCACTGTCCGGTTTGAACCAGCAAGTTGGCGTGGACAAAGCGTTGCATACGAGCGTTCAACAGCCAGATACAGCGAAGCACCCTTCACCTCAATTCAAGGCGTGATTACGCTGTTCCTCAGCCTGTTTGCTGTGACTGGTCCTGTGCTAACCACAATGTATCTCCTAGACGGCGTCGCCGGGGTCGACACCTGGCCGCCTCACAAACGATGACCATGCCCGGAGCTACCCAATTGAAGATAGCCAGCAAAACTGAAACCCGCGTCGAAGGTATTCAGAAAACTACGCGTACACAGGAGAAGAAATAATGACAGACTACAATCGGAGAGCAATACTTGGAAGCCTCGCATCGCTCAGCACAGTCGCAGTCGCTGGGTGTAGTTCAGAGACAGCTGCGTCAACCGAAGACGGGTCTTCGGAAGGGGATAACGGCTCAGTCCTCCAAAACATCCACTTCGACGGAATGGACCTCGTCGTTGACCTGCAGTCGACTGAAGGGTTCGACACGGTGACTGTGTTTGACCCCGAGGGCGAAGAAGAAACATCAACCGACGTCGCGACCGGAGCCGAGAGGGTGTCGCTTGGACTACGAGGCTACTCACCAGGGAAACACCGGATAGTCGCAGTGGATAGTGAAGCAGAAGAAGTCGTTGATGAAACGACCAAAGAAATCCGTCCAGACCTCTCGATCAACATAGAAATACCGCCAAAGGAAGAGGTAGATAGCCAGCACCCACTGACTGCGCCCACAGTCGAAATCACAAACAACGGTTCAGGCCCCACCTCAGTTAATTGGGTTGCTTATGAAGATAGTGAGGGCATTATCTCGATTGCATACTCATCCGACGAGCTCCAAGCTAGGAACCCCAGTACCGACCTCAGAGACCAGGAGTTTCCGATAGATGTCTTTGCAGGAGACGCTATCTCAGTTGAGTACGGCGCTGGGGGCGACGTTTTCGGTGACCCCTTGCCCGCTGAGGATGTCACGACTCAACTGACGGTTACGGTGGGGACAATGCATGGTCCTACCAAATTTGAGCGTAGTCTCGAGTACACCATCGCGGAGAGCCGAGATGAGGCCCGACCCGGGGACTCTACAATAACAATCTCAAGAATCGATTCGGAGTAATTACAGATGCAACTTCAAGGTTCAGTTCAGTGGGTCATTGACGGCTTGATGGGGTTCTTAGATGCATTATTCACCCCTCTGGCCAACGCGATGGGGACGATACTGAAAGATATCGCAGACTTCACCGTTCTAGTCCCACACCCAGAGTGGACATCGGCAGAGCAAGTCATGTCAGCACCTGATGGAGGGCTTTGGCTGACCCTCTGGGAGGTCCACTGGAACGTGATGGTCCCGTCCTCCCTCGCAATTCTAATTGCCGCTTGGTTTGCCCGCCAAGCGGGAGTTGCAGCAAATCTGGTTGGTGCAGAAGAGAGTGCACGATCCGGACGTAATTTAGCGAGAGGGTTCGGCATTATCCTGATTAGTTGGTGGATTGTTGGCGCATATCTGAACCTTGCACACGCCCTAACGGCTCTCGTCACACCGGACTCCGCAGCGATGGCCGCCGCTATTCCTGATATTGGTGTAGCAACTGTGGGGATTGCTGCAGCTTTCTATTATTTGGAATTGACTGTCGGCTCAACGCTGTTCATATTACTAATACTAGTGAATGTTGTTAGATTGATCGCAATATACGGATTTGTCATTCTCTTCCCGATATTGGCAGCGGTCTATTACGCGAATATACCTGTTCTGAGTGACATGTTCAAAAGTTTCGGAGATAAACTCGCCACCACAGCAGTATGGACGTTCCCCGTTGCCGCTGGGTGGCGTATCATGGCTACCCTTGCAGCTAGCGATGAGGGCATTCTTGAGAGCATCTTAGCCTCAAGCGGTGTCGGGGTCGGTGTTGTGGATTCCATAATCAATCCGTTCCTTATTATGATACCCGCAATCATCGGCATTGCCGCTCCTCTGCTCATGTCCAACGTTAGCCAGATGTACTATCTCAGTAATATGGCTGACGTGAATATGGGTGCGGACGCTGCCGGTACCGGTGGCGGTGGTGCCGGCGCTAGTGCCGGTGGGGCAACCGCCGCTGGTACTGGTGGGGCGACCGCTGCTGGTACTGGTGGAGCGGTCAGTGGTGGCGGCGCTGGTGGCGGTGCAAGGGTAAGCGGCGATCAAAACACCCTCGGCGACTATGGGCAAGGCGACGGGCGAACCAGTAGCGACATCAAGAAAGGCGGTCCCCCAGGAGAGCGCCAGACAGCAGTTCGAGACGCGTTATCAGGCACGAAGGAAAGCTTTGACGCCCTCGACGAGAACTCCAGTGCTATCGATTGGGAGAATGTCGACAAAACCAAAGACAGGGCTAGAGCCGCCGGAGGAGCGGCCAAACAGGCAGGGAGTGTTCTGCATGACGAACTGCAAGAAGGAGCCAGCGACTGGAAAGACATCTTCACCGAAGATGGACCCGAAGAAATCGATGCAGATGAGGTTGATCCAGATAGAGCAGGCCTCCAATATGGCCACAGGCGAGCTGAAGGCCACGACACTCCCGATTGGATTGATGACCCTGAATCTACCGACGCTGGCGAGAGTCCTGATAGTGCTGACGGGGCCGACGGTGACGCCGAGGCCAGCACTAATAATTTAGACGTCAGTGACAGCCCCTCCGTCTCAACTGACACCTTCGCTGACAACGGAGACAGCATGGACGATGGAGAGGGTCACGCTACTGGCTCACCAGATACCGGAAGCGGGGCTTCTGACCCGTTTCAAGAAATGGCTGAAAACGGCCCGGATGCCACACCCGACGAACAGCAGAGTCTAAACGACGTTTTCGACGACTCCCCGAACACGAGCGAAACCACCGAAGAAACTGAAAGCACCGATGAGTCCCCAGAGAGCCCGGGAAGTTCGGACGATAGACCCGTCCCCGACTGGGTTAGGGAGGAAGAGGAAGGACAATGACGGGCCGAAAGTGTCCGAAACGATGTGGGCTCGACCCTCCGTGAAGCCTCTCACGTAGGCGTTACTCGAATCGTGACTTAACCGACTCTAAACACCAGAAATACAATGAACCTTAGCACAATCGACTCGCTCGACAAGCCCGACAAAATAACCGTCCTCGGTTGGCAGACAGATTTCGAGACCCAAGACATCGCTGTGGGGTTGGGTCTCCCGCTACTGACGTTTATTTTCTTAACCATCAACGACGTCTCAGTGATGTTCACTGCCCCAATCGTGGCCTTCGTGGCGACATGTTCACTGACGCTCATATTTGCCGCTCCTAGCTACATCAATGTAACAGAGTTCCTCTCAACAATCCGCTACTACACCAAACGGAAAGGGGTCGTTGATAATACGGCCAAGGCAGCAGTTCCCGACGACGTTGAAGATGGTCTGCTCAGAGAATTCAAAGCAGACGAGACGACCCGGGAAATGACGGGGATACAGCGATTCTATCCTGAATCTCACATAGTCGAACGGACAGATGGCCACTACCTCGCTGCGCTTCGAATTGAGGCTCCAAACAGAGACTTTGACAGCGCAGAGGATTTCGCCTCACTAGCGATGGACATCGGAGAGCAAACAAACAAGAATACCGACTTTGACTTCCAGTTCTATGTGACGACCCGCCCGTTCCCCATAGAGGACTACATTAGCGAGTTAGAAGCGAGGTTAGATGATGAGGACATCCAGAAAAAGCCCATCATGGAGGCGATTCTGAAAGAGAAGATCAAGCGCCGACCGGAAGACCTCCGCGAACGTGGGACAGAAATACCGCACTACTACCTGATTACGACAGTCTCTCCAAGAGACATTGATATCGAGAAATCAGGAACCAAGTCACCCATGGAGAGAATGGTTGACCTCCCGTTCATCGGGCTGTTTTTCGAGATGGTAACGAACATTCGGTCTGACGTTGCGGATCATCAACGTGAAGTGCGGATGATTCAGCGAGTGCGGCAAAAGATATCGCAGCTGGATAGCGCTTGTATTCAGTCTCACGGGGAATTCGATTCTCGCCCAGTCTCTACGGCTGAGTATTCCGAACTAATGCATTCCTTCTGGACCGGAGAGAACCGCGTTAGTCCCGAAATCCGACAGCAGGGTGCAGTGTCAGGCGTTACAGACATCCCAGAAGTGAAAGACCGGCTACAGTCCGGCTCAACAGACGCTGAAACGAGTACCCCAGAGGCTGAAGAAACCGATTCTGTAGTTCAAACCGTAGAGGAGCGAAGTGTGTCAGACCCGGATGGACCGATAGCTGGCGATAATCACGCGACCAATGGTGGCGACAGTAGCCAATCTACCGAGGAAGAAATGAAAACCAGAGCCCCAGAACAGTCGTTTGAATTCGACCACCAGGACGGCGACATCGGAGGTGGTAACGAATGAATCTACTCACTATCCTCCAGAGTAGCGGTCTCCCGTCAATACCTGCAAAATGGTGGAACATCCTCTTCGAGCCACTCCCGGTGGTGTCAGAAACGTGTACCAGCGCGGCCTGTTCAATCCCCGAAACCGGCGCAGCCATCTACTTCATCGGAGTTATCGGTATATTTGGGCTCTCGTCGAAAGTTGTCTCCCGCACCAGCATCGGTGCTACTACTGACGGAGATCCTGTTCCGGATGACGCCTTCGATACTGAGGAAGAGGACGACACAGTTTCAGCAGTTCAGGAAGCGAAAGAAGCCGCTATCGAAGACGCACAGCCTCAGGACGCCGATGGGAATGTCCCCGCCGACTCTGAGAACGAGGCAAACGGCGATACTGACGAGATACCGTCCGGCGATGGATTAGACGACATCTCGGAATTGCATCAACGGACCCTTGCTCCGGGCGGCATTGACAGAGGATTCTACGACGCGCGCGTGGGGCATCAATACAGACGGGTCCTCTTTGCTGAAGGGTGGCCCGATATGCTGAGTACGCGACCACTGGAGCACATCTTCTCGGACCCGACGCTCCAGTTCGACATGAGCATCCACTTCAGCCCAAAAAATCGGAGGACCGCAATCCGAGATGCTGAACGTCGAGCAGACGACCTACGCGCAGCAGCCTCAATCCAGAGTGAAAGCGCTGGCTCTGGATCTACGTACGCTGCAAGCGACAAGGAAGCCGAAGCGCAGAACATGGAGCAGATTCGCGAGTCGCTGAAAGAAGGCTCTCGACCGTTCGAGACCTCGATGTATGTCTCCATCCGGGGCGAGGACGAGGAGAGCCTCAAGCAACAAGAAGAGCAACTCGTCACGAAGATGCGAGACAGTCCCGGTGAAATTAGCCTGACCACCATACGCGGACGGCAGATGCAGGCGCTTCAATCAGTGTCCCCGATTGGGAAAGACGTACTGCGGAAGGAGGGGGACTTGGATGTCTCGCAAGTTCTCCTTGGAGGCGGTGTCGGGTCACTACTTGGCTCGATGAACGTCTCAAGCGAGCTGAACCCGGATGGGATAGAAATCGGAGAACACGTTGCGAATGGAATGCCGCTCATCCGAGATCCGTTCGACTCTGAAACGAACTACAATCAGGTCATTATCGGAGACAGCGGTGGAGGGAAATCATACGACGTGAAGTTACAGGCGCTCCGTGAAGCATCGCGAACAGACGACAAGATGATCGTGATGCTGGACCCGCTCGGAGGGTTCCACGGCGTCTCTGCTGCTCTCGATGCCCAACACGTCGTCGTCGGAGGTGACCGGGGACTCAATCCGCTTGAAATCCAGAAACCTCCTCAAAGTGCTATTGACCGAATTGGCGAGTCCTTCGACCCCCTCAGCAACAAATACACCAGTGCCCTGAGTTTCTTTGACAATTACTTCAGGGCCCAAGGATTCCAAGATGGACTTGGGGAGAAACGGGTCATACTCAATGAAGCACTCGTAGAGGTCTATCGCCGGAAAGGCATCACCCACGACGTCGACACTCACTCGAAAGAGAGTCCGACAATCCGGGACCTACGAGAAGTGCTGGGTTACATGGCCAATAACCCCCACGAGTTTGACCCTGCCAACGAACAACAGGAAGAAGTCATCGCAGAGCAGGCAGGGAAACTGCACACGTATCTGAAACCATTCGTCTCTGGTCAGTACCAGAACCTTGGGAAGCAGTCAGAGATGAATATCAAAGGCGAGGACTTCATCTACGTCGACCTCGAGCAACAGGAGTCCTCAAAAGGAGGCGGGTCCGGCCTGATGATGCAGCTACTCTTCCAAATCATCTACGAGCGGGCCAAAGCATCCGAAAAAGAAGTCATATTCATCATCGACGAGGCCCAGTATATGCTGAAAGACGGTGCATCTCTCGAATTCCTCTCGCAGCGGGTGCGCCACGCTCGCCACTTCGATATGTCGATCAGGTTTGCGACGCAAAACGTGAAAGACTTCATGCGAACTGATGAGGCGACCGACATCATCAACAACTCCTATCTGACTATCTTCCACAGAACCCGCGAAATCCACGAGTTCAAAGACGAACTCAATCTAACCGACACCCACGCAAACTTCATTCAAGACCTCCGAACCGGTGAGAACTACGACCACAGCCACGCTCTATTCCAGATCAACCAAAACGAGTATCCGGTCAAAATCCAAGCGTTGCCAGCCGAAGACGACGTGGTGAGCTTCGACCCCGACACCCAAGACCGCAGTGACCTGCCCGGTCTTCGTGAACTCTCTCAGGAATCAGACCTTGTCCACAACATCCGCGCATATCTGAACGAGTGGAGCGAAGAAGCATTCGAGCACTCGACACCGACCAATCCTGCCGTTCCAGGAGAAGAATTCAAGGCTGCCGCTCGAACACTTGATGAGGACCAACAAAAGGCGCTTGAACTCATTGGCTGGAGGCACCTTGCCGACGCTATCCCCCGTATCAACAACGGGGAAGATCCAGAAGAACTACTCGGAGAGTATCTAGACGAACAAATCAAATTAGTCCTCCAGTTGTCGGACTGGGAAACGGTAAAACGTGTTCATCAACAGGAGAGTCAAAAGAGCGTCGCTACTGACGGTGGAGGCGCTGCCGACTCATAGCCAATCTCCCTCCCTCAGAAAGTATCAGCACAATACTGACTGCTGGACAACCGACACCACATTTCGACATACCAGACACAACGCGAAACTAGTACACAACTCAAATCATGTCTTACGACGTCAAGCCATCGAAAGGAGCCGGAATACGAGCCTTCTACAAGGTAACTCCATCCACAGCATCAGAAGGGACCTCAGATATTGACAAACACCTCACCTCCCTTGCCGACCTTGAGAAAACCGTCGAGAAATCCGGTCTGGGGCGAGTTATCACCGATGCAGTTCCAGGGCTTCAGACTCCCACAAAAAAAGAGTCTGTCAAATTCGAATTCATCTCTCTGTCTAAAGGCGAAAATGAGCCAGTGGAACTGTACTATTCTGCCGACGGAAAGCAAGACACGCTCAGAAGGCGTCTCAAATCGGTCTACCCATCGTCATTCGATATCGAGAAAGTGCATCTCGATCTCGGCCACAATCTCATTGAGCCAATCCCACTCAGTATCGACGAATTCAAAGATAGACTCAAAGCAGATCAACTGTACCGAAATAAAGAAGAATACTTCGACTTCATACAGCGGCACGGAGAAATCGAAAGCGGCGAAACCCCTCCAACTGTCACAGCCCTCGATGCGGCCACTGCAATCAATCTAGACGAGGCCCTCGGTCACAATGGCGATGAAACGGAGAGTGGAGACGACGCTGAGGGAGACACTAACAACGAGGGTGTGTACGAAAAACAAAAGAAAGGGCTGCCGTGGTTTGACCGGAAAAACACAAACGACCTCGAGGAACATTTCGACATAGACGACGAAGACTCTACCAAAGAACCGACCAGCTTTGTACACTCTGTCGATACCATTGAAGCCTCCCCCAGCTCTGCTGAATCCGACTCTGAAGCAAATAGAGAGTCTAGAGATCCATTCAGCGCAATGGAGACTGACTCCAGTGAACCCGACACAAAACCGGACGATGAACAGCAAACGACGGATAGTGGCGGGGGACTCAGTGGAGAAGCGGAAGGTGAAGGCCCTAGCGGAGATATCTCTCCCGATGGGGGAGCCACGAGTTCAGTAAACAGCACGGATACCAGTCCAAAGACCTCTTCAGACTCTCCAGAAGACTCCGAAAGTGGCACAGAGGCTGACGGTAACACAGACGAAGTTGAGGAAGCCGTATCTGCATCTTCCGAAGAACGGGAGCCCAATGAGGGGTTCTCGTTCGGCGAATCCGACGAGGAGCAGTCCCACGACGAAGACGAGGACGAGCGGGTGGTGTACGAAGACGGTGACACCACCTATCCGCTGCGGATCGTCATTGAGGATGAATACCTCACCGGGGTCGTCAAACTGAATCACCCCGATACGATTCCAGAAAACGAGCCCCTGGTCACACTGGACGGGCCGACGATGAACAAAAACGGGGAGATACTCGTCCGGCCCAGTGTGGAATATACCGAGCCTAACGCCACTCGCTGGTATGGGCAAGAAGAAACGACGAAAGACTGGATGACGACTCTCGATACAGCGACCGAGTCAAATCCAGAATATGATTCAGAAAATCACGATGAAGAAATTGACTCCCCAGAGGCTCTCCAAACCCTGTTTACCCACCTCGAAGAAGCCGCCGACCCTACAGCATATCAAGTTGTCTTCGAAGCAAAACCCGACTGGGATAAACAAGCACAGAGGAGAAAAAAGAATATCCGTTCGGGGGAGTTCGACGAGCCCTGGTTGGAAAAATACGTCCTTGGAGGCACATCGACAGATGAAGACCGTGATCTGAAAGCCTACGAATACCGGCGCATCAAACTCATTGAAAATAAACGACCCCGAGAGACGTTCGATATCAACATTCGGGCCATATCCCTCGCCCCAAAAGAGGACTTCTCAAACGACGCAAGCGACCCCACGGAGCCGCCCGGAGAAAAACAAGACCGCATCCGTGAAACTATGCAGTCCCTCACGCCGCTGCTCGACCCCCTCGACGGAGTCTACTACGGTATCAAAGGGGAAGTAGCTGCCAAAGGCGACAACGGAATGAGCATCAATCCGACTGCCGATGAAGTCGTGACAAACTTCTTTGAGCGCAATATTGTCAGGACCGAAGATCGGCGTGGAGCATTCACCTCACTGAATCTCTGGAATGACCCGAAACAGCACCCAGAAATAGTCGTCAACGGTCGGGAACTAGGCGAGTTGATTATCATCCCGAGCGGGGAAGACATGGACAGCGACGTGTTCCGCTCAACTGGAACACGCGACAAAGATATTGAACCACTCCGTCGGCCCCGCCCAGAAATCCACAAAGGGTTCTCTGACGGAATGGCACTCGGCTACGCCTACGATGAAAATGGTATCCCCGAAGACGACCCAACCTGCCTTCCAGAAGAGAAACTAACGAACCACTGGGCACTATTTGGAGCATCCGGGTCAGGCAAAACCGTCAACACGATATCCATGCTGCTATCGGCTCACGCAAACACCAGTGGGCCGACGATACTCGTGGACCCCAAGCAGGGGAACATGGTCGAAAACTACTGTAAATCCCACCTAGCCCGCTTTGGGAACATCCGAGACGTGAAAGTGTTCAACGTCCCGGAAACGCTCCCGGCAATCCCCTTCTTCGACATCCGTCCGCACCTCCACGAGGGGATGAATCGCGACGACGCAATCCAGCAAAAGGTGGACGAGTTCCATATGGTCATGGAAATGATTGACAGTAATTACTCCACTGCGTACGTCGCTAAAACCGTTCTGGGGGCACTCATCAAAGCACGATTCGACGCGAAATACGGTGACAGCCACTACACGCTGGATGACCTGTACTCGCTTGCTGTCGACCTCTACGCCAACCAGAACCTCCCTCGGGTCTCTCATCAACCTCAGGTCGAGCACATCCTGAGTAATCAGCTGCATAACAGTGAGCAGGACTTCAAAAACACCATGCAGGCGGTCATCAATCGCCTGGACGACCTACAGGAAGATATCAACCTCTACCGTCTATTCAATCAAAATCCAGAATGGGACGACGAAAACGGTACCTACAAATTCAACAGAATGACACCAGAGAAGTACGAAAGGGCGGAAGAAAGCGACAACGTCGACATCGAAGACGTTGACCTGCCAAAGAGCGCTCTTGACTTCCGTGAATTCCTTGATACAGACACTGTATTCCTCTTCGACACCGGAAACTTCGTCAGAGATGAATCCCAGCAGGCGTTCAGTATGTATATTCTGTCTGCGCTCTGGGGGGCAGTCAGAGCCCGATACAACGATCGGGACTCGCACGAAACCATCGACCACACTGTCAAAGTAGTCATCGACGAATCGGCACCCATCGTTTCGACGGAACTCGTCACGAACACATTGATTCCAGAAGGCCGCGAATTCGGTCTCTCCCTGGGGATGATAATGCAGTTCCCCGGCCAGGTAGCCAACCAAGGTGTCGAAGGGAGCTTCGACGAACTGAAAAACAACGTCCAGTCCAAAATATACGGCCATATCGACCCGAACAGGTCAATCGCTGACTCCCTTATTCACGGTAAGAAAGACGCCAGCGCCATCAAAAACAAAATACGGCGACTGCGTGGCGGTGAGTGGATCGTAGACCTTCCAGAACCAGAGTTCGGGGTCGACGTCCCACCGCCATTCTCGCTCAAGTCACTGGAGATTCCAGAGGGCCACCCCGAAGGAGATAGTCCATTCAACGACTCTGAACGTGAGCTATTCTATGAGAGGTATAGCACTCGAAAATCAGGCACCCAGAACCGGTACGGCTTCACCCGCCCCGACCCAGAAGACCTCGACGACGACGGAGAGGTTACAGAGTTAAATACCGGTTCAGACATCGATTCCGATGATTCCGAACCTGAGGAACCCGAAGAATCCGAAGCATCCACCCCTGACGCGGGAACCGAAGATGCTGACTCCAAGTCAGGGTTCACTGATGGAATATTCGGTGAAACGTCCACAAATGGCGATGCAATTGCGTCTACTGAATCGGGTCCAGTTTCGCAATCAGATACGGCACCGACTGATGCCTCCGCCCAATCTGAAAGAGTAGCAGACAGCTCCTCAAACACAGGTGCTGAGGCGAGTGAAACATCATCGAACACCAACGGAAGTGAGGATTCAGACCCGCTATTCGAAGATATAGCTCCCTTCCCAGCGACCGAAATAAATGATATCCTTAGCAGCAACGATATGACGAGTCCAGATGGCGTCCAGACCGCGGCATTCGACGTTGAGTCAAAGTACGGCGCTGATACTGAAGAATTCCACCGGGCTCTAGTAACACTCTCCAACCAAGCAGAGGCCTACGGAACCCATGTCACACCTGCTGAACTGTGGGAAGCATTCAAGCACAGCGGAGGCCGCAACACGGACAGCGGCACCCAGCCAACGGACGTTAGCGACGTCGACGACCCACAGGAAGAAAGCAGTGTTAATGCAAACGACTTCACCGACCACAGTAAGTTAGCGTCGTCTAAAAGCGATAGTGACAACGAAGAGAGCACGTCCGAACCCGAGACTGAAGATGAAACTACGATGAATCAAGAATCAGCAGAAGCCGATAGTACTGTTGAACAGCCTGTTTCTGAATCCGGCGAAGATGATACCAGTAGCAAGGATGCCGACAGTTCAGAAGGGCTTGATACCGATCTCAATATATCGGACGAAGTGGCGAAGAAAGCAAACGAAGCAGTCGAAGAAATCGAGCCCGAGCCTGATTCTCAGGATCACAAACAATCTCCGGCAGACGTTTCACTCGAAACCCCAGTCCGAAAGAATGGGTCCCTTCTTAGCCGGGAAGAGCGCGAAGATCTAGGGCTGAGCAGGGACGACGTCGAATTTATGGCACTCGTTGCTGACGCATTCAGAGACGAACTGGAAGGGTACGAACTTACTGAAACGATGAAAAATTTCGACGATCGGGCTGGTGAGCCAGACTTAGAAAAACTCCAAGATGAGGGGTATATCGACCCAGCAACTGTGCTGCGTCAAAAGTACTACTCGCTTACCCGGGACGGGTGGCGGCTAATCAACAATGGCGTCCCCGGCAACAAGTTCGGTGACCACATGGAGAAGATCGGTCACAGAGTGGGTGTTTTCCTACTCTCAAGAGCGCTCTCAGAACTTCCTGGAGTCACTATTTCCGAGTATGAGGAGCACGACGGCGAAACGTATGATGTGATTGGATACAATAAAGACGGTAGTATTCATCTTGTAGGCGAAGTAGAGACCCAAAGTAATAACAAAACCGCAGTCGTTGACGATTATCAGAAGTTAGCGGCTGCCCCTGGAGAAGCAGTCTGGGCGTTCCCAAGTCACTCTACACTCGAAGAAGTTTGGAACACTCTCGTGGATCAGGAGATGGTTGACCCAGCTTCGGGGAGAGTAGACAGGGCTCAGTTCCTGCAAGACTGGTTAGACGAGAATCCCGAAGATGGAATCCACAAAGTCAGAAGCTACTCTCAGCTTAAAGACTCAGTGACCGGAGGAAACTAAAATGACTTGGAAGACTACTACCGCCTCACAACTAAAACAATATTACCAAAACGAGTTTCCTGAGTACATTCCGGAAATTCCAGCGTTTATTCGAGAGTCTAAATCAAAACAAATAGGAATCGCATTTCCCGAAGCCCACCCCGTCGAGGGGGAGCGTATCCCGGCGAAAGATTTTGTTCGGCGTCCACTCTTCGATAGCGACGAGCCGTACCGGAACAACTCCATAGACCAGTGGCGGGGAGAGAATAGCATCGTCGAATTTGTGCAATCGCCTGGGAGCAACGATCCGATAGAGGGCAAACACGCCCTTGCATCACCAGAACTCATTGATCAGCCCTCTATTCCCGAAGCTGTATATTATGCCGTTGATTTCTACGACCGCAATTGGGCGCTAGTAGTAGATATTGACGCGAAAGACGTTGCTCTTGAGTGGGCGAAACAACAGCTGAGCACGGCACAGAATAAGACTAATGAGGAAATCAAACGGAAAGCTGGTGTTTTTGAGGCGGCCCCAGAAGGCTATCCATACAGATTTGACGACATTGACAGAGCCGTTGAATACGGCTTTGAGGTGAAAGAGTTCTTCCGCGATAACCTCGCCAGCACAGCTACTCAGGCTGTGTATTCTGGCCAGGGTTGTCACGTATATCTCCATGACGAGGACCCGATGTACCGATACGGAGAGCAAAATCGCGAGCTGATTACCCACCACCTGATTCACGAATTGGGTATTCCTATCGACAAGCCAGTTACTACTGACCCATCCAGAGTTATGCGACTCCCCTACTCCCTCCACGCAGACGTCTCTCGGGTTGTTACACCAATCTCCAGCCCAGACTTCGACTACCGAGAGGAAGCCAAGCCACAGTTCCTGACTGACGCTGACGCGCCGCTGAGCGACTCACAGTAGCCCCAGACCAATGCAAGTTGACTCATACAAGAAGGCGTGGGAAGTACTCGCCTTCGCCGACGAGCACTCGAACAGCGAACTCAAACAGGTCCTTGATCGAGGCTTCAAGGAGTACGCCGAAGGGGGCGGCGAAGAAGACCTCATCGAAGACGTCGACACAATTTGCGAGTGGGCATTCGACCCCACAATTCGAACCAAACGATTCGATGAACCCAAGCTCAAAGTCCCAGGTGTCCTTGCAGTCTTGAGTACACTAGCCAGTTGCGCCATCCGCAAACACGAATATCTCGAAAACGCTCCCCCTGAAAAAATCCAGCTGATTCAGCATGTGCAGTACATGCATACGAATTTATTAATGACGATGATGGGGCAATTTGATCCAGACTGGTTCCTTCATATTGGCGATAGACTATACGAAAAAGAGTTGGACCAGGCGCGGCCTCATCCCGCCTGTGGAGCCACTGCAATCGTCTTGCACGAAGATGCCGACCTGGAGTTCGACAAGTTCTTCGAGATTCCAATGGTCGCCGCAACCGAGCGCTGCAAGGCCCGCTTCCACGGGGGCAGTTGGGGCGGTCGATATGGGCCCGAAGACAACGAAGCCGTCGGTGAAACCCATTATCATATTCGTGATAATAACATCTACGTCCCCATCGAACACGCCGAAGCGCTTCTCTGGGAACGACAAAGTAAGGCGTTTGAAGCACTCATCGAGTTCGGGTGGGAAGCCATCGACGACGACGAAATTCAGACCATCTTCAACGAGAGCAAGACCATCCAAGCGGAGATTGAAGATTTGTTAAAACACGGAGACAAAGACCAACTCTGGACCGACTGGGACCCCCAAGAAAATCTGCTTCGACTCGTCCGAAATGCGGCCAAACAGGTCGACGATCTGGACCCAACCGAGTACAACAAAGCCCGAGTCTACTACGATGCGATAGAAGATTACGGGGCTAATGGCTTTGGAGAAAACAGCGCAAAAGAGAGGATCAAAAGTGTCCGTTCCCTCGCTAATAGCCTAGCCACCATCGCTGATTCTGCCGACTACAAACAGGTAGATGTGCAGCGGTATGACGACCGCCGGAACTCGGAATATGCGGTTGGGTCGAACGGTAGTGGGAAACAAATCACCCTCGAATCGCTGGATGATATCTTCGAATTACCGTGTTTCAAAAACATGGTAGAAGCGTTAAAATTAGAGAACAGTGGGCCGGTGAGAAAGGACTTGTATAACTTTGTTCGAATGGTGTACTGGCTGGAAGGATATCACGACTTACCCGAGCAAAAACGAGAAGATGCGGTGGTTGATGACATCCACGACCTCTTTGAAAGTAAGTGGGACTGGTACGACCGCGAGACCACCGATTATCAGGCTCGTTATGAATTGCGGAACGGCGATATCAATGGGAACACCCCGTTGCCGATGCACTGCGACAACCCCGATATGCAATCTCACTGCATCGGGAAGCATGCCTGTCCGTACTCGATCTACGGGAGTCTTCCCTTCCCCCAGGAGATGTACGACCAGCTCGAGGACAATGAACGGGACGGGCAGCAGCGATTGTTTGACTGACGACAAGGTAGTGAATTTTACCGCCTCTATACTGATTGTATCTCACCAGATTTTGACTCGCTTCACTCCATGCGAGTTGTGTACACTGACTCAATAACCAGTATCTATATTGAATATTACACAATTGCCTCAAGAGTAGAGTGAATCTAAGAATTGGTAGCAGAACCACTGAACATCCACTTGAGTGTACTTTTGGCTATCACCCCATCTCTTTACTTGATTATCTGAATCCTATTACAGCAGTTCTGTGCCCGATTAGACTCTAAGTAGTCAATTTCCATCATTCATCGTACCCAAATTTACTAGAACACGGCTAAAGAGCTAAATTCTGACGGTAACACTCTTCTACGTCGCTAACACTCTTTTTGAGTCGTTACCCAACTGAGAGAGTAATAATAGTTGCACCGTGAATTCTGTTACAGCAGATTTCGGGCGATAACACTCTTCTACGGCGCTAACACTCTTTTTTGACACTAGATTTTAGCCGCTAAAACCGCTCTACACAGGAATTATCCAGTACAGTGGCCTTCTACGCCGGTATTTCCTTCATAGGAAAACCGGCAAAACGGCTAACACACTTTTTCATAGGGTTAGAGGGAATTATAGATGATTTAGAAGCCTATCAATAGATAACACTCTATGTCTACCTGGGGGTATTTGTCCAAAGAAAGAGGGGGGTAGACGGGTAAACAGAGGTGAAGCCGGGCACCGCCGGCAGCGGGCTTCAAACGAGCGCGGATCTGGTGGCCCCCCAGGGGTGGCGATATATCAGGAGCGCTAGAGTGAACGAAGCCGGTGGACCCTCGGAGAGCGGGGACCCGTACATGGCCCACAGGACTGACTCGATAGTGGGCCAACTTAGGTGAGGTCCAGGTGGGATGAGACAGCGTCGACGACAGTGGGTGGACAGGGAGATCGGTGATGGTTGAACGACAGTGAGTCGAGACAGTGACATGGGTGGAGACAGGGGAGGTGGTGACAGGAGTGCCGGACTACCCAGTGGGGATGGTGAGAGGTCCATGGGGACAGACGTATGTGTGACAACCCTTCGCGATGCGTGGTTTTTCTCACGAATCTGATACACGCCAGACGTAGCTCGCAGCCGACGGAAACCCCTCGGGTGAAGCAGGGGGAACGCCCCTCGATGAACGACCACTGTCGCCCCCTAGAGACACGGCGTGCCCGAGTGGGTGTTCGTGACTGCGATGACGGTGGCCCAGACCTCGAAAGCCCTCGGTCGCTCGACCGACCATTCCGGGGCCCACGCTGCGCTCCTCACTCGCAAGCTCGTTGCGGTGCTTGCGGGGCCCGGGACGGACCGAGCGACCTCGCCCTTTCAGTCCAGCCCAGGCCGGACCGCACCCGCGACCGCAACGGCACTGCAACCGCAACAGCACCACCACCGCGACAGCACTGCAACCGCCACCGCGACGGCGACCGCAACAGCACCACAACAGCAACCGCAACAGCACCCGCTACTCCCACCGCAACCAGCTCTGTAGTGCAAGCCTACGATATGTGGATGAAAAAACAAGAAAACGCAAAAAAGTTTGAGCCGGCAGAAACAGAACCCGGGCTAAAAATACATACGAAACCTGATACGTGACCGGTCAAGCAAGTCGCGCTGATTCTGCAGGACGGGTTATACACAGCCCTCACTCAACTGAAGGGTTCAACCGATGACCAGAACAGAATCAGCAGGTAGTCGCACCGGAAGTCAAACTGGACAGTCGCGATATTCAGCAGAATCGCTGGAGTAGACACATATGAGAAGTAACCTGTTCAAATACGTGATAGTCGCTTGCATCGGCCTCATCTGGATGACCTGGACCGGCGCGGTCCTCGGGGGGCTGCTGGCATGAGTGACCAAATCGTCGCTGGCATCACGGCCTTCCACGACTCGCTTCTCACGGGAGTGCAGGAACTCACCTGTGGAGGTGGCCTCGCATGACCCACCCATCGCCGCTGCACACGCTTCGGGGCTACGTCGAGGTCGTCCACTCCCCGACCGGCGAGCTTGGGGTCGGAGGCTACTCCAACACCAACGTCGACGAGCTCAAGCAGCGAAGCACCGGGGTCGTTACCAACATGAAGCGAGTCCGCGATATTGCACGTCGCTTCCACAACTGGGACGTGCCGAGCGAAGCCGACCTCCGCCGCGAAGCAATGCGAGGTGGCCGGTGATGGCTGGCCGTCCGGAGCGGTGTCTGCGAGACGACTGCGATGCCGAGGTCACCGACATCTCGCTGGGGACCTCCTCCAGGGTCGGCAGTCGGTCGCGACCAGAGCCGGTCGCCGAATGCAGTGCCGGGCACTCGAAACCAGTGGGGGCAAACTGACGATGGTTCGAGAAGCCCCGACCAGTTGTCTGCGCGACGACTGCGAAGCCAGCATCGAGACGGTCACAACGGAAGACGTCTCGGTTGGCCGGATGGCGCCACACACTGAGCCGGTCGCCCACTGCAAGAACGGCCACTCCCGGTGCTTCTAACCCGGCCCGCCGGCGTCTTTTTTTGCCATCTCGATGAACGCTCGTCACTTAGCGTGTCAATGCCGATCGGGCCAGTGACGCGGCCCGATCTCCTCCGCCCCTCCCTCCGCTCCGTGCTCGCTTCGCTGCGCCCGCAGCCACGACCTTGACCGCGACCGCTACCGCCACAGCACAGCCCCGGACAGCCCCAGCACCACACGGCTACCGCGACCGTACAGCTCCGCGCCGCTACCGCGCCGCACTGCACCAGCGACTGCACCCTCACCCGAACAGCACCGACTCTGTAGTGCAAGCCTACGGTATGTTGAATAAGAAACACGAAAACGGAAAAAATTCAGTAAGCGGGCTAACATAACGCTCCTCCCCCCCCCCATTGGACTGCATTATACACGGCCACGGTTGGGGGTGGAGGCTGACGAGGATGAAGGCGTCGGGGGAGAGAGAGGAGTCAGACGTGGTCGGTTCGGCCTCCAACTGGTGTTCCAACAATGAGTGATTACAACTCTAACGACGACAGTGGCAAAGTCACGATTACTGACGCGAACGAAGCACGACACGGATACGCGGACGAGGAGGATATCGCCAAGCGGCAGTACGGTCTCGACACTCCCCAGCCCAACGAGAACCCGGTGCGAGGGCAGGCGGAAGTCCCGAGCGAGAAGCCGACTATGGCCCTGGGCGCTCAAATCGAAAATCAGGACGAACTGATGGCTGAAGTCCAGACCGAAGAGGGTCAGGACTTCGAGACGGCTGACGAGACGGTAGAGATGGTCGGCAGCAACAGTGCGTCGTTCAAGGCCGACCGAGACATCCGATGGGGCTCCGCCGAAGGCCTGGACCGTGGCGAGTACGAAACCAAGTCGGACGCGGAGGTGGCCGAGAACCTCGGACTGGCGCATCTCCCAGAAGCAGACCAGTCGGACAAGGAGCCGATTCCCGAGCTCGTCGACCGACGTGCTGGTGAAGACCTCGCCGGCTACGAGAAGCGTGTTGGTGAGGAAGCCGACCACGCCCGGATGGCCCGTGAGGCACGAGCCATCGCGGAACCCAGTGAGGCGACCACGGTGGAGGAGTCCACGGAGGAACCCACCTTCGAGACTGCCAAGTACACCGCAGCGTGGGTCACGGAAGAGAGCCGTCCCGACGAGGAAGATGAGATGAGCCCAACCCGGCAGCGGGCGGAGAGCACGCGGGTCGCGGCTGACAAGGTGGCGGCGCAGCCGGAGGTCCCGCCGGAGCCGGAACACGAGCAGGCTGGTCAGTTGGACCGTGACCTGGCGGGGTTCGAGGAGCGAGCCAAACTCGCTGCTGGCCTGGAGCCGACCGAGGCGTGGTCGCCCATCGAGCGAATCGGTGAGGAAATCATCGAACTCGGTCAGTCGGTCGAGGACATCGTGGAGAAAGTCGGTATCACGGAGAAACAGGCACTCATCCTGCTGGCGGAAATGCGCCTCGAGTCGGACAGCGCCCTGGACGCAGCGATGAAGGCTGTCGAGCAGGCATCGTCGTACTTCAAGGTCGCCCCGACGCCCATCCAGGAAGTGCACCCTCGACAGTACACGACGACGGTCGAAGGGACGGTCACCCGGCTGTTCACTCCCATGAACGCCAGCGAGTACCAAGTCGCCCACGTCGAAGACAGGTTCTCTGGAGAGATGTTCAAGTTCATCATCCACGAGCGGACGCGGTTCTCCCGTTCGTGGACGGAATGGAACGGCGACATCGTGACGGACCTCCACGAGGGGGATGAAATCCGAATCATCGACGGCAAGCCCCACTACTCGGCGGGTCGTGGGATTAACACGAAGATTCACGCCTCTCAGTGGACCGTCATCCAGAAACGAGAGCGTGGGGATGGAAAGTACGTCAGCCGCCATGCACCCCGAGACCGAGTCATCACGGAGAAGGACTGGGAACTCGACGGCGAGCTGGACGAGCCGGCTGTCAAGTCCCCAGCGGCGTACAACATCAAGCAGTCCACGCTGGACCAGCGGCGGGCGAAGACCCCGAACGGGGCAAGCCAGGATACCGACTTCGAGCGCCGGGCCACTGCTGACCCGACGCTGGTCCAGTGGAAATACCCGACGGCGTGGATTCCCGACCAGCACATGCACCACTACGAAGTTGAAGAAAGCAGCGAGGCGAGTTCCAAGTAGCGACGCGCAGGGGCTTTTTTTTTGGTCGCGTGATGAGGGCTTGTCGCCTGATCGTGTCTCAGTCGGGCCGCGGCGACGGGCGGCCCGACTCCCCCACCCCACCCTCCGCTCCGGGGCTTCCGTTTCGCCGGCCTCGAGCGTGCGGCGCTGACGCGCCGATCTCGTCGACCGCCGGACAGTTCCGCGCAGCCACAACCTTGTCCGCACTGATTGGGTCCACGGGGGACTCGCAGGCTATTCGATGGTGCTCCGACAGACCTGAGGCGCTCATCACCGCCATCGGGAGCTCTATCACAGGTGGACGTCCCGCGGCGATATTCAGTGTCAGAGCATGTATGAGGGCCATGAGGGAACTCAGTCGTCGTCGCGACCAGCAAAGCGGCGCGGCGACAGCACTGTCCATGGTCCGCCTGGCGTGGGGTGGCTTGCACGTCAGCGCTCAGCAGCGATATTCAGTGACCAAGCACACACAGGGAGAAGGGAAGAGAGAAGCCCTCACCCACACACTAACCATGTCCGACATCGACTACACCACGGCAGCCGAATCGCTCGCAACCGAACTCGAAAACGAAGGCGTCGAAGCCGACGTTGACGAACTCGAAGCGGACATCCGAACCAACGCCAACGAGTACGGACTCCGCCTCGAAGAAGCAGTTCGAACCGTCGCAAGCAACCGCAAGCCCTCGGACGGAGACATCAACCCGTTCGCAGGAAACAGTTCCGACCCGGCTGTCTCCATTGCTGACATCGAAGACGAGCACGAGGCCGCTGGCACGGACGAAGACGGTGAGGACCAGACTGCCTGGGTCACCATCGAAGCCGCACAGGTGATGGGCACGTGGCAGGCGGACCACTCTTCCATCAAGCAGAAGGCCGAAATCGCAGACGAAACCGGACGCACCGTCGTCACCGTGTGGGTGGGCGACGACCAGCCCACCTTCGAAGAGGGCGACGTGGTCCGACTCCAGAACGTCCCCACCGACGAGTACCAGGGTCGCTACACCCTCAACATCGCCCCTGGTCGGTCCACCGTCGAACAGACAGACGCCGATGTCTCCCCGGCGGACGACACGGAGTCGGTCTCGGGGCGGGTCGTCCGCGTCCAAGACGGACTCATCAAGCGCTGTGCCGAAGAGGACTGCTCGCGCACGCTCCAGAACGGCAACTGCAGCGAACACGGGGCCGTCGACCACGAGTACGACCTGCGGCTGAAGGTCACCCTCGACGACGGGGTGGAGACTCACGAAATCAACTTCAACCGTGAGGCGGTCGAAGACCTCATGGACACCACCCTCGAGGCGGAAATCGAGGTCGCTCAAGACGCGCTGGACACGGAAGTCCCCGGCGAGAACATGGCCGAGGAACTCCTCACGTCCCAGATGATGGTCGAAGGGCCGGAGATGTACGGCTACATCCTCGCTGAAGAGTTCGGCCTCATCGGCACCGTCGGCAGTGAGGCCGTCAACGAAGCCCTGGTCGAGGCACGCGAAGCGCGGTCGGCTCTGTAGACTGACCACTCGGCCTCTTTTTTTGTCGCAACGACGAGCTGCATCACTCGATGACTAGTGTGCCGTTCCGCAGCGATATTCAGTTCACATGGCCTATATGAGGGACATGACGGAACAGGTCGGTCGGAACGGTCACACCGACAGCCGGTATCCGCTCACTGCACTGCTTGGTCCAGCCGCGAACAGCACGATATTCAGTGACCAGAGCAGTCATGAGGGGGATGAGGGAAGCAGACGAGCGTCCCGACAGTCCCGATAAACTTCGGTGTTACTACCAATGGCAAGCAACTCACGACAACCCGCGAAGCGCGTACTGGCTCCTGAACTGACCTCGGCTCACACGCAGGTCGAAGGTGAAGCAGAGGATGAGGATACGAACCCCCCGAACTTCCTCGTGCTCCCCAGTGGGGCCGGTGCAAATCGCGTCCTCATGGTCGGTGTCGCCACTGAAATCGACGATGTGGGGCAGGATGATGAGTACCTCCGACTCCGCTGTTCGGACCCGGACGGCAACGTCTTCTTCACCTACGCCGGTCAGTACAGCAAAGGCCCGAAGGCCACGATTACTGACCTCGAAGTCCCATCGCGTGTCGCCGTCATCGGGAAGCCAAAAACCTACGAACAGGAAGGCGACGTGTTCGTCTCCCTGAACCCCGAAACCGTCCACGAAATCTCCGAAGAGGAGTACAACGACATGGTTCTCGAAGCCGCCGAGGCGACGGTTGAGCGGTTCGCCGGCGAGGCCAGCAGCGAAAAGTTCGAAACCCTAGCCCAGAGCGCCCACCAGGAGTCCGAACGAGTCGAAGTCTACGACCGCTGTGTCGAAGTCCTCGAAACGCTCCACGAGGACATGGCCGACGACCCGGCCGATGACACATTCTCCGAGGACGAACTCGAGCAGAAGGACTACGACGAACTCCGAGCGCTGGCTTCGGAGTTCGACAGCGTCTCCGGCAATGCCGCCGCTGACGACATCGTCAGTGCACTCGCTGGCGAACCCCGGCCTGCCTAACACTCGCCGGAACACCAGGCGTCTTTTTTTGGCAGCCACGGCCACCTGCTGATACACCCCGTCGCCTCGTTTCACCACAGTCGGGCCGCGGCGACTGACGGCCCGACTCCTTCCACACCACCCACCTCCCCACCCTCCGCTCCGGGGCATTCCCTTTCGCCGGCCTCGAGCGTGCGGCGCTGACGCGCCGGTCTCGTCGACCGCCGGACAGTTCCGCGCAGCCACGACCTTGACAGCAACCGCTACCCCGTCAGAGAGCGATATTTAGTACGGGAAGCAACAATAGCGCTGGTAAAAATGAATGACACTAACCGAAAAACGCGAGTGGGGCACTGCCAGAAGGATGATTGCGACGTCTACATCGGCAGGGGAAGCGGGCAACGCTCCATGAAAGATGGGGAGATCGGGAAACGTGGATGGATAGGCAATCCATTCGTCCCGGAAAAGAACGCACGCCAAGCCCACTATGATGCCGAGTCGATAACCGTCGTTGGGTCGCTTGAAGAATCCGTCGCGAAGTTCGCCGTGGCGATGAAAGCCCGGCTGGAAACCGACCCTGAATTCCGCTCGGCGGTTGCCGAACTGGCAGGACAAGACCTCGGCTGTTTCTGCCAACGACTCGGCGAAGAGAGGCCCGCCTGCCACGGAGAAGTGATTGCTCACTACGCAGAGCAGCTGGGCTAACATGAGTTGCTACTGTTCCCGACAGAGTGTCGACGTCCAGCCCGCCAACTACGAACTCCCTGTCGAATCCGGCGACTCCCCACTCGTCATTTTTGGCTCACGGGCTTACGCTTCCCAGCCCGGGTCCGTGCGGGACCGTGCTGAGCGTGTTCTTGGCGAGCTCTCGTCCCGTGGCCTGGACGAACCGGACTACATCGTCTCTGGCGGGGCCGACGGCGCTGATGCGGTTGCCGAAGCGGTCTCGATGCTGCTCGGTGTCCCGATGATCCTCTTATCCGTTGGTGAGCCGTCTGAGTCCACCATCTTCCGTCGCGAAACCGCCGACAACCAGTGGGTAGTTAAGACTGTCACGACCTATGGTGGGCCCGACAAAGATCCACGGTCAGGCGGTGGGGCCTATCTCACCCGCAACTGCCTCATGGCCGAGTTGGTCGCAAACTACGGCGGGGCAGCATTCGCCACCTACGACGGCGAGTCCGCCGGCACGGACCATATGCTCGATAGTTGCCACGACCACGGCGTCGACACTATCGAGTTGTGGCGATACGACGTTGCCGACCAGTGACGCGCCAGCCCCTGTAGTGTCGAACCCCCCATCTCTCAATCGGCCATATTTCCGTTTTGAGCGGCTCCTTGATTCACCCCTCCAATTCCCTTTGCTCATCCCGACGCGAAAGTCCAGTACCCACTCGGGGCGGAGAATCGGCGGCCTCTCGGAAGAGACCAGTCTGTTACAGTCTTCGGTCGGATAGAGTCTATCTACATACCAGATATGTTCCTAATTCTAAAAGAATAACAGTCGTACGACTGTCAGTGCCCGGTGCCCGCTCTCGTCGGGGGGTTAGTGTCGCATGCCGTCTCTCCCAATGGCGCTATGGACCGCTCCGCAGCGATATTCAGTCACAGAGCCAGAGTGAGACATGTTCGAACAGACCGAACAGAGCGACAGCCGGGTTGCACAGCAGTTCGAACTCCCCGCAGGGCCACACACCAGTGCAGACGCCGCCGAGTCGGTTATCATCGAAGACCAAGACGATATGGACGCACTCGCCGATGACCGCTTTTTCGAGGCGGAACGGCAGGGCCCAAGCGGCAAAGTGAGCACCCGGTTCGAATACCCAGACCAAGGATAACCCGTTCCACAGCTACCAATGTCATCCACTCCACACTCGCCGCAGGCCGGTCAAACGGTTCTCACCAGTGACCAAGACCTCAACACTCGGTCCCAGTCCCCTCCCTCAGTCGCGACGTTCAAAGACACGCTCGGGTACGGCGTCGAAGACAGTATCGACAGCATCGAAGCCGTCGCGAAGTACGTCGCGCTCCAGCATCCCAACTTCGACCTGTTCCCAACACTCCCGTCCGTCTTCCAAGTGCAGTTCCTCGGGCAGGCCCTCACTCGAGACAGCGGGCAAATCGTCCAGAAATCGGAGTTCGAAGTCCGGTATGGCGACCGAGCTGTCCAACAGATTCTGGGAACGGTCACCATCCGTCGGGAGTACGACACCCTCGATGCAGCCCGACGCCGCTCACTCATCGACGAGGCCGTTGATGCGACAGTGGAGTATCGAGAAACCCCGACGCCATGAGTGGCGCATCTGGCCTCTTTTTTTGATATGCGCTGTCGCCTGGTCTCGCCACAGCCGGGCCGCGGCGACAGGCGGCCCGGCTCCTTCCACACCACCCGCCGCCCCACCCTCCGCTCCGGGGCTTCCGTTTCGCCGCCCTCGAGCGTGCGGCGCTGACGCGCCGATCTCGTCGACCGCCGGACAGTTCCGCGCAGCCACAACCTTGACCGCAGCGTCTGCCGGCACACCGTTGGTGGTTCCCAATCAACTGCGCCGACCGCCTGTTGGCAGGTAGATCGCAGGACGCCTGGCCACCTTTGACGATATGTTCTGAAAACCCTCTACTGCGTGGGAAGGGTCTGGCAGTCAATATGTGTCACTACCACACCGCCAACCGCAAGGCGGACTGCCATGATCGCGTATTCAGCCCTCGGGCTTTCCCGAGGGCTTCAGAGGGATGAATGGAAACACAGGCTGCGTCGGACGGAATCACCAGTGTGCCTGCCGTGGGCCGCTGGCCGGTCGCCGTCGCCGCGCCCTCTTCGACCATTCTCTAACCGCTCCAGCACAGCACGTGAGCGAATCACGGATTCGCGGGGTCGGACGCGGTCCACCCCGCTCGCACCAACAAGTCGCTCCAGAAAACCGCAACCACAACCGCCCCAGCTGCCAGAAGCAGGAGTGGTTGTCTCAGCGAGGAGCGGGTCACTCTGAGGCCCTCCGTTGGAACACCGAACACCAGGCATGCACCACCTGCCTCACTCCCCACTCCCCCCTTTCCTCCCATCCCCATCCCCCACATCAATCCGCCCCGCCCCTGGGAGCCGGGCGGCCATCTTCAGCGATGCTGTTTCTCCAGGGCAACAAGCCACTGCGGTATCCCAACCTAGCTGTAATCAGCAGCCGCCACTGGAACAGCATCAGCAATAGATGGACAGACAACTGCCGTTAGAGGGGGCCTCTTGGCCCCTTTTTTATGCCATCCCAGTTCGGCGGGGAGGGATTCACATCCGGTACAGTGCGTGCCGTCCTCTGGAGGAACCCCACATCAATCTGCCCCCTACCCGCGTTGCGTAGGGCGGCGATGCGGTCATTCCTGCGGTGCCGGTTCCTGCTGGGCTATTCGATACCAACCCCTCGCCGCCAATGCTGCGGCGCTCGACGTCAGCGCTCTCTCGCATGCTCTGCTCTCGCGCTCTCGGCTCTCGGCTCTCGCGCTCCCCAGCCGCTCATGTCGCCTCGCGCTCTCATCTCTCGTCAGCACATCCGCTCTCCCCCTCGTCCAAAGCAACGTCATCAGCTCGCCACGAACCAAACAACGCCGGGCCTCCCGTGTCCACATCGCCAATCCCGTGCCGAGTCTCAGCCTGTTCACTGGACATCCGACGATCACACACCAACGCGACGACCCCGACGAATGAGACCCTGACCAGCTACCGCCTTCATATTTGGTTTCCAGTATATCTTGATTCGGCTTTAGCACCCCGTTTATTCCCCAAACCTATCAAAACACTTATGTATATATGGTGCATAGGTAAACCTGTATGAGCCATCTCGATAGTGGCAACGCTCGGCGAAGTTGGACGGTGAACGACCAATGAAAAGTAACTACTTCAAAATCGCACTCCTCGGCTGCATCGGCCTCATCTGGGTGACGAGTGTCGGCGCAATTCTCGGGGGGTTGATTGCATAACCACACCGGAGCGGTGGACGTCGAATCCACGAGTACACGTCCTGGCGGCCCTCCACACCCAGAAGGCGGGAATGGTAGGCGCGTACACTTCCTCCTGGGGGAGACTGGCTGTCAGGCAATGCCCGACTCTGGATAGCCGACGCTCCGGTCACACGAATCGTACGCTAACCAGCCTCAAACAACCAATCCGCGACACCCGACAGATGAAAGCACTCAGCGACCTTCCGATCAACGAAGCACGAAGACGACTACCAGCAGCGAATTTGATCACAGACGAGTTTATTCAAACTGAGGTGCTACGTGTTGCCGCCAAAGCGCCGGAGTACTTCTGGGAAGTTCCAGCATCGTCGACAAGCGAACTCAATCCTCTCTGTGGTGGCGAACACGGCTTGTGGGCGCATACGCTGATGGTCAGTACAGTCGTCGAAGAAATTGGCGGTTACTACGAGCGACGGTTTGGCGTGAATCTGGATTACGCCCGAGCTGCTGCCATACTCCACGATATGCGAGAACGGGGAGACCCTGAAGATCCGTCGAAGTCGGTTGTGATTGACCACGACGTCCGCATGGAGTGGCTGATCAGAGACGAGACCTCACTCCCTGATGCAATCGCCCACGCCGTGAGCAGTCACATGGGGACGAACTACGAAGGACTAGATCCGATAGGGCCACTTGACGAACTAGTCCACCAAGCGGACAAAGTCGCTTCACAGTAAATGCAACGTACAAAATCCCAGGGCCAGTCCCGCGAGAACTGAAGGAGATCGGCGCTGAAGAGGCGGACCTTTGATGTCCACAGCCAGGGGGCCACATCGTAGCGTCTCCAAGGTCTTCTGGCCGATAACACAGCCCTCGAAACGTCGGCTCCCCTGTGGTAGAATGGAAAGAGAGCTCAAAAGTATTCGGAGAGACGGCCTCTCTGAGGTTCATATGAGTTCGAATCAACCAACCGCCGGAGACATCGACTCGACTACGCCGCTATCAGCAGGCGGGCCACAGCGGCCGCAGGACACTGGTGGGAAAAAGCATCAGTTGACCGTTCCGAACGGATTTTCTCGCCCCCAGATTGCCGCCCACGTTAGCCGTGCGCTTGACTCGGTTTCGAAGGAGATGCGGGTTGCAGTGTTCGAACCCTCCGGCGCTGAGCCGGCGCTTGTCGTTACCGACGACAATCGGAGTCCGGAATACAGTCTCACGCAGATTGCAGATAACATCCCCAACACCGAGCGTGTCTTATCGAGGGAGGAGGTAGTGGAGACTCTCGTTGATACGCTCTCAGTTGAAGACCGTGGAAAGGGAGGTGAATTCTTCACCAAACCGGCAACTGGTCCGGGGCACATCACAGATTTCGTGACGCGCTAATCCAGACACACCCCAGCCGATTTCCGTCCTAACGGTGACCCGCCAACCATGACCACACCCCTTGTTTTGATACTCGCCATTGCCAGCATTGCTGCGCTAGTCTTTATCGTAGTCCTATCCGCAGGACTTAGCCCGACTATCAGCGGGTTTCTCATTCGGATGGCTATCTTTCGGTCCCTTTTCGGGGACCGGTCCCAGAAAAATACCGGAGAGAAGGGAACAATCCCATCTGTTTTGATACTCGCCGCAGCCTTCGCCCTGGTTTTTAGCGTCTCTGTAGTCTTCTCAAGTACTGTCGCGCTTCTCTGTCTACTCTCGGTAATCGCTATAGTTGGCTCTGGTGAATCGCTGGACGACGGCGGCATCGACCGTTAGAACTAGGAAGTTGAAGCGGGAAACCGTCGATGATTCATGTCTAAGATCTCCCGCTTCACGAGCAAAGTCGTTCAGTTAGCTAAA
>NZ_JAHYBW010000014.1:0-55267 GCF_032027985.1 Haloarcula sp. 1CSR25-25
CTTGAGCGAGCGCCGGCGTCCACGCCGGCGCGTCGATCCCAGCTTTTTCGGGCGGTTCGTGAACAGTCTCTTGGAAATTTTGCTGCTCTGAATCTGATAACTTTCTTTTTCTACCAGTTCTCTTATCGTCAGTTACAGCCTGCTCAAGCGACTCGTCAGTGTCGAGTCGCTTGAGCCAGCTATAGATCGTTCTTCGACCGGTGTCGTGCCACTCAGCAAGTTCGGTCTGAGTGACGCCATTTTTGTAGGCGATTGCCGCTAACAACCGTTGTGTCGGCTTGTTTCCGTCCACGTTTTCGAGAGCGTCTTGAAGTTCCTTGACGGAGATCTCGTCAAGATGATCCATTAGATCACTCAACGTACTACGGGCAAAAAGTTCTAACGATTACTATAGCTAACCAACAAAGCCTCTCAACGGCTCATTTTGTTGGTTAGTACTCGGAGACTGTCTTCAACAACGTGAACGACGTCGAACCGCTCTTTCATATCTGCGTTGTGAGTGACCCGCTTGTCACCTCGGTACATATAGACCAACTCCAGAAGTGACTGTAGCGTATTACGGTTTATTTCGACAGTGTCGTCGTCTTCTGGAATCTCGACTGCTTTCCCCTGCATATCCTTCGCGGCTCGCTCTAACTGCTCCCACGCCGACTTTGGACCGGTGAGGTAGTGGTGGCCTCCAGATTCGAGGACATCCAAGTCGTCATAGTTCGCGATGGCGAGTGTACTGTCTGAATTCTGTTCGGTATCTGGTTGAGCATCTTGCGTGCCCATATTCCCCGTGTAGGATTCGAACCCACAGTCACCTCGCGGGGGCTCTACTGGAATTACTGAGTGCGGTCTTCAAGTACGACTCAGCATCGCCTGCCTCAATTCCAGGTTCAGATTCGAGTTGGGCGATAATCTCGGCTGTTGGCTCGCGTGGGTCAACTCGTTCCAGCTGACAGGGCGAAATGTCTGACCACCCGTGTTCGTAGCGGACCTGTTGAATTTCACCCTCGGCAACTAAGTCGAGTTCGTGCTGAGACACAGGATACTCGCAGTTCGCACATTCATAGAGTGTGTCACAGCCGCCGCTGTCGAATTCCGCGTTGTCAGCGACTAGCGAGAGGTCTGCACAGCCACAGTGCGGGCATCGCTGTGATGTATCCGGTCCAACTGCACGAATATCGTAGGCAGTGTGGTCCACTCCCTCGATGTGCTCCAATCGGTATGCAGTCTCGGCTTCAATCGTTTCTTTCAGGCACGACGGCTCAGGGGCGTACTCCCGGTTGGTGAATGTCTGCGAGAGATACCGAGCGGTGTGAGACGACGGGTGGACAGTATGGATGCTGGCGTATGAGATATTCGGCGTCCCCATGCCGTAGCGCTCGTCGTCTCGTCGCAACCGGATCTGGTCAAGAGTGGTGTATTCGGACGTCGGGACCCACCAGGCATTGAATAGGATATGCCCGCCCGCGTCTGTTATCCGGATGAGTTCGTCGAAGAGGCGCTGCCTGCTTTCTTTTGGGAGCGACTTCCAGGGCGGGTCACAAATAGTCCAGTCAGCCGTGTTATCGTCGATCGGGAGTTGACTGTCGTCAAATACGTCGACCCGAAGGCAACCACTGGTGTCAATCAGGTCAGCGAGCTCGTGGGTGGCCGGAGCAGACGATTCGTACAATTCTTGAATCACATCCCTCCCGATGTACTGCCCGTCAAGCAGGTCTGAGCAAACCTCGCGAGCATCGGATAGCGATGTTTTGTCGTCGTCTTGGAGAAGTCCAATAATTTCAGGCGGCGACATCAGATCAACGCGAATGTCTCCTAGTGTGGAGAGCCCGGCACAGACGTTGACCGTGAATCCATTCGTCATGGACTCTACCCATGATTCAAAGGCATCTGGCCACCGCCACGACGAGGTGAACTGATGCTCTTTTTTCGGTTTGCTGGTCATATGAAGTCTGAAAAAGTCGTTTCGTTGCTTTCGGTTTGTTCTTCGTTCCGGGGGTCGCCTGGAGTCGTAACCTCGAACGTCGCTGCAACGACGGGATCGCCGTGATTGCCTCAGCCGATAACGTGCACCTCTCCAACCGACGCTGAATCTGACTGCGCTATATAGTTGGGTGCTCGGTAAACAATCGTTCCGCGTTCGCGCACAGCGGCCACCATCTCATAGAGCGGGGTGTGCCGTTGGAGGATTCCGCGGCTGGGGTTAAAGTGGATGGCAGTGTCGAACGTATCTGGCTCGAATGGAATGTCACTCTGGTCCCCTCCGTAGCACTCTACGTGGCCTGAGAAATTGTCCGAGCTGCGAATTTCGTCGACAATTGCAGACCGATATTTCTCGCTCTGGGAGGCGACAAGTACATCGGCCCTAGGGGAGAGCTGTTGAGCGGCGTACTCTTCGAAGGAGCCGCCGAAGAGATGCGTCTTCCCGTGAGTGTGTAGTGGTTTGGCGGTCATGTGCTGTTGAGAACAACTCGGACCAGCCAGTCCCACTGAATACTTCCAAGAGTAGCGACCCGCTTTACCTACTCTTGTTCATCTCCATCATCGAAGTCCCAGTCTAGGCCCTCTTCGTCGCTGTCAGAGCTATGTTCTCCTATGTGATACTTTTCAAGAATGTGGTCGATGCTCTGCCTTTGGAGACTACCCAGCCGACGGTATTCCTCATGAAAGGAACCCGCCAGTTCCAACTGCAACCGATCTGTGTTGAGATATTCAACGAGGTAGCAGCGAAATCCCGATTCTGCATCAATCACCCGTCTACCAACCCGACAGAGATTCTCTTGGTCGTGTATCTTACTTCTTTGAGACTCGGGGTCAAACGCTGTGGTTCCCGGTATCGCTGCGACGACCTCTCCGGGGGCGAACTGCCAGCCTTCCCAGGATTCGCTGTTATTCTCGTATTCGATCACCCCCTCTTGGTGGGTACTCCCGCCCTTGTCCGATGGAACATCTGTATTCCGACTCCATTCTGACTCTCCAGTTGTACTTTCGCTCATTAGTATCACAACTCTAGTTATGACAGTTAAAATTACCCTATATTCGGGTTATTCAAATAACAAATTTCTTTGTTTACACACTATATCAAATAAATAACTGCTGTACAGTGTAGCTTTTTCACGAAAATATAGAACCGAAAAATGTTTTTTATTCCTTGGAATACCGTGGGAGTGCGGACACTTTCGAACCCCATTTGAGGTGTCCGTCACCCCCCAAACTTTACCATCCCTTTGCGGCTTCAGAGTTCAATTTCGAAGAACTCTGTCCCGCCGCTATCATTGATGTGGATATCAAGCGCGTACGGTGAGTCATGGAGGTAGGATTCGAGGATAACAGCTACGCGGGCGTTGTCCGGGTCCATGATGTCTTTCTGAGCAACACCGATTATCTGGGACTCCGGGCAGGGCTCTTCAAGACTGTCGAGCGTCCACTTTTCAGTGGTCGGGTCGACGACCCAGGAACCGTCATGTTGTTGCGACGCGATTGGATGGACCTCTGCCTGAGAGGTATCCACATCCATCGATACCTGCACTCCGAGCCCTTCCCCTGTCGGAAGTTCGACGGCCATGAGCGCGGTGCCAGCGTGTTTCCCAGTCCCCTCAGTGAATCTGTGGACAGCACGGCCTTCCAGATTCAGTAGGAGGTCAGCTGTTGAGGTTTCGTCGCCGGCGTATGCATCGATACCGAGTTCAAGATCTTGGGTTGCGGTGTTCTTAGTACTCATTTTTTCGAAGCGGGTGTTCAGACGTTCTGCGCCCCTGGCGGGTCTGCAGGGAGGTCTTCGACGAGGTGGTCGGCAGGTTCGATCTGGGAGTCAGGGTAGTTTTTGACGAGTTGGGGTGCTTTCGGTAAACTGACGATGACGTCAGCGTACTCGCCGTAGAACGTCTTGATGAGGTCGGCGTAAGCGCCGGTTTCGGTGTCTCCGAGCGCAATCACGACACTGTCGTTCTCGATATCGGTGAGGACATCGAGGACTGGACACCAGCCCATGTTCGGGTGGTTGAAATATACTGCATTGCCCACATCGGGTGCTGCGACATCTGTAATCCTGTAGTATTTCGAATCGTCGGCGCGATCAGTGTCACTGGTAGCGGGGTGTTCTGGCTGAGTCATTGTCCGGTTCCTTGAAGCTCGAAGCGTTCAGTGTCGATATTGACGTCTTGGAAACTGGCCCAACTCTCGTCTCCATCGATGAGCTCGGACCACGTGACCCAGTATTCGTCTAGAAGCGCTGGCTGATCACCGTTCTCTTGGTACAGTGAGGTGCTGATGCCTTCAGGCGTAACCTTTCCTTCGGCCCAAATTGGCTTCTCTTCTGGATGAAGATTGATGATGGTATGAATTATTCCATCGTAGAGATGAACCCATTCTCCGGTGTCTGCCTGTAGCGTGGGCTGGATGACTCCATCCAGTTCGGCGAAACACTCGTGAATGACGGATTTTGGAACGTCGTTGATATCATCCGGTATGGGCTCGGTATCGGGTAGAGACTCTTGGGCGATCTCGATGATGTTGACGCCATTCGCCTCTAGCGCATCCATTTTCGAGAACTTCGTCCGGTCGATGAACTCCTCTCGAGATTCGACGATGTACTTCTCGCCTTTTCGTATCATGCTTCACTCAGGCACGGCTTCTGAATACCCGCTAGTCTACGGTTTTAATACGTCCAGCCCAACAATTTTCTATGGGTGAAGTCAAGCGTATCGTGGCAGACAACTACCCCGAGGACGAGGGACGAGGGGTAGCCCGTCTTGATCCGAAAACTCTCCTCAAACTTGGTGTCAAAACAGGCGAGTATATCAAGATATCTGGCGAGACAGAAACCTTTGTGACTGTGTGGAGGGCTGACAGAGCGGATTGGGAACAGGATGAGATTTTCATCGACCAGTACACCCGGTACAATTCCCAAGTTGAGATAGGCGATACTGTTACCCTGGCGGAAGCATCGTTTGATGGGCTCGATAGGGTCCTTTTGATACCATACCGCGATGCAAATTACAATTTCGGGGGCGATGCAGTTCAGCATATTAAGCGACAACTGGAGTCAAGGGCTGTCCGACTCGGCGGTGTCGTTCCACTCCAGGTCACGGATGACAGCCCCCCAGTCCCACTTGTTGTCACGGGACCGTCGAAAAGGGACCCGGGCATTATCACCGAGTCAACTACCGTACGAATTGCTGAAGGGTATCAATCGGAGTCAACCTGACTTGGACGCGTAGGACGTATGTCCTCCTATGTCTGTCAGCACTACTTCTCCCGCTTGATTGACCCCTACGTTCCCACGCGAAGTGTTCACTGAGAGACCGCGTTGCTGACATTTTTGCTTAAATTTTTCTCGCAACTGCTTATCTGGGTCATCTCGAATCCAGTCGTACGGAGCGGCATCTTCGGTACGTGGGGGATTAATCGGGATTGCGTACTGCTGGGCAATCCAACTCCCGTTCTCTGCGGCGCTGTAGAGTGGTGAAACGAGGTCTCCGTCTTCCCTCTCGCAAATTTCTGTGAACGTTTCGATGGCCTGTCGGTTCGCTACTGCACTCGGATTTTCAGTGGCTTCAACGCTGGACTGGAACTTTACGACGACTCCCGCTCTATCATCAAAGAGTGTCTTCCCATCCCATGCTCTCCCTATGTACACGACTGTCCTTTCGGACCCTTCGATTACCCAATTGATATCGTCTTGGTCTAGTACGTGGCTCTTTTCGCTCTGATAAAACTCCCAGTCCGCATCCTTGCGAGCAGCTGTTTCCTTCTCCCAGGTGATTGCATAGAGATCAGTCAGGTACCCCGAAACGTCGTCTGCCCACTCTCGCACCGCGGGTGGGAGTGGGCGAGTATCCCAAGTGTTCTTGTTGGTCATGATTGAGCTTCTGTGTCTCTTAGGTCCACGAGCTGATGTCGGCCTGGCCGGTCAGGTCGGCAACGGTCGGCTCCTCGTTGGCCTCTATTTCTTGGGCATCTTCTCTTGCGGCCCGGAGAGCGTCTTCGTGTACTGAACATTGCTCAGGGTCTATTTCACGTATGCTCCCGCCGAGTCCGGAATTGGTTGTTTGCCATGCTCTATGCTTGGTGAGCTTGAGACTGTCCCCCTGGATAATGATGCCGTTGAGGTTGAACAGGGTGAAATTGATTGCCGATATCATCGCACACATCTCGTCGAGGTCTTGGCCGAAGGCCCACACTTCTTCGTCAATTTCTCTTGCTGCATAAACCAGCAATCGGCCAGAACCACATGCTGGATCTGCTATACTGACTGGAGGGTTGCCATGAGAGTCGTCGACGTCGAAACGGGCAAGCATCTTCGCTGTCGGGTGAGGTGTAAAGTACTGGCCGAAGTGATTGCTGTTCATCCCGAACTCTTCGTATACATCGCCCAGGACATCGAGATTCGATTCCTGTGTGAGCCGCATCAAATGTCCGAACGACTCAGAAAATAGGTCTGCATTCCGGTTCCCCTCTTCCCTAGACTTCTCCGATTTGTATTTTTCAAGTGTCGCCAAGTAGGCATCATCATCCCGCTGTAATGCGTATAGTATCAACTCCAGCCAGTCTCGAAACAGATTGTGGCGGCTGAATCCACGGCGTTCGATGGTTTCCAGGGGTTCGATGATCGGGCTACAGTCAATACCTGCTGGTGCCGCTGATTTGGACGTGTCTGTGGCCATGATAAAAATTGAGTCCCTTATGCTTCCGCACTCGTCTGCGTTGTACCGGCCCCTGCGTGCCTCACGAAAGTCACTTCGACAGAGTCGCCAATTGGCATACCACCATCCTCGATCAGCCCTTGGAACGCTCCCGTTTCTGGATCACCGTACGCCCAGACTGAATTACTGTACTCTCCCACCTGCTTGCAGTCCATCAGGATGGCTTCTTCACCGGTATCTGGGTGTATGAATACATCGTTGACATCGAGACTAGCCAGTGCGAATTCGTCTGTATTACTTGGCATAACGGCTGGGACTGGGATTCGAACCCAACACTCTGTGAGTGATATCTGACCTCTGTAGCGGGCCCACTGCCCTCCCAGCGATTTGAGGGGTTGAATGGTTCTCGAAAAAGTTCAGACAGAAATCCGGGATTCAGTCAGCGTACATGAACCCTACATCGAACTGGTGGTCATCACGGCGGAGGGTTTCCACAACGTGTTCGTAGTAGGCTGCTGGCGATTCGATGGCTTTCTCCGGAACTGGTAGGAGGTTCGCTTTGAGACTTTCCCACTCGTCATCACCCAACGGGACTGGTTCTACATCGGGCTGAGGTGGTGAGATGATTTCTGCTGCCACCCCTTCACCTCCTTTGGGCTGTCTCACTTTCACGAAGGACCCGTTTTCCCCGTCGTAATATACTCCATCGAGATAATGGTCATCAACCGTCATTCGGCATCCTCTAAGAGAAAAATATCGTATGTACCGTCTTGATTTGACTCGGCCGTGATTGGGTGCTTTTCAATCGTATCGTCGATGAGGAACGCGATCTCGTCACTGCTCGGTTCGTTAGTCAGTTCGAGAACGGCTATTTTCCGGCGGTTGGATTTGGAGTCTGACTCTGGCATCTATATTCCACACTGGCCAAGAACTGAATACGTCCGCTGCTACTGTTCTGAGAGCGATTCGTGGTTCAGCAGAAATTCTGTGTGGCGTAGACCTTTCCTGTTTGCGTGATGGCTATTCCAATTCCTTCGGACTCCCAGTAGTCTTGAAGTAGATTTTGCCGGTGGCTGGATGAGTTCATCCACTGGTTGACGACCCCGCGTGCTAGCTCACGTTCAGAAGTGAAGTACTGAGTCCCCTGTCCAGTGTCGATGCGCTTGAATACCCACGTTTGGGCGATATTTTCTCCGCCGGTGGCATAGCTGTTGCCAGAGGTACTGACCCGGCACTCATAGCCCGCCTCGGCGTATCGGTCGCTAACGCCGTTGCCGAACGGATTTTCGTGGGAAAAATACGATCGTGTCGCCATATCCTCGCTGTGGTTGTCTGCGATGCTGTTGAGTTCGTCGTTGTAAACGAGGGAGGGCAGACCAGCCTCGTTACGTTCTTGATTTATATACTCATGTATCAGAATTTCGACCCGGGTTTCATTGATTGAACCCCCGCCATCACTGGAGTCTGGTTCGGCCGCCTTCGATGCGTCTGATTGCTCAGTGCGGTTAGCAAACCCCGCAACTGCGGCTCCGGCGCGGTCTGCATCTTGACTCAATCCAGTCGCGTTGATTACACCGTCTGCAGCAGCATCTACCGGGGCAATTCCAGTCCCGAATACAGCGACTAACCCGAACAGACTTATCAGGACCAGTGCAAATTTGACAGATTTGAGCGTCCTGCGCTTCCACAACCTCCAGTGTATTCGATGCGTTAGATGCCGTAGTACTGGGTATCCGGCCCGCCAATCGCAGTTGGGACACTCAAGAATACCAGCAGCACCTGTATTTCCACGTTCCGACACGTAGTTTCCACAGTGTGGGCATGTCCCCCGGTATTGCTGTGAGACAAATCCACCAGTGAAGGCCCGTTTCACCCGTCGGAAGCCACTCGGACCCGTCGTGGATTGGGGTGGATCATCAGTCTTTGAGGTGTTTGAACTTCTTGATACAGACCCATCAATCGCCACATCGGGACTTGTTTTGAAATCCGGTTTTTCATCGACTATCCGAGGCGATCCCCGTGAGCCTGTTTCTGGGCCAACCTCTGAATTGTCCTCATCACTCTCATACGCTCCAGACTCGAGATTGTCAGTCCGTAGCGCGGGGCAGTTATGATTCTCGGGGAGTGTGTGCTTCGGACAGAACCTACCACTACAATGGTTACATGTATGGACCAGTTCGTCGGTGGCCCCACAGGTCTCACACTCGGCCATAGTACAATCTCTTTCTTGGAATGGTAAATAAGTGTGAGCAAGTGGTTATTTCATCAACTAATAAAATCTCCTTCTTCGATAGGCTCATACGGATATTGTGTCGGATGCGCTCTTTGCTCTCTGCCTCTCGCTCTCACTCGGAGACTTTCTCCCATCCGCTCTGTTTAGCTACGTTTCGGGCTTCTTCGGGACTCACGGTGCTTTCTGAACCGTTGGTGAAGACCGCGTCGTCAAACACTTCGACTCGCTTGCCGTCGGGAGTCTTGTAGACCGCAGTTGGTTCTTTGCCGCCTGTCGGGTCTTCCAGATGTAGCTCGTGTTTTTCTAGCAGCTCATCAGGCGGACGCTCGTCGACGTCGACCTCGGACCACCGATTTGGTTCCTGAGGATGTCGTTCTTCGAGTATCTCACAGTCCGTCAGAGCTCGACGGGCTTGACGTGTGAGCGGTCGATTGTATGAAATCGCGGTCCAGGTGTGCTCTGCGACGTCATCCGATTGCTGTCCTTTCTCCCTACTGTGCTGCGAAGAGCCCGTGTCAGCGGGGGCATTGGAGTCTGGCATACACGAGTGCAACTGGCGCTCAATACACACCACTAGTCTCAACCCGGCTTCACTGGTGGTGGAAGATGTGGATGTTCTCCTTCCGAATCGCTTGAAATCCGCCCTTTTCAGATTGATAGCCTTCCTTGATGGGTAATAAGTTCTCTTGGTCTCTTTGTTTGACGGCTTTCTCTACGGCGTCCCTTGGGGAAGTTGCCGCCAGTTCCTCGTAAAAGCCGAGCGTTGACTCGTAGTAGGAATAGACGACATATTCTTTCTCCTCACCGGGTTTGCTACTATCCTCAGGCATGAATCAGAACTCCTCGTCGAACTTTGAACCGTAGCGCTTGGTGAGATAGTCGATTGCGTTGGATTTCGTGTCGAAGGCTTTCAGAAGGTCAGTTCGCGTCCCGGTTCCGTTGTCGCCCGGTCCGATTCGATACGCGAACCATTTGCTCGTCTTTAGCGAGCCCTCACAGAAAGACATCCATTCTAGGTGCCCCAGTTCTTCTGCTCGCTCGCCTAAGATCACTCCAAAGGTACCACAGTTTCTCGGCCGTGGTCCACCTCGTTTCACTTCGATGCGTCCGACCTTGTAGTAGCCCTTGTCAACTCTAGTTGCCATAGGTCGCATCGGCCACCCGACTGAATACAATCCAGCACGTCTGAGCGACTGGCTTTCTCTCAACGACGGATGATGTTCGTCTCTTCGCAAACACGCTCGTGGACTTCACTACGGCTTTGTTCTGCGAAGGTGGCCTCTCTCCAGAAGTTGCCGTCTCGGTATAGCCAGCGTTCCACTTGCCAGAAACTCTCGCCGTCAACTGTTTGGAGTTTCTTAATTACGATCTGGCCTTGCCCCCCGTCGTGTTTGAAACAATCGGCGACAGACGCAGTGAGCGCATTTGGGGCCTCAGAAGACCGGTGAAACCCATTCGGGGACTGGAACGGTACGGTGGACTGTCTGGTGGTGGTACTTGCCATTGTAATATACCGGATGCCGGGTAGGAAACAGAATTTGAGCGCTCTCTTCGGGACTTTTCTACGGGATGGAGTCTGAATCGGACTTCGCAGCGAGTACCCGCAATCGACCCTCATCGATGTCCTCTTGGAGGGCGTCGATAGAGACTGGTGGCTGGCCTTCCATCTGTATTTCCCCTTCGGCTTCGTCGATATTGTCGACAGTGTACGTGTACCCGGTGAGAATCGACTGCACTTTATCTCCAGGGACCAGAGAACTGATATCAGACACTGCCATCACCTACGATGAACTCCAGACGGTCAATGTGCCGCAGACCGTCTTCGACCTGATCAATGTCACCGTCATCAAGTTGTTGAAGCAGTGTACGTGCAGTCCCTTCAAGCTCCTCGGCTGCTCGGTTTGAGACGCTACCGTCAGGGTCCTGCTGCATTTCCCGACCGATATCAACCAACCTGTTGAGGGCTGATTCGGCGTCTTGGATTTCCCCCATGCTTGTCGCACGGAGACCTTCTTCGACGTTGTGTTTGATCTCCTCGATATAGCCGAGAGGGGTCCTGTCAGCGTCTGGGGCAAGCATTCCTTCAGTGCTCATCTCCATCTTCACCTGGAAGACGCCCACATCTTGGAGATGTTTGAATTCTATCGAGTCCCAGTCGTGTTCCCGGTGGAGTTCCCGTAGTCGCTCGCCAATTTGTGGGGCAGCAATCTTTGCGACAATCGTTCCTTCGCGTTCGTTTACCTTCAGGGTGCCACACGCAACGGAATCGAAGTGGGCGATTGCATCGTCAATCTCTGAGAGGGCTTCTTGATACTCGTTCCACTGCTGGATTCGCTGCTCTGCCTTCGTGATTTGCTCATCCAGCTCCTCATGGACCTGATGTAATCCCTCGACGTGGTAGCCTCCTTCTTGAATGCTCATAATCAGCCTCGGGATAGCAGGTGCACTGAATACGCTGGCAATTGCTTCCACTGGCTCTGTGTTGGTTAGCAAATAGAACCGACGTGTTACTCGACTATACGCACAAACGCAAACAGACCGTTACGGCTACTCAATCCAATGCGCCGAAGCCTTGATTTTCCATCAATTCGGCGACCTTCTCGGGGTTTTGGAACGCAGCGAGCAGGGCGAACTCCCGAGCGTCGGTTTTCGCGACTTCATCCGTGTCGAGTTCGTCTGCGAGTGCGGTTCGGAACGCCGCTTCTTGTTCGGCGACTTCCTCCCGTAGGTGGATTTCTATGCGTTTGTCACGCTCGTCACCGACGTTGCTCCGACGAACGAAGTATGGATAGTTCGGAGTGGAGGACTCATCTTCCGAAACTGCCTCGGCATCCGACGACGTCGCGGTGGACGCGTCTGCCGAGTTGGTCTTTGTCGCCGTCGAATCATTCCCCTCGGCTGTCTTGGACTGACTGCCCGTAGACGGGTGTTGTCTCTTGTCTTCTTCAGCCGCCGCCTCGCCACCGTCGGCATTGTCGTCACTATCCCCAAAGTCGAGGTCCCCGGAGCCGGATTTGAAATTGCTCATGCGGTTGTCGCCTCCGTTGGCTCGTCCTCTTCAAGATTGATTTGATGATTGTCGTGGCCGTCGATATCCAGTTCGAGGATGGGGTCAATCTCGGCGTCGAATGTTTCCGTCGCGATGAAGCGAGCCAGTTCGTAGAGTTTCTCTAGTGTGTCGATTTCTCGGTCACGGACACGTCGCTGGCCAGCCTCGCTGACCATCTTGCCGTCTCTCTCAAAGGTTTTCCAGCGCTCTTCTACCACTTTGAACGCAGACCCTCTCGCCTCCCACATCGCGTCCATGAGACTTTCGCGGTCGCCAATCGTCACCGGTGTGGCGAACTCAGCCGTATCCTCGAACTGTTGCTGGTACTGTCTGTGGGCATTGGTCTGGCCGACCCCCGACGGAACGACACATGACAGCCCGATCTCGATGTCGAGCTGTGTCTCCATGTTGCCGACTAGTTCTTCCAGCCCATCGAGACTCAGGTTCCCCTTGCCCGCGGGCTTGACCGGCGCCACGAGTGTCCGAAGGGCAAAGATAGCGTTATACAGCAAGTCCTCCGCACGGGCGTTAGGGTCAATGAGGATTGCGTCGTACTCTTCGTGGAGTGCCTGTTTCTCCCAGAGGAGTTCGTATAGTAGCTCGAACCGGGGATACTCCTCCCGGGACATGTTTTGCATCCCCGTCTCGTAGGATATCTTCTGCTCTAGGTTGGACGTGAAGTCACCGAGCATGTCGTGACTCGGGATGATGTCGACGCCCTCTTCAGTCGTCTCGATGAGATCTTCGAACTCCCCGTCGGGCATGTCTAAGATGTGCTTGACCAGATTGTCCGCGTCTGGGTCGCTACGCTGCTCGCCGGCATCGAAGAGGCTGGTCAGGTTACCTTCTTGTGGGTCGAAATCCAGAACGAGTGTGTTCTGCCCCATCCGCTCAAGTGCGACGGCTAAGTTGGCCGTCATCGTCGTCTTGTACGTCCCGCCGGACTCTGAGTACACCACGGCCGTAATCATATAGTGCGTGTTATAACATGCTCTCTCATAAATCTGTGTCAGACACTCAGGGCAGATGTCTGTAACAGATACCTGTTACAGACGATTGCGATAGCTGTCAGTACCGCTTCCTTACTGCGATTTCAAACTATTCAGCCAAAATGCCGCTCCCCATTGCTCCATATACATCTGTTACAGACATCTGTAACTGTATGCTATACCAGATATTCCAGATGGGACTAACTCTACTGTAACAAGTGTCTGTTACAGGTATCTGTAACTGTCAGCTATGCCAGATATTCTGGAGCGGCCATGTCATCTGTAACAAGCTTCTGTTACAGGTGTCTGTAACCGTATGCTATACCAGATATTCGAGATCCGGCTATATATTCTGTAACAGGCGTCTGGCACAGATTAGTCGAAGGCTATAGAGTCTCACTGTGACAATTGAATCGTGGATCAACTTCGACTTCCTCAGGCACGTTACTTTTGCCAGCGGAACGGAGGGGCTGGAATGAAAGTGTCACACGCTCCGCACCCCGTCGCATACCCCTACCGTTAGCTGGGGCCATACGTCAGGAACAGACTGAGTTCTGTTCCTATCATCTGTAAAAATACTCTAGGTATAAAAAAGAAGCCCAATAAATTCAGTGCATCCACACACGGCACCGAGAACAAATGGGCCCAAAAATGCGGATAGATGGTCTAAAAAGTTGTTTTTAGAAAGAATATGTTCGCCCCTCGATTTCTAATGTATTTCTGTAATAATTGGGAAATCAGCCGGTGATCGCGCTTACGATTGTGCTGTCTCCTGCTGTGAACTGGTGGCCCTACCGCGGTGCCTGTCAATCACCTCTTTTGCAGCTTGCCCCTTCGTTTTCCACCCGTAGCCTTCGTCGTAGATGTGCTTCTTTTTGAGTATGAGGGCTTCTGGGCTCGGTTCAGTGAATCCTCCTCGTTCCCAGGTTCCTGTTCTCTCGTACCAGTCTATGAGTTCTCGCTTTGTTTCTTCCCAGGAAAGCCCGATGTGAGAGAAGAAGGCCATGAGCGCGAACAGGCCATTATCGTGGCAGCCAGAGACTGTCCCGTGGCGGTATATCGTGGCCAGGGGGTCACTATAGGGCCGTTTCGATTCACGGGTACTGCGATCTCCAATAGTGTAGTATCCTTCTTCGGTCTTCGCGACGTGACCGACTTGGACAAGCCTCTCGAATGCCCTATCGTGTAGTTCATCCCACTCGTGGGCGTTTTCTTCCAGACTTTCCTTCGAGCACGTTAGCCGTGAGAGGACAGAGAGGATATCAACGTAGGCTTTCTCTATCTCGCTCCGGCTTTTCCCTTCGTGTGGGCACCCAGCTTCGTGGACGTCGTAGGTCGTCTGGCAGTCAGGATTCGGACAGTGATACTCGAACATCGGTCAGAGTAGTCTATTTCTCATCTGTCTCTTGAACAGCACCTGATTCCCTGTCGGGGTCAATGTTTCTGAGCCTGGTCCCGTACTCCTCTTCGTATTCCCGGAGCAGCTCGTCGAATTCATCGATTGCTTCGCTGGCGGTTTCGCCTTTGGCCTTGATTTTGACCTTGTCTTGGTCTCGGGGGTCATTGCCTCGTTTCAAACTCGCCTCAATCGAAGCCCCGACGTCTGTTCTCGTCACTTTCTCTGAATCGTCATCATCGGACATGAGTCACTCCTGCTATCCGGCTAAATACATTGACCAGCCGATTTGCACGTCTCTCTGAATCCGGAAACTAACGTGGAAATACGATTTGTGCGATAGATTCACTGGACAGTGGCGGTACCGACGGCGTTGGCTCTCCATCCCTGAAACCCGGAAGTACCCCTCATTCGCTTATTTGGCCCGTGTACGTTGTTTCTGGTATGGACGAGCACAATCCCACCCGAGAACCGATGGCTGTTAATCCTCCCACCCGTGGAGCTGACCGGAACCAGTCGTCACTGACTGAGGGGGGACGGTCCAGACACGAGGACCTTCTTCTCCCCTCTCTCGATGACGGTGTTACTCTCTTGGATGTGGATGGTAGGCACGTCCGGGTCCTGCAATCTCTCGTATTGGACCATATGCTCATGAATTCGGGCCCAGCATACTGGGTCGACGCTCTCGGGTATGCGATGACGACGTCGCTGGCTCGGTTAGCGCCAAGTCAGCGATTGCTCAACCGAATCCACGTTGCACGGGGCTTCACTGCCTATCAGCATTACAGCCTCCTCGACCATCTGCCGACGGCAGTTAGCCAACATGTCCAAGCAGCGGCGACGATGTCTGAAGCCGACGTGTGGCAGTCAGGTGGGGGAGACTGTCGGCATACTGAGGGTGAGGCTTCTGAGACATTGACCCCTGCGCTGATCGTCGCTCCAGCTGTCGATGTGCTCTACCGTAAGGAGGATTCTTTGGAACGGGAACAGGCTGCAACACTCCAAACTCGTGCGGTCACTCTCTTACGGAAATATGCAGATGGGTTTGACGCCCCCGTTATAGTAACGAGGACCCAACAGAGCGACTTCACAGCCCCGGTCGAAACTATCGCAGACAACCACCTGCGTTGCGAGATAACCGATCTCGGCCCGAGATTTGTCGGCGACGAGTTCGAGACAAAACTCTATCCGCTTGAAGACGGCTTCTACCAGACAACGCTGGCCTATTGGCGAGATATACTCGAATCCCGTATTAAGCAGGTAGGGCTCTCTTCGACCCCGGAGGGTCCGCCACAGCCCGCAGACACGGGTCTTGGAAAGGGCTCAATGATGGATGGGTCAGACCAACCACTGAATCCTAATCCACTGCAAGACGCGCTCTCCGCGAACAGGAGCTGGTAACATGGGCCGCACCAACCCAACGTTCCGTGACCTGCTTGGCGCTACTGAAGATCGATGGAGCGACTTCCGACGAGGTCTTCGCCGCCGCGACCAACCGCTATACGATCGACTGTTCGAATATGCCCGAGAGCATGCGGATGCCAGCGGTCTGCTGAACCCCCAGCACCCATTGCTGCCGATATTCTTCAGCATCGACCTCGAACAGGAAGCCCGGCTGGACGCTCACGAGGACCGGCTTGAACAATTGGAAAACCGGATTGCTGAATTGGAGCACGATGACTGACCAGCGTGTCGCTCAGTGGGCCAGTGTTTGTCCGGTTCGTTCTTGAATGGGGGTAGGCCCTTTCGAAAGAGGTGCGGTCAGTGGCTGTAGAGGTCGTCGGTATCTCGGGTTTCTACTGTGCTCTCGGTCCGGTCATCAACGGATTTCTCTTGATGCTGGTCCTGCTGGCCGTGTCGCTTCTTGTATTGCCGGTCTCTGCGCCGCATGGCTCGACTCTTGTTTTCGACGTAGTCTGGAACGCCGTTTCTCTCTTGCTTCTTTTGTACTCCACCACGGGAGGGTTCGGCCCATGAAATCGTCCCGTCTGTACCAGACCGCGGCGGGGCATCGGTTTTGATTGTGGTATCTGGTGTGGTCGCGAGAGTGTTGCCGTCGTAGTGGTCGTCGTCGCCACCCCCGAACTCGTTGACTTGTGGATTTTTGATTGTAATTTGGTCGCCTTCTTTGAGCACTAAATTTGGATCGACAGCGGCGTCTGGGTCGGTTGTTTCACCCCAGTCGTGAACACCGGACGTGAACTCTTCGTCATCTTCCCACTCATAGAGGGAGTCTTTGTATATCGTAAGCTTGCTCAAATTCCCTTCGTGGTCTTTGATTCGAACGACTTGGTGTTCACCGTGGTCTGGATTGCTTGGCTTGTGGACTTTCTCAACTGTCGCTTTTACTTCAATCGGGGCCTGATAGTCGTAGTTGCCATGAGTTGGCTCAAACGCCGACGGAGCGTCTGAGGTCTCGTGTGTATCGACGTATTGCCGGTTGCGACTCCTGTTGACTTGGGCACGCCGCTGGCTCTCTCCTGGCGTCAGGTCAGTCACGGGAGTCGGCCCTGGGATCTCCTTGCGGACTGCTGAGTCAAAGAAGATTGTTTCAGCAACCTCTGGTGGGACTCCTTTTTCTGCGCTGTATTCTAAAATACGCTTGTAGTCTCCAGTATCGAATTCATCGCTCTCAATCGTGTCGTTCAGCTGCTCTGCAACGCGGTTTAGCTCTCTGACGGCCTCTTTTTCGTTTTCGATGAGGCGCTCGGCTTTAGCAGGCCCAATTTCGTCAACCTCAGTCAGGTCGTCAACAGTAGCGTCCGCGAAGTCGGTGACTTCTTCATATCCTGCATCTTTGAGATTTTGGACGGCTGTTTCTCCAAGATAGTCGTGGCTATCTGCTGATAGGGACTGGGCAACCAGAGCAGGTTCGACATCGTCGTCGAGGACTTTATTACCGTCAGTGATGGCCTCAAACACATTCCCGTATTCGGTGTTGTCGACAGTGACGGAGTTTTCTGGTTGCCGCATTGCGAGCTGTTGCTGGAATGCTGGAGATTGGAGCGTATCGACCCCGGCTCCGCCCTCTACGAATCTGTAGATATAATCTTCGCCGGTGGCTGGGCCTTGGTCTTCTCCTACCCACGGCCGGTCCTCTCGAAGGGCTGAATTTTCAATGGCGTGCTTCGATGCTTTGCCTGGCGATTCTCCATTATTATACTGCTCGACGACTCTCTGAGCGTAGTATTCGGCTTCTGCTTGGTTAGCTGAAGCCCTCTCCATCCCTTCGTGCATACCCCCACCGCTTTCTTCTGGATCAGGTCCAACGCCCTCGGATTGAGGCGGTTCGAGGTTGTCAAAGTCGATTCCCGTAACTTCGTCCCGCTCGAGGTCGCGGAACGAGTCGTCTAATGCTCTATCCTCGGGGAGGCTGACTTCCTCGTTCCCAGACAGAAACGCCTCAGCATCTTCGAAGTGATGTTCCTCGAGTCGAAGTTGATTGCTTTCTCCCTGTTCGGCAGGTTCGACAAACACTTGCTGGACCGCTTCGTTCTCTGCACCGAGTTCTTGAGCAACAGAGACCGTCTCTATCTGAGGCTCTTGCGTCTCTATGAACCCTTCTTTTGCGGACGGCTTGTCTCGCCGGACGGATTCTCGCTCACCGGGTTGTGCGGCTTTTCTATGGCCGCCGCCCTCATCGAAATCGTACTGCTGGCTGCTGCCCTCGTCAACGACCTCCATTCCATTTTCGTTGTACTTTTCGGCTCGGGACCCAATCTCAGATTCATAGGTGGTTTCTGTCTCTCGGGCTTCGTCGACGAGCTCTTGCCAAGACTCTTCATCGATGTCGCTCTTGGCTTTCTCGACGTCGTCTTCAATCTCCTCTTGGAATTCGCCAACTGAGGCTTGAGTACTTGAGTTCTCTGCGTTGGAGAGGGCATATTCAACTGACTGCTCCCCAGCGGCTTCGACGTTCACTCCCCCAGCGTTTTTCTTCTTCTGCATGCTGTGAAGTTAGATCCGTTCGCCACACTCTGGACACCGCACAGACTGTCGTTGTGGGGTGGATAAGACCGTCTCGAACCCCTGGTCGTTACGCCAAGTACCGCTGTTTGATTGGCCCGTGTCTTCGTTTTCGAGGCGATACCCCTGTTCTCTGTCGTGGTTTTCGTCGACGTAACCGCAGTTTGGGCAGCGTAGTGACATGCTGTTAGTCTCCTTGGATATACTCACTAATCTGTGCCTGACTTGTGACGCTCTGGCGGTTAACCCCGAGTGCGCTTTCGACCTGAGTCTCTAACTCACGATATGCTGAGCGCCTCTCGTCAGTCGATTGTGCTTCCGGCTCGTATCGCTGTCTCCACTGGTACTGCCCCGCTGCTGCAACAACGAATCCTGGGACCCGGTCGAGGTAGTTTGGGGATAAGAGCCCGATGAGAAACACATCCGGCATGTCGTGATTCCAGCACCGGTTGAGGTCGCGGAAAAGTTGCTTGCGATTGTTCCCTTGCTTGGAAGAGAAATACGGTGAGACATAAATCGCAACCATGTCTACTCCAAGGGCGTCAGCAGCGCTCAGGCACAATTCCCGTTCGCTGTGTGTTAATCCCTTGAATAGTGGAATAATCGAGGGGGCATATTCTTCGAGTTCCGACTGCATATAAGCGGCTCCGGTCAAGCAGTTTTCAATACACTCTGCCCGCTCATTGGCCCGCTGGCTCGCATACACGGAAACGTCGGTGGGGATGTGATAGGTCGGACTGAACTCCCGGACGATGTCCCGCTCTTCGCTCCACGAAATATCATCCAGCCGTTCGTCGTTGATCGTTGACGTCGTGATAAACTGGGTGTGTCCAGACCCCCACGTCGTTCCAGTATACCCATCTTCGACCAACCGCTCAGCGTGGTGGAGTTTCAACATTGCCCAGTCTGGTTCGACAGTCTGGACGAATTCACGATGGTATGGGGTCGGCTCAACTCGTGCAACACACCCTCGAATCGGATTACTCATTTTCACCCCACTTTGCTATCATCTTACTTTCCATATAATCAGTCTCAGTATTAAAAATATGGTGCAGATACCCTCCACTGGCCACGCAAACTCACTGGATCGACCAGCCACCAGATTTTAAATAATACAGACTGTGTTTGGTCAGTATGGTCATTGAGGACGCTCTCTTAACCTTATTTCACGGTCGGGTCACCTCTTCTGACGGGGCATATCAGATACGGATACCGAAGTCTGAGGTGGAGATGGGGAGCCTCACAGAAGACAGTCTCTACAGAGTGGCAATATTACAATCTGAAGTGGGGGCAGGTTCGTCAACTGCTTCGCTAAAGGAGCGACAACCGACAGACGAAGAGATGGCTGGGAGACAGGGCCTTACGCCCCCGGTGTCTGAGGGCGAACACCGCCGTGTTCACATCGAGAGTGAGGGGGCGGAGGGAGATGGTGTCGCCTTTATTGACACTGGGTATGCCGTATTTGTTCCCGAAGTCCAGGTGGGCGACGATGTTGAGGTGAAGATCGAGACAGTCCACGACAGCTACGCATTCGCAGAACCTGTTAGTGGCCGGGTCACCGGCGCTTCTAAAACATCATCTCGGTAGCTAGTGAGACGAGTTCGTCTCCGATGTCGTCAGGCCTAGCTGACCGACACACGTCGTAGTACTCGTCAAATTTGCCAGCCGACGAGGACTGCGTTAGAGTCACTCCGACAACAGGGAAGTGCGTTTCCTCAAGAGCAGTGAGATACCTTTCACTGTTGTGGGGCTTTCCATCTGAGACGACGAACATGAACGGGAAGTGGGGCTCCTGGCGAACCCGTTCCCGGCTTACAACGAGTGCATCTGAGAGCGGCGTCCCCCCACCAGTTTCTTTACTGGTCAGATTGTTTCGGACTTGTCGAGTCGGGGTTCCGAAGGGTTTGACCATCCGGGCATTACTCCGGTAGAGGTCTACTATTGCGACGTTCACGCCAAGTTGTTCTAAGGCGAGGGCGAACCCACCGACAGCGACTTCGGCTGTTGAGATCTGCTGAGCCATTGACCCAGACCGGTCGAGGACTAACACAACCGAGTAGGACTTCTTCTGCCCGTCAGTTGTCCGCTTGTTGATCGCGAGATTACTGACCGACAGACGGTGGCTAAGCGATGGCTCAAATGTTCCGGTGTGGGTCCCACGCCGCTCGCTCGTTCTCTGAGATTGCTGGAGAGACTGCTGGAGCGGCCCCTTGAGGATTCGGGCTTCTGTGGTGATATCGTCCCACGTTTCGGAATTGCCTGACTCATCGGATGGGTCAACCATTCGTAACCGGTCCACTTCTCCGTCACCGCTGGCCACCGCTGCCTGAAGCCGTTCAATCTCGCGCTCCAATTCCTGCTTGTCTCGCTCTAATTTTCGTTCTTCGTGAGAGGCTTTTCGAGACTCCCGTTCAACGAGGGCTGGTTCTGGCTCGTGGCTGGATTCTTGAGTGCTTTCAGACTGCGCCGCCTCCGAACCCTCTGGCTGGTGTCCGGACGGTTCCTCCCCACCATCACGCTCCGACTCTCCGGCTTCCTGCTGTTCGTCGTGCTCTTGCTGTTCCCCGCTGGGAGACTGGTTGCTCTCTTGTTCGGTGCCCGCCCTACCACTGGATTGGTCGCTTGAGTCTTCAGTCGCTTCTTTAGGGTCGCCCCCAGGCGTGGCGTCGTCGGTCTCTTCATCGTCCTCGACTGAATCATCAACTGTCTCGACCGGCTGCTGACTCGAGCTTGGGTTGTCTTCTTTCTCTTCGCCGGCGCTATCAGGGTCTCCGGAGGTGGTGGCTTTCGAGTCGGGGCTATCGTCACCATCGCCGTTATCTTGCTTCTCCTGTTCCCCACCGTGATCTGGACTGCCTACTCCATCTGAATCGGTCTCTGACTCGGCCTCATTCTTCCCTTCGGCGTTGGAAGAGTCAGTTTCCCGGGTCCCGCCACTCTCCGCTTGTTCCTCAGTATCGTGTTCTGCCTCCGGTCCATCTTCTTGTTCAGACTCACTACCGCTGGTACTGCTGTCGCTGGGGTCTCCGGTGGTATCGTCGGTTTCTTCTGAACGGCCCTGGTCGCCGCTTTCATCGCTTTGTTCGAGCGAATCTGCCGATTCCTTTTGTGACCCCATATCATTCTGCTGGTCATCGCCACTGTTGTCGACGGAGTCCTCTTGTTCTTGATCTCGTTCTGGCGGGTCGTCAGATAGCTCGTCGAGGAACTCGTCTAAAGAGTGAACAAACTCCATCATTCGCCGAACAGCGGCCTTTCCATCTGGCTCAGAACTGACCGCTTCAAGAGTTCGCTTCAGTTCGGGGAGAATAGTGTCGTAGATCTGCTTATCGAGAGTCGATTTCCATTGGAGTGACTGGTTGGATTCATCCTCTAATATCGGCTGGAAATCGAATGTTTCACGGGCCTTTCCGTAGTGGATCGTGGCTGATTGAATTGCGGTGGCCCACGTGATATTCTCTGGGTCTGGAGTCTGCTCAGGCGGGACGTACGTGAAGTTCTGGTGGGTGAACATCAGACGCTCTTCGGCCCACTTTCCTTCTGCCTCAATGAGCGCCGTTTCGATACGGTAGTCTTCGAAGCCGTTGATACAGTCCCAGTAGAGGTCGCCGTAGGGCTGAGAGAATTCAGCCCGGTTGAATATCTCTTTGAGGAATGGCCCTGCCGTGTAGCGGTCGTGACCGTGTTCGTGAAGCGCTAATCCGTACTGGATGAGCCGATTCGCGACTTCCTGCGAGTAGTCGTGCGTTCGCTGGGGAAAGTCTCTGGCTGGAATCCGTATTGTAGGCGCTTCTTCGCGGCTGTCCTGTTCGATGGTGGCCGTGGTGAGTTCAGGAATGCATTTCACTGAGAGGCCGTCAGTACCGCCAAGCGAGAGTAGGTAGTCTCGAATCGCCCGCTCTCGATACCCCGACGCAGCAACATCCGGTATTTGAGCGTCTGCTATCTCTCCAGGGTCGTCTGTGGGACTAACGGCTGTACTCATTCTACACTGGCAAGAGGCTGAATACGATTTCTCGACCAGCCCCTCACCTATCTCAGAAAGGGATCTGCGTTGTTACAGGTCGCGCTGCTGGACTGTCTTCCGGTCATTCTGTTCTGCACGACGGGCCGCGTCCTGAAGCAGCTCTTCAACTTCCTCGTCGAGGGCATCGTAAAAGTCAGCGGAAACATTCATGTCACTCAGCGCTTCTTTAACTGCGGCTTTGACGACTAGGTCTGCCATGCAAGCGTACTGTAGTCGACTTGAGTTATATACCTTTTCCAACGTATCTACGGATTGGCATGCGGACTCAGTGGAAAGACCGTCCGCTCTCTGGCTCTGCCTCGGTTGACTCGATTGGTTGTTGGCCGGTCAGGTCAATGTCTAGTTCGTCGGCCACGATATCAAATGCTTCCCGTCCTCTGAACACTAAGTCGTTGATCACTCCACGGTAATCTCGAAGACTAAACTCCGAGTCGTACGCATATATGGGCCGTATGACCCGGATACCGTCGAAGGTCTCCGTGTCATCGCTGCCTTCCTGACACTCAAGAACGTGGATATCTCCATCGAAATCCCGCAAGTCTCTGTCCTCGAGTATGACTTCTCGTGCCGCTGCGGCTTCTGGAAGGGTGCTGGGACTGAACCCGTTTTCGTGTGTCAGCCTGGTGACGGCGCCGCCACTCAAATACTGTGCTGCTGGGTCAGCATCGACCTGTATTGTCGTATTTCTCGACTCAATGTGAAGCCCAAAGTGACCCCGATCGTTGGCTGCTGTATCATACGTGTGTACGATTCTGTCCCCGTTCGCGATAGCGGCGCTGGCCACCCTACCAGCTGCTTCATAGTGGTCTCGCACAGCATACCGCTTGACTGTCTGTCTTGTTAAGCTCAGGGAGTCTGTTTCAGGCGACTTGCTTTATCCTAGTAATTAAGTAACCTACTTGTGAATTGTTAACTATGTCCACAGCCCATGACTGGAACTGGTCAGTAGTGGAGAATGGGTTCAATATGTACATTGCGGAGATTGGGGACAGTACCGATACTGAAATCCAAAATGCAATCTATCAGGCACAGTCAGACTTCGGAGAAGTCGAATCAGTTCTGTATCTCATTGCGAATAACACTGAAGCGCAAAAAGAACTCGTTGTGGATAATCTCGGCCTTGACTGGACCTCTGTCTACATGCCTTGGCTGGTAGTCCTTGAAGATCATCCTAAAGAGGTTGAGGAGGGAGATAAAGCGATTGTCTTTCGCTTGGGGAAACTAAACGCAGAGCAAATCAAGGAGGTAACGAATAAGCTAGCGGTCGCCTCACACGATGCTGACGCTTTACAACAGTTGACGTGGGAACAACGAAAGGAAGAGTTCAAAGACAAGATTCCAGTCCTGAAGGAAACCGCCAAAATGGTCATATCGGTTGCTGGCGTCGCATAGGAACTGTGTGCTTTAGGCAGATACAGAGTGGCAGTGAGAGCATCGAATTTTGACGGCCTGTATAGAGGAATCGAGGGTCAAGAGATGACGTTGCTCACTTTCTTTGTTTCTACTTCGACGGAAGTCCCATCAGTGAGGTCTAGCCGCTCAAGCGTTTCCATGAAATAATCGAAGGCGTGAGACGCTTCGTCTCTTGTATCACCGACCGCAAGAGCTGTTTCCCAGAACGAATAGACCATCCCACTGTGCTCAGGCGGGTCGTAGATTAATCCAGAAAATTGCTCGGGCTCGTACTTGATGTCATCAAGACCTAACCCAATCGCTATTGCGTTAAGACTGAGCGGAGAATCACCCTCGTTCCAGTGGCCGATACTAACCCAATCTTGCTCACCGATAGTTTTGAGGCCGGGCGGCAGTTCCCAGCCATCTTCTCCTCTCCACACCTCCGGATAATCTCTGATATCATCCCCTTTCTCAGCACCGTCTATGACAACCCACCAGTCGCGAAGAACAGTTCTGTTCTCAGAGGGCAATGATACTAATAGGTCAAGCGCTGGCTGCGGGTTATCCATTGGCATCTTTCAAGTCCGCATCCATCTGTAAAACTAATACGACTCGTTCGCCCCTCCGAAAAGGAATTTTGGTGCAATTACAAATCGATAACGGGGTGTGTCAGCACTAGAACGCTGAGAGCCCCGCTTGGTTCATTCGTCCCTTCTCCACTTGCTTCACTCCTGCCAGAACCGCTAAGACTGTCATATCCGGGTTCCAGAATGTGGAGCGGGTCTTCGTGTCGACGCTCCCTGACTCGCCGTGGATGACAGTCTGGTCGGGGAACGTCGCCTTCTTGAAAACTGTATCAGGGTCGACCGACCCAGTGGCGACCGCATCATTGACTCCCTCCGGCGGAATATCGATATCAGTGGCCGAAAGCCCGACGTAGCATTCGTTATCGGCTTCGTTGTCCTGAACTCGCACCCTGTTTGCGTTGTAGCCCGATTCGTCTTCGACAGTCCCGAACGGCACGACCTGAACAATGGCATCTGAGCCATCTGAAACCACTGCACCGTCCAAGACCATGCTTGAGTTTGTAACTATGTTCTCCTCTTTTTCGAGGGCTGCGACCGACCAGCCGTCCGGTATCTCGGTCCGTATCGTTTCGGTGTACTCGGCAAGGGAGAGTGAATCCGTGGGTGAGTGAGTTTCCCCCCCTCCATCGGTGTAAAAATTCTTCACGTAGATGTCGATATCGGCGTCCATATCAATGCAGAGTCTGCAGTCGCCGCATTTCACACTCTCATCAAGGTCGTTGGGACATCTGATGCCGTCGTCGTCCGGAATCTCGTCAACTGAGTCGACAACGATGAACCGACCCTTTCCATAGTTACGGAAATCATTTGACTGGTTGACGGCCACCGAAGTGACCTCTTCCCATGGCAGGTCTGAGCTTGCGCTGTAAGTGTAGGTATCGACAAGGTCCTCCAACCGCTTTCCGATCGTCTCCAGTTTCAAAATATCCTGCCGCGTTGCGAAGTCTCCTGATTCGTTGAACCGGAGGGCATCAATTGGACTTCGTTTCCGTTCTGCATGTCGACGGAAGGCTCTTGCCCACGTTTCGCCGTCGAGCAGCGACCAGATAATCGCTTGACGACGGCGGTAATCAAGCGGCTGTGGATAATTGCGTTCCGACTTGGCGGCATAACAATGCTTGTCCTCTACCTGGCAGTAAGCAGTTCCAAGATTAACGCAGTCGTGGGCGGAGCCCAAATTGTAGATAGCCGTCTCGTCTGCGACTTTTTTATTCCCGTAGCTAACGTGATCTCCAAGCAACCGCGACCATGCCTCGATATGGTCATCTGAAAAGAAGATAATCTCCCGAATTTCTCTACGGAGTTTATCGATACCTTCGACTTCATCGACCGGAAACGGGTAGAGTTCCGTAGGTGCAATGACAGAGTCCAGTTCGTTGTCTTTCGGAGGGTCTGGAAGCCGGTCAACAATTGGCCCGCCTGTAGTTTGAGAAAATCCACCGAGGCGGGACTGAATAGACATGCTCTACCTCTGCATAGGCTCTCAATACTCTAGATCGGACCAGAAACGGACTTTGCTAGAAATCTTCGCTCAGATTCTTCTGCTCGCCCGGGGACAGAGCGTCGCAAAGCGCACTGTATCGCTCCCCCGGTCGGTGGCCGGCGTGTGGGTCGTGTACCTCGTACTCCCGCGATTCCAGTTCAGTTCGGATTGGGTCGATATATCGTTTTCCGGCTAGGATAGTCACTTCATCGACGTCGTGAGATTCTAACACCGGCAGGAGCTTCCGCAGGACAATCGCCCCCCACGTATCATTCCGGCTCGAAATTTTCCGCTCGTACTTTGGGATCGCCTCTGTCGGATAGAGATAGCCGTATTCTGCCGACAGGATTCCCCACCCAGTCCCGTGTTCTGTTGCGTACTCGACCCGCTTCCGGAAATTTCGACTCGGCTGGTAGAGGTTACGAGCGAGGCGGACTCCCTCTTGCTTGGACTTCGAGCAACTGACTAACGTGAAGCGAGTCATGTGAACTGGTTATCTTGTTTCGTCGACGGTGAATACGATGCCTTTGACAGTAGTTTTGGGGGGTCACTGGCTGGTCATAATATGGAGCGAGAATTTCAGAGACTGGTTTGTCGGTACGGACTGCCGAGTGGTGCGCGTCTTGGCGTTCCAGGTATTCTGCGGCGGCATCGGCCCGACTCGTGAATGTCGATTCGCACGTCGCAGTTGCCCACTCGTCTCTGCCTTCACTGGTGAGCGTGAGGGAGTCACCGGCTGCAATCGTCGGGTACCCTAATCGCAGAGTCGCTGTCTTCTCCCCGTTGAGGATCGGCGTCTTGTGCTTCTCTGCAAAGCGAATCGTGTTATCCAACTCGTCGATGGTTATGGGAATCTCGTCTGAGTAGCCGGCGAGCAGTTTGGCCAGTTCCGTTTCTGTGTAGTTCTCTTCGCCCTGTATGCGGAGACCGTAGCCAGCATAGTGATTCCAGAGGTAGAGCCCCTCGCACCCGACGATGGGGATTTTGAATGCTCGCCAATTGTGTGTCTCGGCGAGAACATGCTGGTACTCCGAGTGCAATTCATCGACTGACAGGTAGCCATCGTCCTCTGGACTGAACTGGCAGTGTCTATCTTGGAGGGCTTCTACAAGATGCTTTTCTAGCGGGAGAGGGTGGTTCTCGAGGATGGTGAACGGAGTCATCAGTTCTCCACCTCTTCTAATAGCTCCGTCGCGGTATCACCGTAGAGGCGTTCGAGCTGCTTCCAGTCCGTTCCGTCATCGTATTCTTGCCTAATTTCTCCATCTTGGCGTAGATCTTCGACGAAGGCTTCGACCTGCTCTTCAACGGAGGCATCTTCTAATCCTAACGCCTTCACCGTGGCCGACACTCCGCAGAAACTTCTTCCGTCGGCAGCGAGTTGCCACAAGAGTAATTTCCTCTGGCCGTACTGTGCTATTTCTTCCAGGTACTGCTGTTCGGTTTCTGATTCCATTGTGGATCGGGGGTTTCCTTTTCGCTGTTATCGTCTCGGCACGCCTTCTACTGAGTGACCGTCTGCAAAGGGGCTTCTCGCGCCAAACTGGACCACTTTCTGACCGCTATAGAACTTCAACCCAGTACTCCAGAGGGCGCTTCTGTGGGGTGATGATGAGGTAGTCCTCGGGGCCCGCTTCAAGCACGTCTTCGATGAGGGTTCTTTCAGCGACCTCCAGATTGTGGTCCTCCAGCGAACCCCCGGTGATTTCCTCGAACTCGTCTTCGAGCCCCAGCTCACGGATCAACGTCTTGTAGTAACCCTCGACGACGGTTCGATCGGATTCTACGAGAGTAATGTTTCACCTCCGCTTTTAGGATTGGTAGATTGGTCCATGCTTAGGTCTTGAATCCGTTGTACATCTGTGATTCTCGCAGAATCGAGAAGATTAGCTGCTCGAATACCAGTGAGGTTCTGGTTGAGTTCTCGCCGGACAGCGTCTTCCATGGTTTCGTCTTGATTTTGAATGACTCCCATCGTCAATTCCAGTGCCACACACATTCCCGTCGACGGGTCCTTTTGTGTCTCTCTGTCCATATTCCAGATTGGCTCGGGACTAAAATACGACCTTGTGAGGGCCTTCTCACCCCATTCAAGCCCAGAAAGCTAGTATCGAACCCACGGCTATCGCCAGGACATCCCCCAGAGCAAAGACCGCCGGAGATGTGGTTGTCGCCCAGATTGCGATGCCGAGTCGATACGGTGCGTACGCTTCTGTACCTAAGACTGGGACGGCGACTAGGTTGTATGCGCCTAGAAGTACGAGGGCGAGGCCGAGAATCTGAACCCCGAAACGAAGTTTGTTTTTCAGTTTGAGACTGTAAATGCCGACGGATACTCTCACCCTCTCCCAGTCCATCTTACCGCTGCACCTCGTGAATCTGTATTTCAGTTGTCTCAATTACTTGCTCATCTGTATCGACTAGAGTAATTTCGTACTCCGTGCCGCCTATATCGAACCCGTCAAAAAAGAGGCTGGCCTTCGTTTCTCCGGGAAGCAAACTCTTCTTGTCGATTGCTCTGCCCCCATTTAGAACCACCATGCCGTCAATCTGGTTTCCATCTTTAATCGCCTCTACGAAATTGACAGTCAGCACCGCTCCTTCTTCATCAAGGCCGATAGAGGCTGATGATACTAACTCTGAACGTTCGACTTCAGCAGTGTAGTCATACGGCTTGACACCGAAGAGAACCTGCTTGAGAGCTTTCGAATATGCTTTCATTGGTTACCAGTTATTATCTATTGGCTAAATAGTTTGGACGAATCGCTGTAATATTGGCCACCTCAGCCTAATAGAAACTTTTCTTCGGCGTCCACGTTCGGCAGACTGATTCCTTCGGGGGTGTGCTTAGCGTAGGGCCCGCGAATGCTCAAGATGTCTTTGTGCTGCCCGTGGCTGTTGACTTGGAGTAGGGTCAGCAGGTTGTGGTCGTCGACGATCTGCTTCACTCGCCACTCAGATACCGGGGCGGAATAGGAGAATAGAAGTATATTTTCCGAATCCTGTGCTTGCACGCTTACCGTGCCGGTGTCTCTCTCGAAGGCGATTTCAACGGGCTCGTCGTGTTCATTGGGAGGTTCTAGCCGATAGTGCAGATTGCTCTCTGCTATATGTTCCCACTCTCCTGGAAGGCACTCGCAGAAGTCTCTAAATTTGGACTGCACCAGCATGGTTACTCCCGAAGAGATTGTGCCGCTGATTCAACGAACTCTGCGTCAACGTCTATTGCAGCGGTGAGTTCATCCACTGAGAAGGGAGCATGCCGGGTGACTGTGATGACCTCCGGCTCGACATAGTAGTCGAACAGTAGGCGCTCAAGCCCTTCTATAGCCACCTCCAGCGGGTCGACCATGCGAACGGCCATTTTTGGCCGGTTGCCGGTTTCCCACCGGTCTAGCCGGTACGATTCGTCGAGGTTTTTGATTCGAGCGGGATACTTGAGTTTCGGCGACGTTGAACTTCGGTCCGTGGATTCCCATTTATCAACGCTGTACAGCGAACCGTCGGTGGCTTTGACCGTTATAATTCGTTCGTGACCCATGGTTAGTCCGCCTCCGAGAGGGTGCGTTGAAACTCTTCGATAGTGGACCCGGTGAGGGCGTCTCCGTCGTCAGTGATTTTCACCAGTTGGTCGCTAGTGAAGTAGTGGTTGTTGAAGCCGCAACTATCGCTCAAGACCTCAACATCGAACTGTTCGTGGGCATGGAGCTTCTCGAAGAGGGATACCCACAGTGATTTGATATAAGCTCCATCTTCGAACGGGCGGAGACAACTAACTTTGATCTGTCCTTCTCCAACCTCATGGAAATCTGGAACTCCGGTGTCTTTGGCTTTCTCGATGCCAATATCGACCTCATCCCAGAAGTGGATTGGCTGGCCGTACTCAAGAGGCTTCAATTCAGACGTTTCTGATTGGTCTTCTAGCCAGTCGTTGGCCTTCTGTGCTTGTGATGGATCTGCGAGTCGGAAATTAACGTATGCTCCCATAGGTGGACTCGTTCCTGTCCAAAAACAGTCTGGACATTCATGCGACAGTCCTGAATACGGTTCTTAGCGAAATTGGGCCTCAATAGCGACGGATTCGATTCGAGAGGGGACACCGCTCTCGGTTCGTTCGATATCGAGTTTGTATGTCAAGACCCAGTGCTTGAAATCCATTGCTTGGCACTTCTCCTCCCACGCCGGCGACTCTGTGATAGATTCTAACCGACGTTCGATCTTGGCTGGAATCGTCTGCTGTCGGCCTTCTTGAAATTGGTTGCGTCGTGAGTCTGAAACGGCGAGTGGGATTCGTATATACGGGTCTGAGATTTCTGTTGCGACTGCTCGTTTTATTTCGACGTATCGAGAAGGGTCGACTTCGAATTCGAGAGAGCTGTTACTTTCTGTCGGGGCTCGGGAACTGAGCGGTACTGCACTGATTCCGTCTGGAAACCGTCCTCCAGTTGCCGTTTCTAACTGCCCATCTACGCTATGTAACCACCGTCGGAGTATGTCTCGGTCCACCGTCACTGGAAGGACCCATACGGGAACAAGCCCGTCCCTGAGCCGCTGCACGTATCCGTAAAGTGGGCGAGGAATATCGGGGTCGAAATCAGAGGACGTGAAATATCGGAAATTCATGCAGGGGCGATCTCGGTGGCTGTCTGGATATCCGGTCAGAGGTTGATATCTTCTGCCTTTTCGATGGCAGTTTCGATGTTGTGTTTATTCGGCTGGCAGGTGTGGTAGACGACAGCCTTGGCCGCTCGTTTCATTGTCGCTCCGGGTCGAGCCGATTTGAAACAGATTTGAGCGAGTTCGCGTGTAGACAGACGGGGGAGACGTGAGTGCTCTTGGCCAGTGAAGACGTGGCTCTTGAACTCCAACTCTGCTTCGGGGCTTTCATCTGGGTCTGCATCTGCGTCTGGCACACCTGGACGGAACCCTTCTGCCCAGCCGACCAACTGTTCGAGTTGGTAGTCGGAAACGAGCTGCTGGTCGCCATTGACCATGTGGTCCAGCAACGCGACCTCATCTCGCTGCGGAAGATAGTCGATCCAAATCTCTTCCCATCGACTGTCGGACGCTTCGTTGCTTGCTCCGTGGCCGGCAAACGCGTCTGTGTCCGGATTCCGAGTTCCAGTGATCCGGAAGGCCGGATGTGGGTCAATTTTCTCACCCGTCGACCGTAGCATGATCTGTGGCTCCCTCTCTGTCATTTGATGCATGGCCAGCCACACGCCTGCGTCTGCCGCTGCTAACTCGTTGATGTTCAGCCAGATACCGTATCGGAACGCTATGGGGAACAGTCCGTACTTGAACGACACCTGCTGGCCGTCTTCGGGGATGTGGAATCCCAGTACATCTTCGGTACTGAGCGACGAGTCCATATCCATGGATATCAGGGGCCGGTTCGTCATCGCACAAATGTGCGCTATTAGATACGACTTCCCCACGCCGGGGTAGCCGACAAGGCACATCGGGTACTCGTTCGCTGCGGCGCCGTAGCAGACATCGACAACATCCTTTGCCCCAGAAAGCGTCCGCCTGGTCCAGATTTCTCGATACGTCTCCCTGTCTGGGATGAGTGGGTGGCCGTTGTCCTCGAGAACGGGGAGGCCGTAGTATGTCGTCCGGCATTGCTCGACGATAGGCCGGACGGTTTCAATATCGAGCCCGGAGTCTTGTGCGACGGTTTCGGGGGTCACCCCGTTAAAATCAGAGCCGGTAGAGTAGCCAACACTCGAGAGGGCCTCTTCGACCGAGTGGTCCATCTCGGGGCATTTGACTCCGATAGGTGTGTCCCTGCGTGGGCGACCGGCAGGCTGCTTAATGTCTTCAGCATCAACGATCTCGGTGACTGGGTCGTGCCCTCCACTCACCAGTTCGTCGTGCCACTCGGCATGCTCTTGGTACGCTTGCTCAGTGATGTCAAGGGCTCCACTGCCAGATTTTGCTTCGGTGAGGGCTGCTTCGAACTCTTCGTCCCGGAGGAACCCCTGGATTTGGTCAGCGTTTTCAAGGAAATCTTCCACCGTTTCGACGCCACTGTCCTTGAGAATCTCTACGTCGTTTTCTGACAATGGGGAGAGCGTTGAAACTGGCTGTGCCCTGCCACCCGCCTCTGAGTGAGTGCTCATATCTGGACTACCTCACCCCCGCAGTGTCAGCTAAATACTGCGGTCCAGACGGGCCGAAATCAAATTGCGGTCAAAAATATGAGTGCTCGGTCAGCTAAAACGCCGTCACATTGATGATGTACCCTGTGATATCGTCGGGGTTCCCAGCAACTCTAGCCTCGAATTCTACGGACTCCTTGGGCTGTAACTTCTCATCCATCCCCTTCGGCCACACCTCTACTGCCTCGACTCTGTCCCCGTCGCTGTCTTGGCAGATTATTTGTAACCCAACCCCATCGGCAGTCCCGTCTTCTTTGGTGTTCGTCACTACCCCAGAAATAAGAAGTCCCTCAGACCCGTCTACCTGCCCAGGTTCTTCAGACAGTTCTGACATTCTGAAAATCTCTTCCGCTCCACTTCTATACATGACTGTTCGCTGCATTTCCGAATCCCCCTCTCCACTGGTATCCTCCCCGTTGTTTCCCCCTCCACTCCCCCCGGAGCAACCGGCGAGAGATATGGCAACACCACTGGTCGCTGCTGCGCCGACACGCATGATAACGTCACGTCGATTCATATATACTTTTGTTTCGCGCTAATACTAAACACATTTTTATAAAAATACTACAAGACGCTCTAAGCAATTTTATGCCGGTCACTCAATCGGGCTCGTTTCGTCGACGTACTCATCCAAAAGCGAGATAACGGACGGGTCGAAGAGTTCGGAGATGTGCTGGATGTTCCACAGGCCAGAGCGGTAGATTTCGGGCTTGGGCGAGTGATATCCCAGCCAGTCGAGGTCGGCTGGATTCGCTGTCCGGCGATAGTGGCTGACCATCGCGATTGTACTTGCCTCGATGGTTGCGCGGTCAGACTCTGGACCCGGCTCGCCAGAGACATTCACGTACAGAAACGGCAACGCCTCAATATACTCAGTAACCTTCTGTTCCAACTCGTGCTCCTGTTCGCGGACTTCGGTCGTAGGCGCATCTGGGTTCGGTTCGCCCCAGTGAGGGTACTCATCGTACCAATCGTGCTTTTCGATGAGGGCGGCACCGACGTGCAGCCTAAGTATCGAGCCTCTGTGGTTGCCGCCTCCACTATATTTGCCTCGTTTGTTGCCTCTGTGCTGGCGCAATCGATTCCAGAGTGTGTTGGAACTTCCCTCAGAGACACCGACCGTTCCAATGCGTGTGAGTCTGTTGTCAGCGACAGATCCGGAACTCAGTGAACTCTCCGGTGAGAAAAACCAGTAGATGCCCCTCTCAGGCCAGTCAAACGTCCCATCAAGGTCGGCTAACCGATAGGGGCCATCGATTTTGTCACGAAGCCGGCCGAGAACCTGGTATAATTCACTGACCGGTTCAGAATCGACAGTCGTGCTAAATTCACTAAGTCCCATTCTTACCTCCTGATTACTCCCCTAACAGGGTCCTAGTCCGCTTGATGCAGCAGGGCGTTCTCCTCCGAATACAATCGTCGACGGAGGTCATCTTAGGAGAGGCTTTCATCTACTGTGACTCGGCATTTGAGATACGGGTATACATCTTACCTACCGGCGCTGACGATCAAACAAGAAGCAGTCACAGTAACTTCAGTTCTCAGCCGTTCTATGACGACTGTCGTGGCTAAAATACTGATAAGTATACCCAAATTTTATATCAGTTATTATCCAGTCATTAACTGATGGTGGCAGCAGCCACAACAACTGAAGACAGTATAGAGGATTTAAAAGAAAAACTGGACCTCACCACTCGGTTTTACGCGATACTACATGCCTTCTTAAGAGATTACGTTTCTACTTACATTCATAAAATCCTGATAATGACAGACATTGCACTAGTAGTTATCTTCGGATTATCGCTCGGTGAAGTAACCCCTCTTGCACCAGCCCTTTACGCCCTTTTAGCCGTTCATTTGCTTTTTTATGGTTTTCCGGCGGCACTTGGACTCTGGCATTTCGGCATCGATGAGGTGCATCATTTGTCACCCACCAAGAGAAATAAGTACGATATCACGAGACGTCGTTCGACATTACGGGGTAGAACACTGCAGTTTCCTAAACTGTGGATAAAATCGTCTGTTGCCATACTTGCGTTCCCGTTTGTAGTTGCCGATCTCCAGTCTCGGCTAAGTGGAACAGCCCCAGAAACTGCAGCATTGATTAAAACAGCTACCCCAGCTGTTCCTGTGGTTCAGAGGTATGCAGTAACTCTCTTGACGCTGTTTATTCTCTTTCAGTTATTCCTCATTACTATCCTGTTCACATTCAAGTACCGAACGCAATTGGCTGAAGAAGCGGCTGAAGCAATGGCTGAAATGCAGTAACCTATCTTTCCTTTGAATCCGTTACTTTGACGAAATTGTGTGTCATCCCGTTGTAGAGGTGCACCCAATCGCGGTCGTCGTCTTCAAGGAGGAGCTGAAGGGCCTGGTTTTCTCCGATCATCCAGATATACTCCATCGCTTCTTCTTCCGGGATTTCTCCGTATTCGGTGACCGGCTCGGGGAATTCCTCAGGGTACTGCTCGTGGTAGTCTTGGACATCCTCGAGTATGGTCCCGGCACACCGGGGCATATCGACATCGTCACTACCGTCAATCGCTTCGAGAACGTCGACGAGTTCGAAGGATGTTCGGTCGAAAAACTGGTCGATGGTTTCGCAAACAATCTGCTCGCCGGTGAGAATCGTCATCGGTGCACCTCGTGTTCTTGCATCAGTTGAGCGATGTCGGCATACATTTCGATTGGGACGTGCTCTCCCAAGCGGAGGGAGTACTGCCGGGGCTTGGCCGTTGCTTCATCAACCGCATCCACTTCGACTACGCCACAACAGTCGAGTTCAACACTTTCGTCTGAGTATCCGAAATGGGTCAGGGGGATTTGCTTCTCGTTGATGTACCTCCAGAACCCGTCTTTGACACCCTGCGATGGCGGGGCGTCTGTCGCGACTAGAATGTCAATATCGCCCGGGTTGTCCTCGGACATTTTTAGGAAGCTTCCACCGACGAGCGTGTCGACTGCACCAACCCATTCCGAAGCCGGACCCGCGTTAGTACTGGCCTGAAATTCGACCAGCACTTCTGCAACGTACTGGTGTATTTTCACGCCGATTTCGCCGAGACTTGTAATTCGGGCTCGGTTAGCAATTGCCTGTGACATATCTCGGGGTAGCAAACCACTGAATACGGTCTCGCACGCTACTTTAGACCGAACGTACAGCCGAAGCAGCGCGGCGGGCTGTTGGCGCTGTGGAACTCTCGACAGTCCGGGCATTGCTGGATTTGTTCGGCCTCTCCCCACTCGGTGAATTGTGGCTGGCAGCGTCGACTCCCAGCAAAGGACTTTTCGAACCACCTTGTAACTCCGTCAGGGCCCTGCACAACGCGAATTAGGACTGACTCGTCATCGCTGACAGAATCACTGGGTACCGGCTCGTCCTGTTTTGAAGTGACCTGGACCTCCTCTACCGGGGTAACAGCACCGTGGCCTGTAGCTATGCTCATGGCTCAGGGTGGCAGAAAACTCAATACGCAGACGCAAACGCAAACGCAGTCAGAACTCGTCGACTGCAGCGGCCCGGATTCGCTGCTTGTTGCGTGCTCGCTGCACTGCTTCGAGACCGCCGTGATGGAATGCGACGTACTCTTCGCCGTTCATCGTCTGGGGGAAGACGATGTTCCGATGGCTGAGCTCCAGGGCGGCAGCCTTGACCGCTTCGAGATTGTACGTCTTTGCGTGGCTGCAGATCTCTCTGTAGGTGACCGGTCCCTGAGCTGAGAGAATGGCATCAAGGACTGCAGTGACGAATTCAGACGGAGCATCTACCTGGTCACCAGCATCTGCTATCTGGTCGTGAACGACATCCTGGGCCAGGAACTCTTTGATGGCAGGGTCAGCCCCACGCCCAGCACTGAGTTCCTCGCGAGAGACGTCGTCGCTGAGCAGCGGATGGATATCAGCGAGGTCGACTCGGCCATCGAGGCCCTCGAAAGAGGGGGCTTCGCTCATTCACCGGCACCTCCTTCAGTACCGATGTTGTCGAGCGACTGCTGGCCTGCCTCATGGCCGTCCCGGGGATCTTCAATGAGTTGATGGAGCGCAGTGGGCTCGTGGACATAGCCGATACACTCTGCGACCCGCAGCTTGTCCAGCCGTTTCACAACAGTTTGCCGGCTCGTGCCGGTCATATCCATAAGCGCTCCAGTCGTCAGATTCCCCTTCTCCTGGAACAGATCGAGGATTTCGTCCATCAGATCATCAATCTCAAATTGGACCATAGAGAGCATATATTCGATATGTGTATATATTCTACGCATCCGACTTCAATTTTTGGTACGTGTGCATGATATAGTGATATGAAGTAGTCATACGAACCAAATACATGAATCATTAATTTGAAGGACTTGGGAGCTAATAACGTTAAATATGGCATCTCAGCAACGGGCGGGTCGAGCAAGCACGGCGGCCGCCTCGGCGGGACATTCTAGCGGGACTGGGTACGAATTCCGGTGGCACGAACTAACTGAAGCTGAACTAATCCCGGAATCCTGGGCTGAAAACGGAAAGAGAGACGATATACCCGACGAGAGAGACCCCTTTTACGCATTTCAAGCAAAGACAGGATTGCTCTTGGAGTACACAGTTGATAAAGACGGGACCCTGCTATCTGGGCCTCATCGTGAGGAACCGGGTCTGCGGGTCTTGTACATCACTGCCGACGGTAAACAAGCAATTGTTAGAGAATTTATCGCAAATGAAAATGGCACGCGAGGTTTTATGCCACCTACTAATTTCTCTTCAATCATAGCCCCAAGAGATCTCCAAGTCGTTAACGAATACACGAGACCAGATGAGGGCAGACGAGCTGTAGCCCACCTGTACGATGACAGGGACTCTTAAAATGAAAATGAATCAAATACCACGCACTGACGAACCGCTTGCAACCATTGTCAGAGCCCTTGATGAAGAGGATACCGCGATTGATTGGCAGACCCTGACTACAAATGAGCAGGAAGAACTCTTCAATATGTTTGTCGAGGATGAGACGCTTGACAACCTCATTTATATTCGGGATGAGATGGAGCAGACATTCCGAGAAATGGACGCTCCCTCGTACATTGAGAATCAGATGTTCTTCGGTTCCCAGATGATTGAGGAACTCATTTGCTCCTATATTGTAGCCGTAGCTGGTGAGTCTAATACTATTGATTTGTCTTTGTGATTGAGACGCTCCCTCTTCTCCAATAGATATCTAGTCAAGGGCTATGGTAGAGTCGCAAGTGTGATAGACCAGTCTTAGTTGAAGATTGTTACTCGTGGGAGGCCGCCTCGCTCACGTCTTCAAGGAATCCTTGCGCCTCGAGATTATCGTTCCACGTTTCCAGAAAGTCGTCTATGTCCAGACCGTTACTATCCATTTGATGGAAGAGCGGATCTTGACGGTATTCGACTGGCCGCCAATCGCTATTCCCGATCTCGAAGACAACCTCGGGGTCCCACATCATATCACCTCGCTGGGTCCAATAATGGGCGACTGAGAGTCTGTCCTGGCTGATTTTTTCTATGGTCAGGTCCATCACGCCAGGGGCTGAAACTTCTATATTCTCGCCGGCGTTCATTTCTATTGCCGAACCGTATCCTGCTCGTTCGATTATCCCCTTGACTGTGTTCATTGGAAAGTACTCACGGAAGCCAAATGCACTGAATGCGCTCGGTCTGAGAGCTCCTGCAATGCCCTTGATTGAGGGTATTCTCCGGCGTGGATACAAACGGATCAGCTGTGGGATGACGCCACACTGAACTCGGACACTCCGCTTTGTTTGGATTGGCTGCTTGCTGTTCCGCTATCTGCAGTGAAGGCTGTCTGTGAGTCTGCCTGGTAATTGTCGATAGCTCGCTTTGCCTCTCCGGTGAGGGTGTGGCTCCAGTCACGGTCCGTCCGTAGCTCCGGGCTGGTGAATTGGTTCAGCGTCGATTCTCCATCCGCCTTTGAGAGGGACTCGGAAATCAGAATGCCGAGTTCTTGCGTGTATTCGAGATACTCGTATGCCCCTGGCCGCAGTGCCATTCGCTTGTCTGTATCCCATCTCGGGTCTTCATTGGCACGCATCCGTTGTGATATCCAGCCACCGCTGTCCGCACTCCTGAGAGCCGCGATCACGTTATCCTTCTGCAGGGTCTTGAGCGAGACTCCCAGGCCGTGAATATCGATTGTCGGGGACAGTGCCTCTCGAACGGCGAGAATTACGTCTCGCTTAAAATCGGGTGAGGAAAGGGCGAACGAACCGATACCGACGTAGTCGGTCAACGCTCCGTGAGCCTCGAGATGGTCAATGTGCCGCAAGTAGTCTGCGACCGTCTCGCCATGAATGACTGACACTGGCTGGGCGGAGATGCCACGGTCGCTAGCTTGGTTAAGCAAGGTACGATGAGCATCTGTAGTCCGGTCCTGCAGACGCTCTACGGACATCTCGAAGGTTTCCTGAATCTGGGTGACTATTGGGAAGTCTCGGAGCGCCCAGCGGTCCTGGCGGCCGGCTGTGGTCTGTTCGACGTAGTCCAGATAGTCGCTGTGACTGTCTGGGTAGGACAAGTCTGCACTCGTATTGTTGAGGAACGTCTCCGGATTGCCTCCGCAGTCGACGAAATGTTGGTCCTCAGTGCCAATCCGACCGTTATTTTGGGTCAGATACGACACGAGCGTATGTGTCTCCTCCATGGCCGCAAGGACCTTTCGCGATGTTCCTGATGCAGCGGAGTAGTAGAAGGTAAAATCATCGTCAAGCAACTGCGGGTAGACCAATTCGGGGTCGTCAAGCGCCTCCACATGGCACCGGCGACAGAACCGCCCGGGCCGGCTGTCGTGATATACTTCCGTATCCCCTCGTCGCGTCTGGCATAGTTCGACACCTGGCCCACCCCGACCACACTGGTCGCACTCGTTTCTCATTGTTTCTCTCACGAAAGCAAATTCGGCTGAATACGTGGCTGAACGACAGAACGGCCACATCGTCCTCAGACGTGCGGTGGGAACGTTACCCGGGATAGGCGATGAAGTCGGCAGGAAATTTCTCTTCGAGGAGGTCAGCAGTGAGCCGCTCTGCTTCCTGAGCTTGCTCCTTACCGTTGAACCATCCCACCTGCAGCACGCGAATAGGCGGATACAACGCGGTAAAGTAGGCTCCTTCACCTCCTGGCTTGTTCAGGTGCTGGTCTATCCTGTCGAGGACCCGCTTTGCCATCCCGACGTAGATGACTCGTCGACATTCGCCGGCGTCTCCGTAGCGACTTACACTCGTTGTGGAGACTCCTTGAGACAGAACAGTAGCGGCCCCTGTGCCGTTTTGGAGACATTCAAGCACGTACACAGCATAGGTTCGGGGTTCTCCTGTGGTGTGTGGCAAGAGTGCGCTGGCTATGGTAGATCGGCTTGTGTCGTGCTTGAACGGCAGAATCTGCTCTGCTTCGTGGTACGTCTCGGTGGGGATTCCTTCGACAATTCTCTCCTGGACTTCATCCCGCATCGCTTCTTCCCTAGTCCGGGTGATGGTTGCGGTTCCTCGCACCCCGAATGATATAGGATCAATTTAATATACCGATACAAAAACCTCCCCCTCCAGAGGAACTAATACCGAGGACGAATTCGAGTCAGAATCAGTCCCCACGGTCGAGAGGGCAACTACCTTTGCGGGGCTGCGGGACGTCTCCGTTTTAACTGAAAATATAAGATTGAGACCGGCGCTTTCACTTTCGTGGTTCAAATGCGGCCACGTTGATTCTCCGCCGGGTAACGGTCAGGTCTGGAGTGATTAGCCCGACAATGAGGTTGAAGCGGAGGGTTGACACTCCTGAACTACTCGGTGCTATATGATCGTCTTCCCGCCACTCTGTCCTGTACCCAGTGATGATGCCTGTTGTGTCGCCGGTTGAACCGAACGACGTAATGTCATCAGCGAGAGTCACTTCTTCTCCAATCTTTCCGGGCAGGTGCATCGGGTCAACGGAGACAACAAAATTAGTCCCTTCACATTGCCGAGAATATACGCCGACAGTGATTTCGAAGGACTCGGCTTGCCCACCTACTATTTTGAGACTGTTCTCATTGACGACCGTTGTTCCGCTTGTTGTTTCGAGAACGTGGTCGGCTCCATTGAATCCGGCGTGGCTGATGGGGGATGGATACGGGGATTCAGACAGAAGTCCGATGTACCTCTCGAAGGCTGTCTGGAGCTCGGGATTTTCTTCTGGCACCTGAATCCCACGGATGGTTTCATACACGCTGTCTGGCGGTTCTGGCAGGTCGTCGCCGTTGCGGAAAATCCGGCCTGGCGGAATGTCCACCAAGAACGCACCGCGTGGCCCAGACACGAAGAGGTGGCCGGTATCGCACAGGACGACCCTCGTGGTCACGGGGTCAATTCTTCCGTACCCATTCGATAGCCTGACGGCACGCTTCAAAAACCGCCACGAAATGTGTGTACGCCCGTCTGCACTCCAGCGATAGTGGGTATCCATCTCGTCAAAACTCGTGTAATATTCCGGCACGTTGATTTCCGAGAGGGCGTGGTCCCGAAGGTAGTCATCCGCGCCGTGAATGATGATTCCGCCGCTCCCAGGAATCTCCTCGTGGGAAAGGTCGTCGTGAAATTTACCATCTAAGCGCCAGTATTCAAGGATTTTAACTGGTCCTTGCTGAACGGGTTGGACTTCCCAGTCGAATCCCTCGATGTCGGGAAGTACCTCCCTATTCATCGAGTGAGTCGCGTAGTCGTCAGCACTGCCCAGGATACCGATAGTGTGTGGGTCTTGTCGGACCTGTGACCCTGGGTTGTTCTCCACGTTCACTCCGTAGCTTCCGAGACCTTGTTGACTGTTGTTCATGGATTAGGCTCACCGACTCAGACTGTTATCGGCTCGTCGCTGGCTGCATACTCTCCTCTCAAGGCAGCTCGATGCGTGTCGACGAATTTCTTGCCGACGGCACGGAACCATTCGTCGCGCTTCTCTGGGATGTACTGCTCGTCTTCGATACTAGGCGGGGAGTCCCAACCTCGGCTCAGTCCCCACTGTTCCAAGTCAACGGACACCTGGCCATCGTCTGCCGTAGCAATGATTCCGATTCGTTGACACCGTATCGTCCCAACGATTCCTCCTGCAGTCGCACTGTCAGCGAGTCCGGAGAGCCCACGATTGAGATTGCGATAGCACCCCTCTGGCAGACGGATAACCAGTTCTTCTCGGTCAATCGCCTCGTAGTCACCACTGACTGGATTGGTTTTTCCGTTGTCTTCGACCCACTGCTCGTCGGTATTCAAGTACCCTGCTCTCTGGAGTTTGGTGATTTGTTCTTCAAGCGATTCAAGCGACGGGAACTGGAGGGTCCCTTCTAGTATTGGATGTTCTCCCATGATTTGACTCATCTTTGCCAAAACACTGAATACAGACCAGTTAATGCAGTTTCAATCCAAAAACGTCGAGGGCTGTTGTAACGGGGCGCGGTCATTCACTGTTCCGCCGCAAGACCCCACTACCATAGATTATCAGATCGGCTCTGCAGTGAGGGCATTCTCCATTAACCCACAATTCGAATTCAGTGTCGTCGACTGGGGCGTATCCCATGTTGTCGTTTTTCAGTGTCTCTACTTGTTCTTCGCAGTGTGGACAGGTTTGACTCATGATTTTGGAATTAGTTGGCCGGGTTCAATCTGGCGCTGGAAACCCACTGACGGGAGGCTAAAAAACACTTGAAACGGGGTGTCGTCATTGCTCGTCGCGAGCGTTTTGCACGCACTCCGGGACAGGTGGAAATTCACGAATTACTCTTTGCTCGTAGACGCCGTACTGCTCGTTTTTGACGGTGAGCCGGGTGCCTGTTTCGTTCGTCGCCGCGCTACTCTGTTTAAAGTGGAACGCGACGTCGTTGCGTCGGCATTGACGGAGGATATCCCGCGCCCACTCGTGGTCCATCTCTCGACGCATATCGTCACTGGCGTTTTCGCCGCCGACGACCGCCCACTCAATATGATCTAATTCGACTTCGCCAACGGGCTCGATGAGTGGCTCGAAACTCACCCAGCGCCGGGCGTCGACGTTGCGTAATTGTTCGATTCGGTGAGTGGTGTCGGGATACTCCCCACCGGGACCGCTTCCGACGCTGGCCCCGACGATGGCGTTGTCTGGCCACGAAACCTCAATTTCGGCAGCCCGACCGGGTCGCTTGGTCAAAAACACGAACTCGTGTTCTGGAAGCTGGCGAGCGACGGCAATAACGCGGCGGACGAACGACGTCGGCACCTCGCGGTGGAAGAGGTCACCCATCGAGACGACGAAGACACGGCCCGGCCCATCGGGATAGGTGTAGGCCAGTGGCTCGTCAAGACGATCTTCGTGGGTGTCGACGACGGCCTCGGCGTTTTCTTGCGTCCATTCGAGGTCGTCCATATATTCTGGCGCGTCGTCTCGGGCCGCCTGTCGGCGGGTGAAGGCTTCTGCCCAGCACGACCGGCACTCTGGTCCGTGACGACTACACCCGGTGACTGGCGACCAGGAGTAGTCACACCACGATATACTAGTCGTCTGCATAGCTACTGACGCTGTGTTCGTCGGCGTAGTCGAACAAGAGTTGGCGGATGGCTTCGGGAGTGGTGTTTTCGACGCCGTCGTCTCGTGTGTCGATAAAGCACTGCTCTACCTGTGCAAGCAGATCGACTGCGGTGAGGGGATACCGAGCGATAGCGTGCGTTACTCGGTTTCGGTGGATGTCATTTGGTTCGATGGCGTACGGTGTCTCAGTCTCGGCAATGTTATCTGCCAACGAACTCGCCGCCTGGAGCCACTCACCGTAGCCGGCGTCAGGGTGGTCCGCATCGACCCAGTCGGTGTCGGTGAGATGTGTACGAAGCTCGGGCAACAAACTGTCTAACCGCTGGTTGAGTGCGTGGGGGTACGCCGATATCGATTGAATATGGCGAATGGGTCCTTCGCCGGCACAGCTGTCAGATGATTCGAAGCCGAATCTATACTCGTCTGGCTCCCCTCTCTCGGTCAGGTGTTTCTCGCATCGGAGGACCCCTGCGAGGCCACTATTGGCTGCGTCGGTTGGGCGGTGATACAGCCGGTAATCGCACACCTGCCGACCGATGCTCCCGCCAACAAGGTATGGTCCCAATTCGTCCTCGAGAGTAACGATTGTTCCGAAGCGGGTGAGGCGATTTATTATCGCCTCTGCGCTCGCTGACGGAGTAGGCCCTGTTAACCGCCTCATGACGGCCATTGAGGGGAATTCACTCTCCGGGCTGTAGTCTGCGAGTGTCGATGATTCGGTTGACATGATTTTTGACTCCTTGTCACACTCCCACGGAAACTCCAGAGTGGGTTGCCATGAGGGCGCTACCCTGCGACGACTCTCAATACGCTTCAGACAAGGAGCCATCCAAGTATTCAACTTCTAATAATAATCTACTTGTCATAGGCTGATGTAGCATATCTCCCATGGTGAAGTCGCGAGTGGATGCGTACGTCAAGGAGGGGAAAGTTGTGGTTGAGTACAAGGGGGAGCATATTCGGACACTTAGTCCCGAAGAAGCAATTGAGTGTGGTGGTGACATTGCGACAGTAGGGAAAATCGCCAAACGAGGACACGGTAACAGGCCAAAGGACTCATCTTACCCTGACAACTCTTCCGCTTCTCACAGTTCCGCAAATATTGAACGTGAACACTCTCGTGATGATGAAGAGGAGGACGAAGAGGACTGGAGGGGACCAAACAAAAATTCCCTAATCGACGGGCCGCTGTGATGTCATTCGTGGGCCTGGTTGGACGCAGAACACACACCACCGTTTCCGCTGTTATCCCTCATGGCGTCTTCTGATTGAGTATGTCACAGTCGGACACTGCCATTTCGTATTCGTCGGCGGTAACTCGTTCCCAGATAGGGAACTCACGCGGGTGCTTGACTCCTCGGGGGTGTTCTGCATCGTAGTGCTGTCCGTCAAACTCAATCCATGAATGAACGTACCAAGCATCGTACTGGGTGATTTCACTCGGGTACCCAAGATAATCCAGTACCTCTTCTGCGAACTCTCGACAGTACCCTGAGTTAACCGTGATCGGGTCGTTAGCAGTAATGTCGTCTCGTTCTTGCGTAAATTCGTAAAGAACGCTCTGTATAGCTTCGGTGATCTCTTGTGGCTCTGGTGGCGGAGTGTCCGTCATCCCCACTCTCCGATCCCTGTCTGGCGCGGGAGTTCTTCTTCACGCCGGCGCTCGTAGGCTCGTTTTGCATCAGGCTCGATGTCGATGGCTGTGGCGTCGACGTCAGTCCCGTACTCCCGCTCTGCGGCTATTACTGCTGGCGCGGTGCCTGCACAGGGTTCGATAATCCGGCTGTCTGGTGAGGTGTACTCTTGTATGAGGTCCAGATAAGGGGCTAGTGGCTTGACTGTCCCCCACTCCCAGTCTCGCCGTTCTCGTTCGCACGGACACCCTCGTGTATGCCGCCCCCCGACAGGATGCGATTGTGGAACCGGCGTTGCCTCCTTCTGCGCTATGAGGATGGTGTAGCCACCAGATGAACCGTACATACCTGGAGTGCTTCGATCCGGGACTCCGTCTGAGGTGAGAGATGTTACTGTATAGGTAAACTGGCAGCGACCCGGCCATACTTTCTCGAAGTAGCTCCCGGCTCGCGAAATCAAATAAGAGTCCGTATCGAGGGCGAGGAACCCACCTGGCTGGAGAGCATCATACACCGCATCGAGAAACTCGACCACTGTCAGATTCGTATCAACTCTTGGCTCTCCTTCAACGAGTTCTGCATCGTCTTCATCAAAGGGGTGCGTCCGATAGTTGACCCCGAACCCACCGGAGCGCTGTGGTCTGGCCCAGGCGTCATTTAGGTGTGCGAAATCGACCGACTTGGAGGGCAGACCCCGGAGGTATTCGAGGGCATCCTCTACAATGTATTCTACCCTTGCTATCGGTAGTTTCTAAGGTCACACGTCCATCGGCGCTTGTCGTACTCCTCGTATGCTTGTCGCCCTTCGCGGGACTGCCAGCTATCGCCGCCGCCGGTATCGGGGTCGTCAAAGTTCTCGCAGGTAAATCCTGCAGCACTATAGACAGTGCCAGGATTGCCTGCGATACCTGCGAGTGCAATTAAAGTATCGTAGTCTTCCAATGCAGCCCACTCTCTTGCTCTCGCGATGAGCCAAGACCCAGTGTTCTGTGGACGGTCGGGGCGTGCAGCCAGCCGTGTGATATAGATATTCGTCCCGTCGTCGACGTCGGGGTTCGCTGGTCGGCCCAGAATGCAGACTGCTACAATATGGCCTCGGTACCGAGCGCTGAAGCAGGCTTTCCAGCCCTGTATTGACCCGAGGTGGTGGTGTTCCTGTAGAAAGAGGTCAATCGGGGCCTTCGTCCGCTCACGGACAAGATTTAGTTCGTCGACACTGGGGGCGGTCGGAAGAGCGGTATCCAAGGCGGCTGGTTCGTCGCTTCTTGAACCCGCCTCTACCAGTGTCTGCTGTTCAGTTTTGACCTCCATATTGTTTTACCTGAGCGAATTGCTGGAATACTGGACTCTACGGTTTCAAGCTTCTTTGGACCGGCCAAGAATATCGTTTTCAGGGACGTGCGACCCTTACGACTGGGAGTAGATGAGTTCGCGGGGGATTGTTCGAGAAATACTATGGCCGCCATATTCTCCGCTGACAGAGATTTGCTCTGCTTCGCGGTCCACCTCTTCAACCCAACAGCTGTGAGTGGCTTCGTACCCTCGAAGATAGACGGCAACACGGTCACCTTCACTCAGTGCAGCGAATTCGTCGTCGGTGATTGGGTTGCGAACCTCTGTAACGATGGGCTGGAACGCGTCTCCATCAACGACTGTCTCGTACATCTCGAAATGGTATTCGTATTTCACCACGAATTTGTCTTCAGCGGTATTGGCATGGAGTATTTTTGCGTTCGTCAGAAATCCCTCGACCTCGACTGGGTGCCAGTCGCCTTCTGTGAGTTTGGATAAGTCCACTCCGTTACGGTTCTGTGCTATCACCTGGTGAGATACAGGTCGCTGGTCCCCCGGTGTTTCTACCATTGGCACCTCTCGCCCACTGTTGGTTTTTTCGAGCATCCCACGAAAGCAAGATGGCTGAATACCACCGGAGGGTGGTATACGGAATATCAGCGGAACTGTGTAATATCACACTTCCAGATGGATTCCATCATGAGCGCGGATTGTGCTTGCATAGAGTGCGCTCGGCTGAACCCGGCCCTTTCGTAGGCTGTCCCTGCATATCCTCTCTTGTCTGCGAGACCGTAGAGTGAGTCGTATCCTTCTAAAATCGCCCATCTCCGGATTTTCCCGAGAAGCCATGCTCCGGTATTATGAGGGGTATCTGGCCTGCCACACAGATGGGTAACGGTAGTTGCACTGCTAGTTACGTGTTGTAAAAACGCGGCGGGGCCAAGGACACCGATGGCAACGAGATATCCGTGACAGGTGGCCCCGAAACAGGCCTCCGTCTCGCCCACCTCAGTCGTATGCCCAAATTGGTTCAGGAATGCTTGAATGTCCTGCTCGTTCTCAATCCGAGTCAGGTGGAGGTCGTCTACGCTCTGCGGCTGTGTTAGCTCAAAGTCGTGCCTCGCTTCTTCCGATCGAGGATGGAACTCGGTTGACTCCGCTTCGTGATTATATGCGACAGCCATGATTTCGGTCCCCGCCTGTTAATTGTACTACTCGCACAGGGCCTGGTCTACCAATTCATCGGCCTTCTTGTTCGCTTTTCTCGGGACGTGCTTGATACTGAAGTACTCGAACTGGTTGGCCAACTCCTGTGCTCGGTTACGAAGTTCCCTGAGTTCACTGTCATCCGTGTTCCAGTCGCCACTGACCTGCTTGACCACCAACTGGGAATCCCCCTCCACCTCAACACGGTCGACATTTTCTTTCTGGGCTACTTTCAGGGAACGGATGAGTGCCATGTACTCGGCCTGATTGTTCGTAGCCGTCCCGATTGTATCGCTGTACTCTTCACTCCAGCCGTCACCGTCAATCCAGCACCCAACGGCGGCAGCGCCGGGATTTGGTCTGGCACCACCGTCGAAACGAACGATGGCTTCCTCGGGCGTATCCTCAACTATCATTGTTCCGTCGTCGCATTGTGGACACGGGGACCCATCCACTCGAATATCTGTCCACTGGCATGAGTCGCACTCGCTCATCTCCACAGTCATACACTGTTGCGTCTGAGCTGAATACTCCAAGCGATTAAAGTCAGAGGGAATCGTTGAGCATACCGGTCCAGCCTATGTCGGCGAGGGAGAGTCTCGGCTCTGTCGCTTCTGTGTAGATTTCGTGTCCTGGGCGATTGCTACGATTTTTCATGCTCTTGTTGAACAACCGGATATGCTCGAAGCCGTGAAACAGCGCTGGGGATTGTTCTGTGGCTGGGATAGTTGCTTCAAGCTCCGATTCTTCTGGGGCTGATTGGCGGAAAACGGTTCGCTGTCGGGGCTTTTTCCTTGCGTCGAGATAGATACTGAGGCTTGTTGAACACTCTTTCGTCAGGCCGACCACGGGAGCGTCGGTCAAGTCGTACTCGGAGAGAATCTTGTGGGCCGCTTGAGCGGCGGTCGTTGCGGCACCACATAGCAGTTGGTCGTCTACTTCGACGGGGGCCGGCGGATTCGAGATGTGCTTCCCACGGAGATAGACACCGGTCTGAAGTTCGCTCTCGGTTGGCCACCCGTTCTGACACGATGTGCTATCGAAGATGATCGAAAACGCTCCTTCCGGAATGAGGTTCCAAGAATTCCGGGTGTTTTCCCAGTACTGAGGGACCTGATTGAGTGAGACGTGGCGATCTGGAAAGATGTATTTCTTGTCGACCGCTCCATCAAGCGAGAGTAGAGGGGCCGGTATGTCGTCTGGCGAATCTCGCTCAGACACCTCGGTGGTATCCGCACTCGAATTGCTAATGGAATCTGTCGTCCCGTGCTCTTCCGCAAAATCGGTTAGCGTTGTGCTTCCGTCCATGGCTCTCTACGGAATCGTGTACCGGTCTGAGCGGTGCCTTACTGGATTGATAGCGACGGCTTTCCCGTGCGCTACCAAGACGAAGGGGCTCCACCCTCAGTCATAGAGCGTGTACTTCTCGCTGTCGTAATTGGCTCCGACACCAACCGACAAATAGTGAATAGCTTTCTTGAGTGGATATTCTCTGATTCGTGGGACCCCGTCAGGGTATGTGAGTTTCCCTCCATCCAGTGGTTCCCACGAGCTAAATTCATAGTCGGGCGGCAACGCGAAAGACCGGTGACTGGATGCAATGAGGTACTCAGTTCCGTCTTCTATCTCGCCTATTCGCTTCTCCCCGCTCGGGCGAACCGAAACTTCGACGCCGTCCCACCGGAACTGTTCAAGCTCCCGGAACTGGATTTGGTCTTTGACTGACTCTGCAACCGAATTGTGAGGGACTCCTGGGAGTGTATAGCGGGCTTTCCACCTGTTGTATTTCCGTTCTAAGTGCTCTCTGGCCTCTGCTTCCGTTTCGAACTGCTCGTCGCAGTGTAGACACTCGTAGGTATCGACGGTGTGGCTCATCCAGACTGGCTCACACGCGTCGTGATATTTGAAGACCTCCCCATCCTCTCGGACGGCTATCGTATTCTCGGTGGTAACGGACCCGCTAATGGTGATTTCACAGGCGAATGAGGCACTGTCTGCAAGTGTCTCCACACTCTGGCCGCCGTCTCCTGTACTACTGGCTGATGCCGCCGTGGTATGATTGTCAACTGCCATCGGTGTATTCCTCTGACTCAACTCAGACCGTCAGATGGCTGAATACTGTTGCGTGACTGAACCCACGGACGAATCAGGATAAAAATCAGTCTCAGAACCGATTTACTCTAGTTCAGTCTCAAGCGGACTTCTTTAGCTCCTTCCATTACCCCAGTGTGTCCTGAATCTGCTGGGTCACGGTCAACTTCTCGTGCGTGGACATTTCGGATTCGCTTTGAATGACGCCGTCGATGTCGTCGATACTTTCACTCAGAGTCCGTTGTGACTCCTCAACATCTTCATCTCCATCCGTTGCTTCGTCGTATTTCCGCTTAGCACGGTTGATTTCCGTTTCGGGGTCCCGCAGGAGTTTCCGGCCCACACGGGCGTGTCCCTGGAACGTCATCGAATTCCGTGACTTCCCCTCGCCGGTGTATTTCTCGTTGATGACGGCGCTGATGTTGACGAACAGATTCCACATTGAGAGGACGTCTGGTTCGGCGCTGATCTGCTGGGCCCGGTCGGCGATTTCTTCTGCGTACGTGGGTGGGAGTCCAAGATGCTCGATGAACTCAGCGGGGTCCCAGGTATCCTCATTGCTGAAGTCCAACTTGAGCGTGGATGCATCGTCGACGGTTTCGAGCAGGTCGCCGTCGACGGAGGTGGCGCTGGTGATATCCTCGTAGCCTTTCTCCCACCAGTCTTTGGCGTACTGCATGACATCGCCACGATGCGGTTGGGACTTGGACTTCCCGAGCGCCCAGTACGCTGTCTGATGCTCCGTGTCGAATCCAAACAGTTCGAAATCGAGCGAGCGGGTCCCATCGAAGCGGTATCCGGAGTGGTAGCCGAGATACACTGGCCCACGGTCTTCATCGCCTTCTTCCATCGTGGGCGGAATGAACCGCTGCGATGGAAGCAGCACGTAGAGGTCGACTGCCCCGCCGAAGTCTGAGAATTCTACCCAGCCGATAGGCTCTCTCTCGCCGTGCTTTTCTAGGGTCTGATGGCATTTGTAATACCAGTCGGTCGGGTTGATAACCGTGTACCCGTCGCTCCCAATCTGCCAGTGGTAGGAGACGTTGTATCCGAGAGCGGCAAGTGCTTCTCGCCGTGGGTCCACAATCGCTCGGGCGTCGTGAGCTCGCTGCGTGGGCTCTTGGCGGCCAGCGTCGAACGGGTCTCCGGTATTCGTATCGTTGAACTCCTTGAGGCCGGACCCCATCGAGTCGTCAGACTCTATCAGAGATTTGACCTCGTCGGTCGCGACGATCCCGTTGCCCGCGACGAACGAGTTGTCAATCTCGACCGTTCTGCGCTCTGCTGATGGCAGCGATTCGATTATTTCTTTCAGTGACGCTTCGGGATACCGCGGGAGGTCAAGTTCCTCTGCGACGACACGCGGTATCTTAACCTCTCCGTCACGCGGAGACAGTCCCGAAAACGGGATGATACCGTCCTCAACTATTGTCTGACTGGGCAGGCTCATGGCTCACTTTGCACGATACTGAATACATCGCGGACTGCCACTCTCAATGCCCACCTGCGGCAGTGAGGAACGCTCGCCGTCTCATTGTTACTTTTCGCCTGGATGCTTGGGACGACCGACACCTTCAGCGGTTTGGTAACCTTGCTCGCTTTGGATGATTAGTCCTCTGTCCTTGAGCCTGTCTAGTGTATCGTCGGCCTTTGAGCCACTAAGTTCCCCGTAGGGGCAGGCAATGGTTTTGATGACACTTTTCGACACCCATTCGCCTTGCATTGGGTTTGTGTTGAGGTGGATGATCGAGAGGACTTTCCGCTCTGCGGGACCAAGGTCGTCAGCCGGAATCGGCTCTGGCGTAGCAGAACTGTTCATGGGGATAGATTCTCAATTCTGTCTTCATATACTCCGTGGTTGATGGCTTTCATCAACTTAATCGCGAGGTCGAGCACGTCTTGCTCGTCTGGATCTTGGATGTCCAGCTCAAGCGTCTTGATGACGCCCAGCCATTCCCTGTTGCTGTCGTAGAGGCCGGCTGAGGCACCGCTTGGTTTCTTCGGGTCGTAGGCGACTTCGATGGTGGTTTCTCCCCGTTGTTGTTTCCAGATTCGATTATATATCCCGCCTCCGGTGTGGACTACGGTTCCGTAGTCCCATCCAGTTGGGTTTTCAAACGCATCGGCGTCGATGAGGTCGTCGGGTCGCTTGGGTGGCCGTGTCATGCGTTCCTGAGAGTGGGGGAGTTCGCGGCTCGTGCTGCGTCTTGGAATATTGTCGTGAAATCCGGTTCGTAGTCGAGAATCTCTAGAAGCTCGTCTTGGAGCCCTTCTCGTGTCGTGACCCGGTCGTCAAACGGGACGAACTCTTTGATGAAGACGTGATTTTTGTTCTGCTCTATCCACGTCACTGGCTGGTCAACGGCACTGAAGTCGGGTTCTTCGGAAACGACCCTTGCACCGTTGATTTTGTCGTTGTTTTCGCGTTCCTCTTGGATATCTTCGAAGAACTCTGCGTGTGCTGGGAGAGTTGTCGTCAGGAAGTTGATGAACTCAACCCCAGTGGGACACAACGATTCGATTCGACCTCCCCCCCAACAGACATGTAGTACACGTCTGTAGATGCATTCAGCCAACTACCGGGGCTACTGTAGAGCGTTTCGACTACTGGGTCAAGGGTGTTGTCAGTCATTAATTTGGCCTCCTATGTAGGACCTGACCGATACTGCGGCCTATCTCGTCTGGCCCGCTGAATACTCGCTTAACTGTCGTTCTTTTCGGCGAATATTCTGTACGTGGCACTGGGGTGACGCCGTGAGAGAACAGCCCTGCGTCCGATGGCGTTGTGACGAGTGTGGAGGCCGCCACTCATCTTTCTCCCCTCCGTATGATTGTCGAACTGCTTGCGCCGGTTGTCGTCCGTCCTCACAACCACGTAGGTGTAGGGACGGACGAAGGAGGCGGCACTGACAGTATCTGGAAGCGAGGTCCCAAGGACGTCTGCAGGGTCGCGACTAGCGGGATTTGTTGCTTGTCGGCTCATTCTTCTGGGTGGTTGCCTCTGACGTTTGTTTCAATGCGTGAGTACTCGAGATTCTCGTCAGTCACGAGTACGTAGACTGGCCGGTCGCTCGGCCGAGTGTAGCCACGGTCGACCACTACGGCACACACGATATCGGTCCCTCGGTCGGGATCAGCGATGTCGACCGAGATATAAACCTCCTCGTCCAGGTCGAACGAATGTGTGCACTCTGGGTTACGCCCGTTCGGATTCAGTAATTCGACTGTGCTCATTGTGCCGGTTCGAGGTCTGCTCGGAGGTCTCTAATAGCGGCTCCAAGCTCAGCAGGTTTCGCCATCATCTGAGGATGCTCTTCGAGTTGGGCGAGTCGTTGTTCAGCTGCACTGAGAAGGAATTCGAAGGACTTCCGGGGAGATTCGACGGCTACTGTGTCGGGAGAGTCCGACTGGGTGTTCTGAGCGATTTCCTCTGAGGCATTCAACTCCGTTTCGAGTTCGGACAGTGCGTCGTTGAATTCAGCAAGGAATTCGTCGTCGACGTTCCCATACCCGCTGATGAGTTCATTGTACTCGATTTCGGCGCGGTGTTTCACCAGGTCGATTGCTTGCTTGGGTACTAGCACGGCATTGTCACACTCTCCAGAGAGAACGCCAGGGCTGGCTTCGATTTCAGTCCCCGCCGGAATATGCGGCGGCACGCTCTCCCCGTGGCGTGCTTCGTCGCTCAGATACTTTGAGAAGTCGTCTGCCGGCTGGGTCTGACACACTTCATCGTAACTGCTGACGATGGTTCCGTTCTCGATGAATTCGGTGTCTGGCGTCTTTTCACCCGGTTGGCACTTGTACTGGAGAATCACACCCGGGACTCCTGTATCGGGATCGACTCCTCTGTCGGCAAACGTCACGCCTCGGTATTCGGTGATTGCACTATTGGCCGTCCGAACACTTACAGCACACGTAGTGGCAGTCATTGGTTCATCTCGGCGTGGGACTCAATACGCCGGCTCACCGCATTTCAGCGAAGGGTTGAACAAAAGATAAGTGACGGGACTGCGTGTTTCCTTTATCAACCTCAGGAAGACTGACTGTCTACAGCAGGCACATTCAGATTTCTGGGGAGCATGAACACAGTCCAACTATGCCAGACCAAGGTCAGCAGATTTCAGACTCCAAATCGGCAGATAACGCGGCACATGCAATCGATTTTTCGCACATCAACGTGCTGGTCGTAGACGAAGAAACGACCAACCCAGTTCCCGGGGCAGAGGTGACGTTCACCCCATTGGATAGTGAAGACGATGCTGAGGCCACGGCGGCAACTGCAGAGACCGAGGAGTTCCAAGGCGTGGTCGAATTCAAACTCGCCCCCCGCGTCAGGACGGGGAAGATAACAGTCTCTCACGACCCCTATAAGACCGTGAATGAGAAGTTGGATATCCAGGATGGGGAGACAGAGGCTCTGGTTGAATTGGAGCTCGGGACTGGAACTGCTCATTTAGGATGTGACGATGTTTTTCTTGGCAGCCTCAGCACCACACTCTCTCCTGCTGACGAATTCCTGGAGGAAAGACACGAGACTGATGCTGACGTAACGATACCAGCGGAGGGCTTGACGGAACTGGAACTGACATCCGGGAGTTACACTGTCGCAATTGATGACCCCGAACTAGAGCAATATTTCGAATCTTTCTCTATTGAGTTCACGGTGACTGAGGAAGAGGCTACGTCTGTAACATTTGAGTTAGACACCGAGTATCAGTTATCTGCCGATCAAGAGACCCAATTGGACAGCCTTCGCGATAGTATCACCACCCTCCGGTCTACGATTAACGTCGATACCGCTGTCCAGTACTACCTTTCATCAGTCACTATGGAGGCAATCCGCGAATTTGAGTCGTGTATTTCAGAGGGGACTGTCCCGCTCGGTAGCGACGTGTCTCCAGAGAAGGCTCAATCTGCAATGCTTCACGCTATCCACCGTTCTCATCTGTTGCTCGAAATGGTACTGAAAGGGAAGCAGGCAGTCGACCTCTTCACGGCATGTAATGAGAAGGTGGATCTTCAGATTGAGTGGAACGGAGAGGTTGACGTTGAAGCATGGTCGCATTGGCTTTGCCAGGACACTTCGTGGGCTGAGGACGAGCTTCAGGAGGCGAAAGAAGAGACCTCTGACATCATTTCAGAGGAAGCCTCGGACTTAGCAGAAGTAGGGCCGCTGTATGAGTTGCTTGATAAATTTGAATTGCCGGCAGATGCAGAGGAGATAGAGTATATTTCACAGGCTTATATTTTGACGTGCTATCTTGAGGCAGTCGCCCGGTTGTTCGACTATCCCGATTTGAAGGACCGGTTTGACGAAACCCCGTCCTGAACCGCTGGCGACTTCACTCAGACAGAAGATGCGCTAGTACAGCGCTCGTCCCATCTGCTGTCCGTGGCACATCCGTGTCCAAGAACTGCTCGTCACTGGGTTCAATATCGAGGATCCCTGGCTCGACGATGTGGGGTTGTCCGTCTCGTTTTCCTATCAGTGTAAGCGCGAGTTGCCCATCGACTTTTCCACCGGCAACTTCAATTTCGACGTCACTGGGAAATGAGACGGTCATCCACCCATCTGGCCGCCGAACGCTGATTTCTACGGTATCCGATTGGGGCCAGTCACCTCTCATCGTTGGGACTGGAGGAATAGCAATCTATCGGCACGTGTCTACCGCTGTTTTACGCTCAAGTTCGGCGACCGCACTCTCGACGTCGACGAATCGTTCTTTGTCGAGGACTTTGAATCCGCCGGGCAGGTTTGCTTCGTGGCGGTAAGACAGTTCTGCTCCGTGCGGGTATTCTTTGACCACGTACCAGCCGGGGCTGTCAGGCTTCTCCGCAGTGACTTTCACCCCGATCGGAGTCTGTTCGGTCGTTGTATCCCAGCACTCGGGGGTCGCTGGGGGACTTGTGGTTGCCATTAGGCTTCACCACGACCGTCGCCAGGTTGGTCAAATTGGAGATATCCAGTGGTATCCAGCCCACGAGCTGCGTAAGCGGGCAGAATGGCCCCGATGTAGGCGGTCAACTTCGGGGCAACGACATCACCGATGTTAGCACCGGGCTTGAGTTCACCGTTGATGACCCAGTAGGATGCATCTTTGAGGGCAGCATCCATTGCGTCAGAAATGACGATTTTGTCACTCCGTTGGAGATATGCATCCTGATAGGCAGCGACGAGGTCAGCGCGAAACTCGTCACTGGCTTCGTAGTGGGACCATCCGCGGTTGCACATCAAGTCTTCAATAACCAGTTCGAGATGGTCTAGAGACTTGATCCCGTATCGGGTGTAGACCTTTTCGACTTTATCGGTTGCCGGTTCGACTCGCGTAGGACGCTCAAGATTTGAGTTTCGAGATGTCATATCAGATTTTCCGTGAAAAATGAAACCGACCTCACGGAGGCAGGCGTGCCCAAATACCTAGACTCGCTTTGCTGTTTCAACTATAGGGCCGTGGTGAATCGCCAGACGTAGCTTGATTTCACTGTTTTAGCGATTGCTTGATATTGTGAACCGCACACATCAAGACGAGTTCACGAAATTCACCGTACCAAGATCGCGCACGCACGGCGTCGC
>NZ_JAHYBW010000015.1:0-53571 GCF_032027985.1 Haloarcula sp. 1CSR25-25
GGAGTCGCCACGGCTGGACGTCTGTGGTCCATGCGCCGCCCTGGTAGACGACTGCGTACACAGCCGCACCGAGGACGATGCCAAGCGTGAACACGACCCGCCAGTCACGGGAGCCGACGTACCGCTGGAACCGGGACTGGTCTGAAACGTACGAGAGCGTCGACTCCAGGAACGTGCTCGCGCCGGCAGGGATACCAGTGCCAACGTAGATGACGACAGTTCCGAGCCCGACGAGTAGTCCACCGACGGCGTAGCGACTGATGCCGTTCGGGAACAGTTCGGCGGTTGCCTGCAGTGGGAGTGCCTCAATGACCATTGGCGTGATTAGTCACCCGCAAGGGATTCCTGGCTGGCCGCGCAGTTGTTCGGCCCGAGTTCCAGCGTGAACGCTTCCTCGTCGTCGACGGCGTTCTGCCCGAGGTTCGTCGCGATTATCTTCTCGTAGTTGGCCGGCCGCGGCGGCATGTCCGAGAGAATCAGTTCCACGAAGGCGTCTTCGTCCATCGTGAGCGCCTCCATCTCCGCGACGAGCTCTCCGATTGGTGCCGTGTAGGTGCCGTCTTCGGCGGGCTCGGCCGCGTCGCTGAAGTGCGCACCACCGATGAGCGTGTCATCGGGCAGGGTCAGCACCCGCTCCTGAAGGGACTCGTAGAGCATCCGGGCAGCGTCGGGTGCGCCGTCGTCGCCCTCTTCAAGGTCCGGGCGGGCGACGCTCTCGATGAAGAGTCCATCACCAGTTGCGAGCAGGCTACCGTCGACGAGATACGAAGTCATCCCGGTCGTGTGGCCGGGCGTGGAGACGGTTTCAATAGTCGCGTCGCCGACGCCGAACGTGTCGCCGTCAGCCGCTGTCGTCAGGTCGTCAGCGTCCTGCCGAGCTTGCGAGGCAGGGCTCGCGGAGCTTTGCTCCGCGGCGTAGGTGACGCCGCGGTCGACGGCGGCCTCCGGGATGACGCCCTCGACGCCCTCCGCGTCGAGATTGCGAACGCCGGAGATGTGGTCGGCGTGGATGTGCGTATCAAATGCGTACTGTAGCTCCACGCCGAAATCCTCCGCATCTTGCAGATAGCGGTCGGTGAACGCCCGCAGCGGGTCGATGACTGCGGCCTCGCCGTCGTGATAGAGCAGATAGCCGAGACAGCCCGAGGAGGGCCGCTGGTACTGCAAGAGCGTGCCAGCGCCGTCGTAGCGCTCGACCTCGACGGCTTCGTAGATGCTCGCCCAGCCGTTCATGCCGTCTTCGAGATGGTCGACGTCGTAGCCGCGCTCCGCGAGCGTGCCCGCGACGTACTCGCTGGCGCCACCTTTGGCACACAGGACGGTCACTTCGCGGTCGTCGGGAATCTGACCGAGGACGTCGTCGTCGATGTCGTCCTCGAGGAACTCGAAGTACGGGATGTTGATCGACGTGACGTTCGCACCGTCGATGTGCCACTCGTCGTAGTCCGATTGCATCCGAGTGTCGAGGAGCGTGACGTCCTCGCCGGCGTCGATGCGGTCTTTGAGCGATTCTGGGTCCGTTGATTCCACGGCAACGTCCGGCGTCGGAAAGTCGTCGGCGTTCATATTGTGCACTCGTTCCTACCGGTCGGACGCACAAAAGCATTTGCATAGTAATTCACACTATAAACAATACTATCGGCCGAAGTCAGCTGTTCAGAGAGAGTAGAACGACACCTGAGCGACCGTCAGACCTCGAAACGGGTTTCTCGAGATCGAGGTGTTGTTTGTAGTGTGTACAAGAACCGACAATCTTTTACTTGATTGGGTGGTATTGTGTGATAACTCCAAGACAGACCAACGGAGTACACAACCAATGAACGCTGAATTCGACATCGCGGAGACGCTCGACGTGAAAGGTGCATCGTGTCCCATGCCAGTGGTGAAGACGAAATCGGCCATCGACGACCTCGACGTCGGCGACGTCCTCGAGGTACTGGCGACCGACCCCGGGAGTATGAGCGACATCGACGGCTGGGCCGCCGGAACCGAGGGTGTCGAACTCCTCGCCCAGAAAGAAGGCGACGACCTGTACAAACACTACGTCCGCAAGACCGAGTAACGATGAGCACGGACACACCCGACGCGGACGGGGCCGACAAGCCATCCGACGACCCGCCCTCGCGTGCGGAGCTGGCCGCCCGCGTCGACGAGTTGGAGGCAGCTCTGGCGGAGGCCACCAGCGAGGACGACACGAAGAAGATGAGCATCATCGCGACGAAAGGCACCCTGGACATGGCGTACCCGCCGCTGATCCTCGCCAGCACGGCGGCCGCGTTCGGGTACGAGGTGACAGTGTTCCACACGTTCTGGGGATTGGACATCCTCCACGAGGAACGCTCGAAGAACCTCAAACTCAGCTCCGTCGGCAACCCGAACATGCCGATGCCGAACGCCGTGGCCGCGATTCCCGGCATGGACCGCGTGACGACGAAGATGATGGAAAAACGAATCGCGGACAACGACACCGCCACCATCCAGGAACTGCTGGAGACGAGCCTGGACATGGGCGTGGAGTTCCAGGCCTGCCAGATGACCATCGACCTGATGGACTACGACGAGGACGACTTCTACGACGGCGTCACCACCGGCGTCGGCGCCGCGACAGCGCTGCAGGACATGGCCGACGCCGACATCCAGCTTCTCGTCTGAAACGACGAACCACCTTTCGAAACAGCCAGCCTCCCGGAGTGTCAGCGCTATCGCCGAAAGGGAGTGTCAACCCCACTCGCCCCTGATTCGCCGTTCTCTGAGGTTGTCGGGCCGAACGTGCTCGAAACGCTGATAGAAGAGCCGACTCCGGCCGCTACCCTCTAAGAGCCAGACAGTTCAGACCCATTCTGTCTCGAGAGCGTCGAGCAAGCGATCGATCTCGGTCTGGGTGTTGACTGCGTGGACCGATACTCGGATCGCGTTCGGTGCCGGCAGCGCACGGACGACGATTCCGTCCGCGGCGAGGCATTCGACCGTCGCTTTAGGGTCGTCGACGTCGACCGTCACCAGGCCCGACTCGGGCGTCGCAGGACTGTCGAGTCGGTCGTCGGGGATACCGTCGGCCAGCCGTCCAGTCAACTGGTGAATCCGGTCCGCGATGTGGTCGATTCCGATCTCGTCGATCACATCGATTGCCTCGGCCAGAGCGACGTGCGGGGCAGGATTCGAGGAGCCAATCTCGAATCGCCGAGCACCCGCCACGAACTCGTAGGGGTCCGCAATCGGCGTCTCGACGCTTCGATAGCCGACCGTCCTGGGTTCCAGGGTTTCGGCGACGTCACGGTCGACGTAGAGGAACCCACCGCCCCACAGCCCCATGAGCCACTTATGTCCCGCCGCTGCGACGACGTCTGCATTCCATTCGGTGACGTTCATCGGTAGCTGTCCGGGTACCTGCACGGCGTCGACGAGCGCGAGCGCGCCGGCCTCGTGGGCGATTGCGACGAGTTCGGCGACAGGTAACCGCGTCCCGTGGGTCCAGGTCACCGCGCTGAAACACGCCAGACGTGCGTCATCGACCGCTTCGGCGAACGCGTCAGCATCGACGCGGCCGTCCTCGGTCTCGACGACGCGAACGTCGACGCCCTCCCGTTCCAGCCGTTGCCACGGGAGCGTCCCGGCCGGGTGTTCGAGGTCCGTACGGACGACAGTGTCACCGGGCTGCCAGTCGATCGCGTTCGCGACGGCGTTGATACCCGCGGTCGTGCTCTCCGTGAGTGCGATTTCGTCGGTGTCCGCCCCCACGAAGTCGGCAACGCGTTTTCGCGTGCGGTCGTACGCCTCGAACGCTACGTCATAGGGGTCGTTTCGAGCGTTCGTCTCGTACTCGTGTGTCTGGACGAACTCGTCGGCGGCCTCGACGACGTACCGCGGGCTCGGACCGTGAGCACCGAAGTTCAGGTAGATATCCTCGTGTAGCGCAGGCGTGTCAGCGCGTAGTTCATTCGGAGTCATCTGTCGTCTCTGACGGTCAGTCATTGTATCTGCTGATCAACTCGCGGAGTGACTGTTCGGTCTGTCCTCCTCGTAGCTGTTTCACCGGCTGTCCGTCCACGAACACGACGAACGTCGGCGTGCTCTGGGCACCGAACTCGACTGCGGTTTCGAGATGCGACTCGATGTCGACCGTCAGTACGGTCGCGTCGGTATCGGCGGCGATCGTTTCGAGGACCGGTTTCATCCGCTGGCAGACGCCACACCACGCTGTATAAAACTCCGCGAGGGCGACGCCATCGGTTTCTACGACCGCCTCGATGTCGTCATCGCCGAGGGAAACCACGCTGTCCAGTTCAGTTGTCTGTGTTTCCATCATCACTACCTACGGACGAAGCAGTTAATAGTCTTGTGTATATTATACAATATAACTCTCCGCGGCCACGACGGACGACGAACCGACCGACAGATCGACCGTCCCAGTCAGGGCAACCCAGACGTGGGGGGAGTTTGGACCCGTCGAAGGTTCGATCCACGCTTCGGCCGCCGCGGGACTCTATGTGGACTGTCTCCGAGTTCTGTGGTCCCCTTCGGTCGCTCACTCTCGTGGCAAGCCTGCTGAAAAAGCGTATCTGGCCGGGGCGACGGTCGAGAGCACGTCGGTCCCGGCTGCTCATTATAGAACCTTAGAAGACAGTTCCTGTCTTTCTCAATGTAGTGGATTAGTCGCAATATTAATTCCTGCCCAGCGCGTAGACGAGTCTATGATTGATGACCAACGGAGCCGCACGGTCGGTGCAGCGATCGTACTTGTACAGGGAGTGGTGACTGCACTCTTCCCACAGATAAGTGTCAAGTTCATTAAATCTATGATCGGGAAGAACTTCGACAACGCTTCAGAACTCAAGGCGAAGCCGGCATATCGCCGACAGTTGCGCGCGGTTGGCGTTGGTATGATTGCCGCAGCCGGTACAGATCTCCTCTTGCAGAGTGCTGGGGAAACAGACGACGAACCGCCTGCAACTGAGAGAGACGGCGAGTAACGAACCGACTCGCACTGACGCATCTGTGGCGCTGTTGAAATCCGTAGTGAGTTACAGATTCAGTCAGTAGTTCGAGTAGATGCAGACTCGCCCAAAGTCACGGTTGCTCCGGGTTGTCGAGGACGCATTTGAGTTAGCGCAACGTGCCGTGGCTCGATACCCCTCGAAGTTCTCGAAACAACGCCACACGCTCCATCAGCACCCTGTGTCTCAAAGTTCGGAAGGATACCACGTATCGAACACTCCTTGATGAACGCATCGAGCTGCCCCGTATTCGGAGTGCGACCAACCTCACCGAGCTTCCTGCTCCGTCAACGCTATGCAAAGCGTTCAATAGGCTCGATATGGCTGTCTGGCGGGTGCTTCTCAAGCTCTCTGTTTCATTGCTTCCGACTAACGGTGTTGCGGGGATCGACGCCTCGGGCTTCGACCGCGGTCACGCCTCAAAACACTACACGAAACGAGCCGAGCTCACAATTCAGCAACTCAAAGTAACGCTACTGGTCGATACGAATGAGAACGCAATTCTCGGTCTACACGTGACGACGACACGAAAACACGATAGCCGGATCGCTCCGTCTTTGATCAGGCACAATCCCGAGAGTATCGGTATTCTGCTCGGTGACAAGGGGTACGACGATCAGAAAATCAGACGACTTGCCCGACAACACGAGGCTCGTCAACTGATCAGGCACCGTGAGTTCACATCGCTCCACAGGGCATGGAACGCACGCTTAGACGCGGATATCTACGGCTAGCGGAGCAATCCGAGACTGTCAACTCCTCGCTCAATCGAAAGTACGGTGCGTTTGTCCGCTCACGGCGATGGTGGAAGCAGTTCCGTGAACTCACTATCGCCTGTCTCGTTCATAATATCGACCGATCACTCCCAACGGTCAATACAGTGGTTGCGTCTACCGGCGGAGATGTCTCCTCAGTCGAGGTTGACAGGCGTCAGCCATAGATGACTGGCTCCCCTTTGATTACTCATGAGCGTCATCTTGGAATTCACCGTGGACAACGACCAGTTCATCCTCGGCCACGTGCTGTCGGGACCGCCGAGCATGGACATCGAACTTGAGCGAGTTGTTCCCACGGGAGATGCCATACTGCCGTTTCTGTGGGTCGAAGGCGATGATTACGAGGCCTTCAAGGAAAAAGTACTCGCGTCGGACAGTGTCGATGACATCGTTGCACTCGACAACGTCGAGGACGGGACCCTCTATCGGATTACGTGGCGAGGCGACCACAAAGATATCATTCGAGGCATCACCGAGGCAGAAGGTACAGTTCTGGAGGCGTTCAACACTGACGACGGTTGGGAGTTCCACATTCGCTTCAACGACCACGACAGACTCTCGAAGTTCTACAACTACTGTACAGACCAGAACATCGGCATTCACATCACCCGAACCTATACGCTGACCGAGCGGACCGAGAGCGTCAAGCAGTTCGACCTCTCCAACGAACAGCGGGAAGCCCTCATCCTCGCCCTTCGAGAAGGCTACTTCGACACGCCGAGTCAGGTAAGCCTGAGTGAACTCGCCGACGAACTTGGCATCACCCAACAAGCCATATCGAACCGAATCCGTCGGGGGAACAAGCAAGTCCTTTCCGAATCCCTCCTCACGTCGGCGACGGACCTGGAGTAACCTGACGCCTTTTTAAAACCGTTGTCCGAACAACAGTGTGGGCTTTTTGCACTTGACACTGCGCTACAGCCAAGGATGGAAACCGCTACTCTTGAGGCCGAGTTCGAACCAGAGACAGTCGACCGGATACTGTCGGTACTCGCTCACAAACCCAACCGGGGCGTCCTGAACTACTTCCGCGAGTCATCCGAATCCCTTGCTTCGTTGGACGAGCTTGCCGACTACGTCGCCACCAAAGAAACCAGCAGTGACCTCGAATCGCCGGAGCAAGTTGCTGTTTACCTTCATCACGCCGGACTACCGAAGATAGCAGACGCAGGTATCCTCGATTACGACCCACGGACTAAGACCGTCCGAAGTCGGGACCATCCGCTGCTGGAGTCCAGTGAACTGCTTGAGGTGGCATAATGGAGATGGTGATGTGTCGGTCTTGCGGAGAGTTCACAACGGCCTTGATCGAAGACAGCAAGCGGGTCCCAATGGCGGATGAGTGCCCCGAGTGCGGGGGAACGGCGTTCAAGGATATACACGAGGACCGCACAATCGAGGCTGGCGACGAGGATTAGCTTGGCCGTGGAATCGCCGGTCCGCGGGGCGACAGGTCCCTCAACGGTGGTCCCCGAGTCGGACCACCTCTCCGGCCCTCACTCCTCTCCTTCACTGACCACTGGTCCCACCTCGTTATTGATACGTAATCTCCATCGACCGGGTGTTTCGGTCAACATCGTGCCTGAAGAAGAGGATTTCAACAGGGCCGCATCTGTTTAATTGCAATTCGAAGAGAACCGGTTCGAAACAGTCACACAGTCCAGACTCCCGTTTTCGACTGGATGGCGGGTGTGGTGGCGTCTGGAGTTCTATCGGGGCGTCAGCGGTTTGAATCTGATTTTGCAGTGAATAAAATCAAAGCGTCGCCTGACAGCACCCGTCGTCCGCCGACACTGGCTACCCCGCCCGTATACAAAACGCCAGAATAAACATACATTCCTGTGATGAATGGTCTATTCTCTCTTTAACTGGACAATTAAATGAGTTGGAACCCAAAATATTAAAACAATGTATCGCAATACTACACCACATGAAGAAACAGCTGCAAAGAGCACTACAATCGATACCTGTCCCCCGAGATGATCGTGATACGGGGCTCGATGCCTGTACGGAATGTGGTGGACCGTCTCTACCAGGTGCCGGCCGCTGCACTGACTGTTTGGAAGCCTGAGCTCTTTTCAGTTGCACAGCGGACCTACAACCGGGTACGTCTGTCAGCTATCCGCATATTGTTAGCCGGTGACGCCGGCACCGCCGTTTTTAAACAGGACAGGGTCTTGGTCGGTGGTTCCCGAGAGACCTTGGTAGTGTACCTGACCGACGTATCGGCCAGTCAACGATTTGCCTGCTCGACGTCGGTAATCTCGACCCGCGCCCCACCCGCCCTACTCTCGGTGACCGTAATATCCCATCCGTGTGCGTCGATGATCTCCTGTACGATGTTCAGTCCGAAGCCAGTCCCGTCATCCGCGGTCGAATACCCGGCCTGGAACACCTCACCGCGTGCGTCCGTTGGGATGCCCGGGCCGTCATCGGCGATGTAGAAACCGTTTCTCTCATCCAGGTCGTCGATGGAAACCGTGACTCCTTCGCCACCGTGTTCGACCGCATTTCGCATCAGATTCTCCAGTAGTTGCTTCAGCCGACTCGGGTCCGCCCGGAGTGTTTGCGTCGTCTCGGTCACGAGTGTCGCCTCGTCCGTCTGGACGGTCCGCCAACAGTCCTCGGCCGTGTCAGCGAGATCAACTGCCCGCGGTGCATCGACCTGTGGCCCCTCTCGTGCGAGCGCCAGGACCTCGTCAATGAGTGTCTCCATCCGGGCATGTGCCCGAGCAATATCGTCGAGATGGTCGTTATCGCACTCCGTTTGCACCAGTTCCAAGCGGGCCGTCGCCACGCTCAACGGGTTGCGAAGGTCATGAGAGATAATGCTGGCAAATTTATCGAGCCTGTCACGCTCTCGTTGCAGCCGCTGTCGCTGCTCGATGTGGTCAAATGCGGTCTCGACATTGGCCGTGAACACATCCGCGAGAGCCTCATCCGTCGCCTCGAAAGCGTCTGGCAGTTGTGACGAGACGATGAAGACGCCGTGGTCGCCAAGCGGATAAAAACACTCACTGCGAAACGGCGTGTCAGCGGTGAACGTGTCGTCTACCTTGCGGAGGTCCGTGTAGCACTGGGCGTCACCTGACCGGTAGGCCTGTCCTGCTAGACTACCGTCGAGGGGAAGCGTTGGCGGCGTGCCATCAAGCAGGCCTCGTGTCTCGTCGGCGCAGACGGCAGGCACGAGCGCGTCCGCCTCTGGGTCGTAGAGATGGATGCTGTTCATCGGTTGTCCCAGCACCTGTGTAGCCGTCTCAGACGCTATCGTCGCCACCTCCTCGGTGGTCGTTGCCCGCATCAGATCCCGCGTCGCATCGTGTAGCTGCTCCAGCGTCTCCTCGTGTTCCTTGCGCTCGGTGATGTCGCGGATAACACAGATAATCCCGCCATCGTCAGTGATTGTGAGGGACAGTTCCTGTGGGAACGTACTTCCGTCTTCGCGGACTCCAGTCGCTTCACCGCGCCAGCTGCCGTCCTCGTACAGCGCCGGGATAATCTCGTCTTCGAAGCGAGCTACTGTCTCATCGTCGTAACACATCCGCCATGTCTCGCTCAAAAAGACCGCCGGGTCCTCGTATCCATAGATGTCAGCGTGGGCCTCGTTAACGTAGCTGTACTCACCGTCGTTGTTCAGTAAAGCCATCCCATCGATAGACGCCTCCATCGCTTTGAGATGGGTATGCAGTTTCTGTTCTCGCTGTTTCCGTTCGGTTACATCGCGGTACAGCCACAGGTTTCCCTCGCCGTCGGGCAAGCTGTACGGCACGTAATCGCGTTCGAGAACGCGTCCGTCAGCGAGCGTGAGTTCTTCGTTCTGCACCGGCTCCCGCTGTTCGATACGTTCGGTTATATCGTCGATGAATCTCCCGGGTTCGGCAAACAGGTCCTTCACTCCTTCAGCTGCCGCGTCGCAATCACGCCCGATGAGCTCATCACCGGTGAACGGCGTGCCGAGCGTCTCCCCCAACTCGTCGTTTGCCATGAGCACGTTGCGGTCGGCGTCTTCGACCAGCACACCGATGGGAAGATGCTCGATAATCGTCCGGAGAACAGTGCTTGTCCGGCCGAGCTCCCGCTCGCGCTGTTGTCGTTCGGTGATGTCCTGCACAGTACAGACGAGCTCGTCGTGATCGGTCGCGGCTACCCGGTGGTCCTCTCGAAACGTGGTTCCGTCGGCCCGGAGTCCGGTCGTCGTCCCGTGCCAGGAGCCCGTTTCCTCGACTGCTGGCAGTATCTCCTCGTGGGCGATGTCGAGGTCGTCATCGGGATAGACCACCTCCCAGTGCTCGCCGACCAACGCATCGGGTTCGTACCCGTAGAGGTCGGCATACGCTTCGTTCACGTAGCGGAAGTGTCCCTCTTCGTCGAGGATGCTGATCCCTTCGTGGGCCGTTTCGATGGCTTCGAGGTGTCGCTGATGGGCCCGTTCACTCCGTCGTTTCTCGACAGCATTGCGAATCCGGTTGGCAAGGACAGTGTACTGTCCGGTGCCAGTCTCCTTCTGGAGGTACTCGGTGACACCGGCGGAAATCGCGTCACTCGCGACCGCCTCGCTCCCTTCGCCGGTATAGAGGATGAACGGCAGGTCGGGATACTCCTCGCGTACCGCTTCAAGCAACTCGATGCCGTTCCGGCCAGGCATCTGATAGTCGCTCACGATACAGTCGAAGTCGGCCGCGGCAAGTCGTTCCAGTCCCTCGCTTGCGCTGGTCGCCGTCTCGACGCTAAACCCCTCCGCTTGCGCTGTAAGCATCTCGGCCGTCAGATCCGCGAGGTCGGGATTGTCGTCGACGTGAAGGACAGTTATCCCTGCTGTTTGACTCACGATATTGAACGATTGGAGTCACGTGACATAAGATTGGGGCGTTAATATCGAACAAAATAATAGTAATCAGTATCTACCTGGAGGAATCCTTTCGTGGGCCAGTGTCGACGCGTATACTGAGATGTGGCCGTTTGTACCTACGGCGCCACTGTCGAGCACGTCGTGGGATTACGGGCGTGTCCTCGGCCCCACAGAACGGGTGATACTGTTACCGTCGGTGTCACCGACTCGCTCGGATTTCGGGGAAGTACCGGCCGTGGAAATCAAACGGGGCTGCGTGCGGGAATGTCACGCGAGCGCGTTCCCGGAACGAGCTCCCATCGAGGACGAGTAGCCGTGACCGGTCGACCTCGGTATCGAGTGCAACCGTCAGGACGACGCCATCGTCTTCGGAGTCGGTCCCTGGGGCGGGGACGAAAATCGGCTCGCCGAAGTACTCCCCGCCGTCGTCGAAGGCCTGAACGTCGCCGCTCTGCGTGTCAAGTTTGCACACGCGGCGTGCCCACTCGGTGACCGGCGTGTCCATCCCCATCGCGTAGACGTATCGATGTGGCCGACACCAGCGTGTCGGGGCGACGGTCGGGAGCGCACTCCCGTCGGCATACAGCATTTCCCGTGACACCGTCGGGTCACCGCCTGACTGCGACGGGCCGGAAGCACCGTTCAACCGCACGACGAAGCGTTCGATGCGCCCGACGATAGCACCCATCTCACCGGCGCGAAGGTTCTCCAGGTACAGTGAATCGATAGTCGTCGCGTCGGGGACCGTCTCCAGGTCGAAGACGAGTTCGGTTCCGCCGGCCCGTTCGAACGCGTTGAGATGGTGGAACCCGAACACGGCGTCGGTCACGGGTTCGGCGACGATTTCTCCGGTCGTTCTGTCCATGACGACGACACGGGTCCCGCGGTCGGGCTCCCATTCGAACTGCTCGATAAACGGGGCCTGCCGCCCCGGCTTCAGGAATCGGAGCGGGTCGAGCCGCAGTGGGAACTCGGTCAGTACCACGTACCGGGGCGTCAGCGCGAAGCTGTGCATGTACGCCGGGCGGTCGGTCGTGACGCTCCCGACGTGACGTCGGTCGCCGGCTGGTGTCGTCGCGTGGACGTGGTACTGACTCGGTCGACCGAACTCCGTGTCGACGTTCACGAGCGTGCCTGTCGCGGGGTCGCGTTTCAGATGGGCACACGACAGTTGCCCGGTCGGGACGTCACCGCCGTACTCGACGTGGCCGGTGGTATCGAGCGTCCCCGGGTCGAACCGGACCCGTCGCGGCGATTCGGTCAATGCGACGTATTCGCCGCCGATCCGCTCGGCGATGATGTTCGTGTTGTCGTACGGCGCCCGTAGGAACGTCGCGAGGCGCGAGCGAAGCGTCGTCTCGCCGGTGGCGAACCCGCCCTCGAACGCACCGTCACGGGCCGCGTCGTAGGCGTCTGTCCGGAGGGATCGGTTCCGGTAGTGGACTGTATCGCCGTCGCCCGAGCCCGGGTCGAAGGTGAACCGATACAGCATCGCGAACCCGTCGAACCAGTGGTCGACGCTGCTGCCGCCGGGGACCGAAAACGAGCCCGGTCCGTTCCGGATGAGGGTCCCCGTGAGCCACTCGGGCAACGTCCCTCTCACGTCCAGTGAGGCGGCCGTCTCCTCGTGCAGCGAATGGAACCCCGGGTGAGCGGTCATACCAGTTTTCAGGGCCCGAATAGAGTAAGGGCTGACGCCAAAGACCGGTCGAGGGCAGTTTCTCCAGCCAACCGGTCTGACCCGTTCTCACGTGTCACGGTGAGAGGGTCAATCGACCCGGCCCCGCGAGCCGGCGCGGACTTCCCTGAGTACGGTTCTGACGACCAGCCCGGCGACAGTGAGCCAGAACGCGACTTCGAGAAAGAACGACGGGCTCCAGAGGTAGTACACGAAAAAGGACCCTGGTGGGAGCGCCAGCGGGTCCGCCGGGGAGACGACAGGCCAGAGCAGGAACACCGCGTCGCCGGGGCGGCCGTTGAGGACGACGTGGAGGGTATCGAGGGAGAGATGCAGGGCCCACCCGACTGCTGCCGACAGCCCGTCGCGTCCCGAAAGCGCCAGCGGCAGCGCCACGACGACGAGCAGGGCGGAGTGGCCGACGGAGTGATACAGGGACGTGACACCGACCATTGCCAGGGGCTTATCGACCACGTCGGGCACCGCAGTACCGACTACCAGCCACAGCGCCGACAGCCGCGACACACGCCCCAGAACCGCAGCCGCGAGCAGGTGTGTCGCAAAGAGCATACGGAACGATAGGCACGGAGACGTATCAACGCTGCCCGCCGAACTACTCGCGGGGGAGGCGACCGCGCACGACGAGGAAGTCCCGGAGAGCCACCGCCAGCGGCGGTGCGAGGACGACCGCCAAGCGCGAAGACAGGTCGACACCGCAACCACGAGAGAGGCGGCGACGAGGCCGAGCCAGTGGCGATGCCCCGTCGAGCGACCGTCCCCGTGCCTCCGTCACGGCCCTGTGGTCGATTCGACTTTCAGTCACAGTATGCTACTGCCACGTGGACCGCTCACCGCTCGAAATCCGGCTGTTGAAGCGCGTCGATCCGGGCACACGCCTCGGCGTCGAGTCGCTGTCCGGCCGCGGCGAGGTTCTCGACGATGTGGGGCGGCGTCGTACTGGAGGGAATCGGAACGACGCCCTGTGTGACGTTCCACGCCAGCACCGCTCCGGCCGGCGAGCAGTCATACGCCTCGGCGATGTCCGCCAGAACCGGTTCGTCGAGCAACCCGGGGGCCGACAGCGGCGAGTGGGCGACGACCCTGATACCCTGGTCGTGACAGTACTCGACGAGGTCGGACTGTGGCTGGTACGGATGGCGCTCGACCTGGACGAGTGCCGGCCTGACAGTCGCGGTTTCGAGGACGGTCTCCAGTTGCGCCCGGGAGACGTTACAGAGCCCGAGCGTCCGCGTCCAGCCCCGCTCGTGCAGCGTCTCCAGGTTCGCCCAGGCTCGCTGGAGCGGGACCGAAGCCGTCTCGATGTCCCCTGCCTCGTCCTCGGGGAACGTCAATGCCTCCTGCTGCTCGACCGGTTTCTCGGCCAGTCGGGCTAACGGGCCGCGGTGAGCCCACGCGCCGGGCCAGTGCAGCGCATAGCAGTCGAAGGCGTCGATGCCCAGTTCCTCGAGGCTGCCCCGACAGGCCGTCACCATATGCTCCCGCCGGTGGTTCGTGCGCCAGACCTTCCCGAGAAGGAACACCCGACGCCGGTCGGGCGCGCCCGGGGCAGCCAGGAGGCGGCCGATGCGGTGTTCGTTGCCGTACAGTTCGGCGGTGTCGAGCAGTCGGTAGCCGGCGTCGAGGGCCGCCGCGACCGAGTCCGCACGGTCGACGTACGTTCCGTCACGGTAGCGGGAACAGCCAAAGCCGATAGGCGGGAGTCGAATCGATTGCTCCCGACCGCTGTCTCGCTCCCCGTTCGGAGTGACGGTCGGCGCTGGCACGGGGTCGGCCGCCGCGCCGTAGTCTGATACGGGCACGGGCCCACCGGTCTCGGCAGCCGTCTCGATCGCGTTACAGACGGCGACAATGTGGGCGCCGCGGCGGCCCGTCTCTCGTGATGGGGACCCACGGCTGACGCTGGCCGCGAGTGACTCGACCGGGTCGAGATATCGGTACGGTCGAGTGGGGTGCTGGGCGGGGCCATCGATGTATTCGCGGCCGACGCGGCCGTACCGCACGGCGCCAGTACTGTCGGCCATCGCGCCGGTCCCACGGAGGTACAGCGACCCGTCGTCGCCGTGCAGTTCCAGCCCGTAGAACTCCCGGCTCCGGTGTGGCGCGTAGAAACTCGCGGTCAGCCGCACGGTCAGACCGCCGTCGAACGCGAGCGTCCCCTCTACGTGGCTCGGGGCGGACGGTCGCTTTGCCTCCCGCTCCGGCCAGCAATCGAGCGCAGTGGCGGTCCGGACGGATTCGACGGGGCCGAACCACGAGACCAGCAGCGCGAGCGGATAGACGCCGCCGTCGTACAGCGGCCCGATAGCGAGAAACGAGTCGGGTCGGTCGTGCCAATCGGTCACGCGGCCGACGTGAGCGTTGGCGTATCCTAGCTGGACGGGTCCCATGCGACCGTCGGCGAGCATTCGTCCGGCGCGGCGCTGTGAGGGTGCACGGGGCGTGCCAGGGGCACATCCAAGCGCCAGGTCCCGCTCCCGGGCCAGCGCCAGCAGGTCCGCGGCCGCCGACTCCGCCAGTGCCAGGGGCTTCTGGGAGTAGACGTGTCGCCCCGCTTCGAGCGCTGTTCGGGTCACCGGCGCGTGCGCGGCGTGGTTCGTCAGGTTCACGACCAGCGGCGCGTCGACGGCGGCGAGCGCAGTGTCGAGGTCAGTAAACGCCGGACAGTCGTGCTCCGCGGCGAGTGTCGTCGCCCGGTCCTCCTCGAGGTCGCAGACGCCCGCCAGCGAGAGCGGGCTGGCTGGAAGCTCGGCCGCGTACTCCGCCGCGATGCTGCCGGCGCCGACGAACAGACAGTGCACACTCGAACGGGGGCGGCCTCGCATATATATCATATCGCCAGTGGGATTTTATTCGCCGGCACCGAACACCGGACGTGACAGAACCGGGGATGAGCCGACTGGGGACGGCGTACCTGCGCGCGTTACAGGCACTGGGCCGCCGGATTCCGTACGGGACGAACGTCTACGAGCGCGAGTGGGACGTCCTCGTCGTGCTCGACGCCTGCCGAGCGGACCTGCTGCGGGCGGTCGCCCCGGACTCCGAGCTGTTCGACGCTGTATCGACTGTCCGCTCGGTCGGGAGTTCCTCCTCGGAGTGGCTCGAGAACACGTTCCTCGGTCATCCCGAGACGGCCCACACCGTCATGGTCACCGGCAACACGTGGACCGACCGGTACCTCGATGCCGACGCCTTCGCCACGCTGGACGAGGTCTGGAAGTACGCGTGGGACGAGGACCTGAACACTGTCCCGGCGAGAGCCGTCACCGACCGCGCCGTCACGCTTTCCCGCCGCCGGGCTCCCGAGCGGCTGGTCGTCCACTACATGCAACCACATCACCCGTTTGTCCCCGACCCGCTCGACGACGACGGCGGTCTGGCCCGCACCGGAACCCACAGCAACGCGGCGAACCCGTGGGTCGCGCTCCGCCGCGGCGATGTCTCGCCGGGCCGCGTCTGGGACGCCTACGAGGCGAACCTCCGGTACGTCCTCCGGGAGGTCGGGGCACTCGTCGAGAACGTCGACGGTCGAATCGCCGTCACCGCCGACCACGGCAACCTCTTCGGGGAGTGGGGGCTGTACGGGCACCCGATGCACACGCCGGTGCCGACGCTGCTGGCGGTGCCGTGGGCCGAAACCACCGGCGTCGACCACGGGCGCCGTGACCCCGACCTGAGTCCGCCCGAGCCGCTACCGGTTTCGCGCGTCTATGGCGCCGAGGGCGACCGGGACCGGCTCGATGCACTCGGGTATCTGTAGCCGTTCGTGAGGTACTTTTTAGTCAGAGAAAGCCTGGGTTAGTGACGTGTATCTCCGGAGCCGCCGCCGCGTTCGAACTGGTTGGCACCGAAACATCGCCACCGGCCACCACTCACGTCCCCAGGGGACAGTGTAATGTCCGCCAGAGCGCTGTACTTTACCGGCTCGGAGTCGGTCAGGGTCGACGAAGAGGCAGTGCCTGACCCGGGGCCATCGGAGGTCCGTGTCCGGACAGAACTCTCGGGAATCAGCCCCGGAACGGAACTGCTGGTGTACCGCGGCGAGGTCGATTCGGAACTCGCGACCGACGAGACCATCGACGCCCTCGACGGGACGTTCTCGTATCCGCTGCAGTACGGCTACGCGGCAGTCGGCTGTGTCACCGCCGTCGGGGACGCAGTCGACGACGACTGGCTCGACCGGCGCGTGTTCGCGTTCAACCCACACGAGAGCCACTTCGTCGCCGAGCCGTCGTCGCTAATCCCTACGACGTTACCCCCGGAACAGGCGGTGTTCATTCCGAACGTCGAGGCGGCGGTCAACTTCGTGATGGACGCGCGGCCGCGCATCGGCGCCCGGGTGGTCGTCTTCGGCCAGGGCCCGGTCGGGCTGTTGACGACCGGCCTCCTGGCCGAGTTTCCGCTGGCGTCGCTCGTGACGGTCGACCCCTGTGCAGGTCGCCGCCGGCTCTCGGAAGCGCTCGGAGCGGACCGCTCGGTCTCCCCCGGGAATCTCGACGTCGACGACGCCGACATCGCGTTCGAACTGTCGGGGAACCCCACCGCACTCGACAGGGCCGTCGACGCCACCGGCTATGCAGGCCAGGTCGTCGTCGGGTCGTGGTACGGCTCGAAGGACGTCTCGCTCGACCTCGGACACCACTTCCACCGGAGCCACATCCGCCTTCGGAGCAGTCAGGTGAGCCGCATCGACCCGGACCACGCCGACCGCTGGGACAAGGACCGCCGACTGGACGTCGTCCGGTCGTGGCTGAGTGACACCGACCTCTCGGCGCTTCTGACACACAAGATCGACATCGAGCGTGCAGCGGAGGCGTACCGACTGCTGGAGAACCGGCCGGACGACGCAGTCCAGGTGGTCTTGACCTACGACTGACACCAGTGATTTAGGTGGGTCCCGGCCGTTTACTCGGGCATGTACGCGACGACGGTACGGACCGAGTTCGTGGCACAGCACTACCTCACTGTCCCGGACCCGGGCCCGGAAGGTGACCCGCACTCACACCACTACAGGGTCGAGCTGTGTTTCCGCGGCCCCGAACTCAACGAGTTCGACTACATCGTGGACATCGACGACGCCGACGCGGCCCTGTCGTCACTGGCCGACCGGTACCGGGACACGATGCTCAACGACCTCCCGGAGTTCGAGGAGTACAACCCCAGCGTCGAACGGTTCGCCCGGGTCATCTTCGACCGTGTCACAGAGTATGTCACCGACGAGACGGTTACTGAACTGTCGGTCACCATCTGGGAGGACGATGCGGCCGCTGCAGGCTACGACGCCGCCGTATGAGGGTCGGCCTGACGCTGTACGGAAGCCTCGAGGAGCAGTCGGGTGGGTTCCGGTACGACAGAAAACTCGTCGAGGGACTGCGAGACGCCGGCGACACCGTCGAGTGCATCCAGCTCCCCTGGCGTGACTACCACAGAGGGCTTCTCGATAACGGGTCGCGCAAGCTCCGCCGGCGACTGGACGTGGACGTCGACGTCATGTTACAGGACGAACTCGCCCATCCGTCGCTCGTCCGCACGAACCGTGCCCTCTCGTACCCGATTGTCAGCATCGTCCACCACCTGCGGGCGAGCGAGCCCCGTCGCCTCGCGCCGCTGTACCGAGCGGTCGAGCGCCGCTATCTCGGGACGGTTCAGGGCGTGGTCTGTAACAGCGCCACGACCCGACGCGTCGTTACCGACCTCGGCGTCGACCCCGACGATACCGTCGTCGCTCCGCCTGCCGGGGACCGGTTCGACCCCGACATCGACCGGTCGACGGTCGAGCGGCGGGCCACCACCGAGCCGCTGCGGGTCGTTTTCGTCGGGAACGTCACGCCCCGGAAGGGACTGGATACGCTCGTCGATGGTCTGGCCGGGGCGGAGGCCGATATCGAACTCACCGTCGTCGGTCGCCCCGTCGACGCGGCACACGTTACTGCGGTCCGGAAACGCGTCCGCGAGTACGGTCTGGGTGACCGCGTGCAGTTCGCGGGGCGGCTCGCAGACGACGAACTGGCGGGCGCGCTCCGGTCGAGCCACGTCCTCGCGGTGCCGTCCCGGTACGAGGGGTTCGGCATCGTCTACCTGGAGGGGATGAGCTTCGGCCTCCCCGCGCTGGCCACTCGGGCGGGCGGCGCAGCCGACCCCGTAGCCGACGGCGAGACGGGTGTGCTCGTCGACCCTGACGATCCGGCCGCCGTCGCCCGCGAACTGGAGCGGTTCGCCGCCGACCGGGACCGGCTGGCCGAGATGGGGTGGGCCGCGAGACGGAGCTACGAGGCCCACCCTGACTGGGAGGCGACGGTGACGCGGGTCCGGAGCCTGCTGACAGACGTCGTACAGCCCGCGGAGGTGCCGGCGTGACGGAGTCGTTCCAGCGGTATCTGCGGGCGAAACGGACTGTCGACGACCGCGCGCTGGACCGCCGGCTGATCGATATGCTCCGCGAGCAGTTGGCCGCCCGGGCAGCCGACACCGACGGACCGCTTCGGGTCCTCGAAATCGGGGCCGGTATCGGCACGATGCTCGCTCGCCTCCTCGAGTGGGACGTGCTTCCCGCGGGGGAGCTCCGCTACACTGCGGTCGATATTCGGTCGGAGAACGTGGCCCGATTGCCCGACTACCTCCGGGACTGGGCCGCCCAGGGGGGGCTGTCGGTCGGCGACAGTCCCCTGGTCCTGGAGAGCGAAACCCGACGCATCAGGGTCGAGACGGTCCAGGCCGAGGCGGTGGCGTACGCCGAATCCGCCGACGGCGAGTCCGACCTCCTCATCGGGGCCGCCCTGCTCGACATTCTCGACCGCGAGCAGTTGGCGACGTTACTCGAACCGCTCGCGCCGGGTGGCCTGTACTACTTCCCAATTACGTTCGACGGCGCGACCCGCTTCCAGCCGGCCCATCCGGCCGACCGAGCGGTCGAACGGCACTATCACGACCACATGGACGCGAAACGGGGCGGTGACAGCCGCGCCGGCGGCGACGTGCTCGCCCGTCTTCACGGGCTCGACGGCGCGACGCTTGCAGCGGTGGCCGGGTCGGACTGGGTCGTCCGGCCTGTCGACGGGAGCTATCCGGCCGACGAAGCCTACTTCCTCCGGCACATCCTCGATACTATCGAGGACGCGGTCGGCGAGATGACCGGAAGCGGCTTCGAGGAACTCGATACGTGGCTATCGAGCCGGCGGGAACAGGTCGCTGCCGCCGAGTTGCTGTATCACACCCACCAGCTGGATTTCCTGGGCTCTGTCGACTCGTGACTACGGCGAACTCGACCGGCCGCTCCAGCGGTCGTTCGTGACTGCGACGGCCAGGGCGATAGTGCCGACGACAGCGATAATCGCCCGGCCGCCGAGCCCCAGTGACGTCCCGGCGAGTGACGCCAGCGTGTTCGTCAACAGGAACAGGACGACGACGGGGAGGACCCAGCTGACCGTCAGGAGCCACGGTCTCGCTAACCACCCGAAGCGGTCGGTTCCGGCGCGGAATTCCGCGAGCGCTTCCCCGCGCAGCAGCCAGCCGACGATGACAGTGAACGCGAACAGTCCGACGGTCAACAGCAGGTCTGCGAGCGTGCCGGAGACGAACTGGAACACCGTGCTCGTGAGCGCTAGGCCGCTCCCGGTGGCCCCGAGCAGGACCGTGACCAGCACCGTCGCCCGGCGTCGCTGGACGCCGAAGCTGTCGACGAGCGTGGCGACCGGCGTCTCGAGCAGGCTGATGCCGCTGGTCACGGCGGCCATCAAGACCGTCGCGAAAAACGCCGTCGCGACGAGTTCGCCGCCCGGAAGCGACGCGAACGCCGTCGCAAGTGCGACAAACAGCGCGCCGGGACCGCCCTGCCCGGGGTCGACGCCCTGGGAGAACAGCAGCGGGATGACGACCAGCCCGGCGAGGACACCGATGACGGTGTTCGAGACCGCGATGACGAGCGTGTCTCGCGGGAGCGAGGCGTCGTCGTCGAGATAGGAGGCGTAGGTCAGCATGACCCCGGCGCCAAGCGAGAGGGTGAAAAGCGCCTGGCCCGCCGCCGGCCCGATGACGCTCAGGAAGTTGGCCGCGAGGTACTCGGCGTCGAAGCTGAGATAGAACTCGTAGCCGGCGGCCGTGCCCGGCTGGGTGGCCGTCCACACCGCGAGCCCGAGCAGTATCACGACGACCCCCGGGAGCATCACCTTCGAGACGCGTTCGATGCCGCGGCTCACGCCGAAGAAGACGATTCCAGCGACGATACCGAGAAACAGCAGGTGGAAGGCGACCGCCCCGGGGCCGAAGCTTATCGCCCCGAAGTACTGCTGGGGCTGGCCGAAGTACGCCCCGACCGGCGAGACCAGCGTGTAGCGGAGTATCCACCCGCCCACGACGGAGTAAAACGAGAGGATGACGAGCGTCGTGAGGACGTTGAACGCGCCCAGCCAGGACCCCCAGCGGGAGCCGGTGAGCGAGCGAAGCGCCGCGGTCGGCGTCTGCCGGCCACAGCGTCCGAGGACGAACTCGGCGAGCAGTCCCGGGACGCCGATGCCGACGACGACGAGCAGGTAGACGACGAGGAACGCGCTCCCGCCGTTCCCGGCGGTCAGCCACGGGAACCGCCAGATGTTCCCGAGGCCCGCCGCACCGCCGACGGCGGCAAGCACGAAGCCGATGTTCGATACCCATGAATCACGTGCGGACATTCGTGTACAGGTCTGTTCAGTGGCTACTCAAGACTGTGTTGATTCGATTGCTTGCACTTGATTATGAAGGACAGCGGCCAGACAGTCCAGCCTGCATGCAGGCTGTCGTATGCCTCGACCGCCGGTGTTCGGGCGCTCGTCGCGGGAAACGGCCACCGCGGTCTCAGACCGCGAGGTACTCCGCGATGGCGTCCTCGTCGGCGATTGTCGACGGGCCGAGTTCGTCGACGACCGTGCCACGCTCCATCGCGTAACAGCGGTCGGCCATCTCGCGGATGACTCCGAGGTTCTGCTCGACGAACAGTATCGTCGTCCCGAGGTCGTCGTTGATGGTCTGCATGTCCCGACTGATCTGGTCGACGATGGAGGGCTGGATACCCTCGCTTGGCTCGTCGAGCAAGAGCAGGTCGGGGTTCGAGACCAGTGCTCTGCCGATGGCGAGCATCTGCTGTTGCCCGCCCGAGAGCGTGCCGGCCTCCTGGCTGGCCCGCTCTTCGAGGACCGGGAAGTAGTCGTATATCTGGTCGTACAGCGTCTCGTCGCTGTCGGCCCGGATGGTCTCGCCCATCCTGATGTTCTGCTCGACGGTCAGCCTGGGGAATACGTCCCGACCCTGCGGGATGTAGCCGATGCCGGCCCGGGCGCGCTCGTCGGCGCTCGCATGCGTCACGTCGGTGCCGTCGTAGCTGATGGTCCCCTCGCTGGGTTCTAACAGCCCCATCACCGTCTTCAGGAGCGTGGTCTTGCCGACGCCGTTTTTGCCCATCACGCCGACGATTTCGCCCTCTTCGACCGAGATGTCCACCTCTCTGAGTATCGGCGTCGTGTCGTAGGCGGCAGTGACGCCGTCGAGGTCGAGCATCACGACTCACCACCCAGATATATCCGCTTGACTGCCGGGTCCGATTCGATCTCCTCGATGGGGCCTTCGCGGAACACCTCGCCGTTGTGTAAGACGGTCACTTCGTCGGCGATGCTCGCGACGAAGTCGGTGTCGTGTTCGATGACGACGAAGGCGATACCCTGCTCCTCGTTGAGCCGCGTAATCCGCTCGGCGATGGCCTCGCGTTCGGCCACGTCGAGGCCGGCGACCGGCTCGTCCAGCAGGAGGAGGTCGGGTTCGAGCGCGGCGGCCATCCCGATCTCCAGTTGCTGTTGCTGGCCGTGTGAGAGCTGGCCGGCGTCGACGTCCTCGTAGCCGGTGAGCCCCGCGGCCTCGATGGCCTCGGCGACCAGCCGCTGTCGCTCCTCCCCGTCGGCGAACTGCTGGACGGGGAGCCTGACGTTCTCTCTGACGCTCAGGTCACCGTACACGGACGGCACCTGGAACTTCATGCTGATACCGCGCGTGACCCGCTCGTGGGGGTCGAGGTCGGTGATGTCGTGGCCGTTGTAGTACACCTTGCCGTCGGTGGCCTCGTAGGAGCCGGTGATCAGGTTCAGCAGCGTCGACTTGCCGGCTCCGTTCGGCCCGATGAGACAGCGGAGCTCCCCTTCAGCGACCGAGAAGTCCACGTCATCGGTTGCGGTGAATCCGCCGAACTGCTTGACGAGCCCGTCTGTCTGCAGCAGCGTCTCCGTTCTGTCGCCCGTCGCCAGCTCCGCGGCGGTCTGTCGGACGTTCGGTCCGAGCGATTCGACGTCGGATTCGGTTTCGGTATCACTCATTAGTCACTCACCTCACTCGGTGCGTCCGGGACGTCGCGCCCGCCGGCCTCTTCCGGGCCGATTCGGGCTCTAACGATCCGCTGGTGGACCCACGGGACGAAGCCGCCGGGAAGCACCAGAATCGTCACCAGCAACAGGGTCCCCAGCAGGACCAGCGCCAGCTCTCCGGCCATCGAGATGCGGAGGTATTCGACGCCGAGCGTGGCGACGATGGCCCCCAGCAGGCTCTTTCGGCCGCCGATGCTCACCCAGATGACCGGCAGCGTCGCGAACAGCAGCGAGAACACCGTCGGGTCGATGTAGACGTTCCGTGCGGCGTACAGGACGCCGGACAGGCCCGCCAGCGCGCCCCCGAGCGTGAACACGACGAACTTGACACGGGTCACGTTGTAGCCGAACATCTCGGTGCGGTCCTCGTCCTCGCGGACGGCGACCATCACGCGGCCGTAGTCGGAGTTGACGAGCGCTCGCAGCCCGAGGTACGCCCCGACCAGCAACACCAGCACGAGGTAGTAGAACGGGCTGATTTCGACCGCCCCGATACCGATAATCCGCATCGGGAACGGGTTGTAGATGAACTGGTAGGACGCTCCTTCGACACCGAGCGTCAACAGCGGGATGTCAGGCATCCCGTTGAAACCGCCCAGCGCCGCCTTCCCGATGGCCCACTCGGACCCGGCGGTCTGTGCCATGAACGTGTGGAGCACGATCGTCGAGACGAGCGTGATGATGGTGACGTAGACGTCACGCACCCCGCCGTAGAACATGAAATAGCCCAGTATCGCCGCGCTGAGGCCACCGCCGACGACGCCGGCGAGGACGGCACCGGTGATGCCGCCCGGGGTCGCGAAGTTGATCGAGACGACGCCGAACGTGTAGGCGCCGATCCCGAAGAAGACGACCTGGCCGAAGCTCAGTACGCCCGAGTAGCCCCAGACGATCGACAGCGAGAGTCCAAGCAGGGCAAGCACCATGAACAGCGACAGCTGTGACCCGTCGCCAAACAGCGGATAGACGGCCAGCGCCGCCACGGCGACCAGGAAGCCGACCCAGAACCCACGCGAGTCCCCGATGGTGTTTGGCCCCTCGAATCGACTGCGGAGCCGGCCCGAGAGCGAACTGTTCGCCTCGTTCTCTGAACTGTTCGTAGACATTTAGTCGCTCTCCTGTCTGCGTTTCCGTAGCTGTTCGATGAACCCGGTGATCCCGTCGGGGAGGAACCGGAGCGCTATCAATGCGGCGATCATCAGCGCGATGCGGCCGATGAACGTCCCGTAGAGGTTCGAGAACGTGGCCAGAATCGCCCCGAGGACGCCCCCCGAAAGCGCGGTCCCGAGGACGACGCTCGGACCCCCGACGACGACGGCGACGAAGGCCTCGACCAGGAACTGGTCGCCCAGCGTCGGCTGCATCGAGATGACTGGCGCGAACAGCGCACCGGTCAGTCCGGCCAGCGCCGATCCGATTCCGAACGTCAACATGTACATCCGGTCGGTGTTGACGCCCATGGCCTGTGCCGTCTCCTTGTCCTGTATCGTCGCCCGGGCGCGCATCCCGAAGTCGGTCCGGGTGAACAGGTAGTAGGTAGCTACGAGCAGGCCGATGCTGACGCCGGCCAGGACAATCCGGTACGTCGAGTAGGAGAACGCGCCATACGAGATGGCGCCGAACGGTGTGGCTATCTGGTCGATTGAGTTCCCGAAGCGGATCCGGGCCCCCTGGGTCAGTATCAGGCTGAGCCCGAACGTGGCGACCATCGAATCGGCCAGTCGGTCGTACAGCGGTTCGATGACATCCCGGCCCAGCGTCTGTTGGCTGACGTAGTTGGGCCACGCTCCGGAGATGATCACCCGCTCGGTCAGAATCCCGAAGAGACCAGTGACCAGGCCGCCGACGACCATCGCCACGACGAGCGGGAGGCCGAGTTGCGTCACGGCGAGCGTCGCGGTGTAGGCACCGATGAGGATGAACTCCCCGTGTGCCAGATTGATGACGCCCATGATTCCGAAGATGATGGCCAACCCCGCCGCTGCGAGCACGATGAACGCGAAGCTGTCGAGGAACTGTAACGCGAGGTTGATGCCGTTTACCATCCCTACTGCGCCTCCTCGTAGTAGTCGACCGGGGTGTACTGGGTCTGCTCCGCGTTCTCTGGGAGGTTACAGCCGACCGTCTCCGAGAGGAACGTCTCGGGGATCTTGCGGTTCTCGACGGCCTCGACGTTGTGCTCCTCGTCGGCGCGCATAATCCACATGTGGTGGTCGACGTGGTGGGTCGCGCCGTCGAGCTCGATGGTCTCGCCTTCCGGTGCTTCGGGCGCTTGCTCGGTTCCGAGGCTGATTCCCGACTCCAAGGCGTCGATGACTTCCGGCTGTTCGGTGGTGCCGGCCTGCTCGACGGCTTTCTTGTACATGTACGTCGAGAAGTAGTTCGTCTCGGCCTCCTCGTTGAGGTAGGGGGCGTCGGGGTACATATCGAAGTAGCGGTCGACGAAACCGCCGTCTCGCGTGTTGCTCTCGGTCGGGACTTCCTCCATGTAGTTGACGCCCGCGTAGATGTTGGCCATCGCCGGGGCGTCGAGCCGTCGGTGCTCGTACCCCTGTGCCATGGCCGTCGAGGTGCCGATCGGGATGTCGAGCCCAGCCGAGGCCTTCTGCTCGTAGAAGGACGTGTGGTTCGCGCCCACGAGCATCGACATGACGAAGTCCGGGTCGGCTTCCTGAATCCGGTTGATGGTCGACCCGAAGGAGGACTCGCTCAGCGGGATGAACTCCTCCCCGAGGACGTTCGCGTCGTTCTCGTTGGCCAGCACCTTCACCCAGTCGGCCGAGAGCTGTCCGAAGTTGTAGTCGGCCGCGATGGTGTAGATATTCGGCCCGAACTCCTCGACCAGGTACGGGAGGACGATGCCGAGCTGCTGGCGGGCGGTCGGTCCGACCGCGAAGGTGAACTCGTCGCAGACACCGCCCTCGTACTGGGTGGTGTAGAAGTACAGCTGTTCGTTACGGTCGATTATCGGACGGATAGCCTCCCGGGTCGCAGAGGAGTAACCGGCCCACAGCGCGTCGACGTTCTCCTCGTTGATCGCCGTCCGGGTGAGCTCCTGGTAGCGCTGGTTGTCCGACTGGGGGTCGCGCTGGAACGTCTCGATCTGCTTGCCGTCGATTCCGCCGTTGGCGTTGATCTCTTCGATGGCGAGCATCGACGCCTTGGCCTTCGGATCGCCGACGAGGGCGAAGTTCCCCGACTGGTCCTCGAGAACGCCGATTTTGAGCGTGTCGGTGCTGCTCGCGGTGTCCGTCGAGGTCCCGCCTTCACCGGCCGAACAGCCGGCGAGACCGGCGACGAGTGCGGCCCCACCCGCACCGAGGAACTGTCGGCGGCTGACAGGGGGGCGACTCATGCGTCCACCTCTGATTTTATCTTGTCGTTGCGACCCTTATATCCGAAGTCCTTGGTCATCTCTCGTCCTTTACTCTCGATATCCGACCGTTCGTCCATGATTTTGTTCACAGTGTTGGCGTTTGGTAGGTGCTAAATAAGGTTTACCAATCTCATCTTATATTGTCCACCACACAGTCTGAAGAGTATAAGGCTATCAAAGGATATGACGAATATACAGAGATACCACTAGGTCTGGGGCAGAAATTTGAATTATTCAGCAATTTTGGGTTGCTGACAGTCGATACGGGAAAAGTAGCTATTGATACCGTTTTTTCGATCCCGACGGTGTGAGCCGTCACTTTCGGTCAATTTTGCGCTCTGGGCCCCCCAGACCACCCGTCATATGCTCGCCCGCGCCACGGGGCCGCCCACCGCCGACATTGCCGGCAGACTGGACGGTAGTCGCGTTGACCCCGAGAAGTAGGACAATCCGATAGTCGGACCCCTTTATGTACGGCCGAAACTTTAGCATTTAATCCGGTCCCGGATATAGAGGCGTCACTTGCGCAGAGAGCAACCATTTTAGTATGTGTATTCAAAGATAGGGGCAGATGATAGACGAACAGTCAGAAATACTCGGGACGGTGGCGCGATGAGCGACGGACTCGTGCCCGGCGAGGTCATCCCGGGCGAGGGGACTGTGACACTGAACGAGGGTCGCGAGACGACCGAAGTGACGGTCGGAAACACCGGCGACCGGCCGTCTCAGGTCGGGTCGCACTTCCACTTCTTCGAGGCCAACGCGGCCCTGGAGTTCGACCGCGAGGCGGCCATGGGGATGCGGCTGAACATCCCCGCCGGCACGGCCGTCCGGTTCGAGCCGGGCGACGAGCAGACGGTCGAACTCGTCGCAATCGGCGGGAAGCGCCGCGCTCACGGGATGAACGGACTCGTCAACGGGAGCGTCGACGGCGACACGAGCGACGCCGTCGAGCGCATGCGCGGGGCCGGGTTCGGAGATACCGGCGAGATAGCAACGGACGGCGGCGACGCGGAGTCCGACCGATGACACGCGACATCGACCGCGACAACTACGCCGAACTGTACGGGCCGACGACGGGCGATAAGGTCCGGCTCGGCGACACGGAACTGTTCGCCGAGGTCGAGGAGGACCTGCGGACCCACGGCGACGAGGCGGTGTTCGGCGGCGGGAAGACGCTCCGGGACGGCCTGGGGATGGCCCCGGGCGTCACACAGGCGGAGGGCGCGCTCGACTGGGTGCTGACGAACGCGACGGTCATCGACCCGATACTCGGCATCGTCGCCGCCGATATCGGCATTCGGAACGGCGAGATCGCCGGCATCGGGAAGGCCGGGAACCCCGACACGATGGACGGCGTGGACATGGTCGTCGGCCCGTCGACGGACGTCTACCCCGCCGAGGGGAAGATTGCGACGGCCGGCGGCCTCGACATCCATATCCACTTCAACTCCGCACAGCTCCACGAACACGCGCTGGCAGGCGGTATCACGACGATGCTCGGCGGCGGGTACGGCGGCGGCGCGACGACGACCACGACCGGCCCGGAGAACATCAAGCGCTTCCTGCAGGCCGCCGAGGCGTGGCCGGTCAACGTCGGCTTCTACGGGAAGGGCAACGCCTCCGACCCCGGCCCGCTCCGCGAACAGGTCGAGGCCGGTGCCTGCGGGCTGAAACTCCACGAGGACTGGGGGTCGACACCCGAAACCATCGACACCTGCCTCGAAGTCGCCGAAGACGAGGACGTGCAGGTGTGCATGCACACGGACACCCTGAACGAGGCCGGCTTCGTCGAGAACACCTTCGGTGCCGTCGACGGCCGGACCATGCATCTGTTCCACATCGAAGGCGCGGGCGGTGGCCACGCGCCCGACATCATGGAGATGGTCGGGGAACCGAACATGCTCCCGTCGTCGACGAACCCGTCGATGCCCTACACCGACAACACGTTCGACGAACACCTGGACATGGTGATGGTGTGTCACCACCTCAACCCCGACGTGCCCGAGGACGTGGCCTTCGCCGAGTCCCGGGTTCGCGCGGAGACGATCGCCGCCGAGGACGTGCTCCACGACATGGGGGCCATCTCGATGATGACCTCCGATTCGCAGGCGATGGGCCGAATGGCCGAAGTCATCCCGCGGACGTGGCAGACGGCCTCGAAGATGAAGTCCCAGCGCGGCCCGCTCCCCGACGACGAGGGGACCGGCGCGGACAACCACCGCATCAAGCGCTACATCGCGAAGTACACCGTCAACCCCGCAATCTCGGCGGGCATCGAAGACCACGTCGGGACGCTGGAGCCCGGCAAACTCGCAGATATCTGCCTCTGGGACCCCGCCTTCTTCGGCGTCAAGCCGGCGATGACGTTCAAGGGCGGCTTCCCGGTCAACTCGGAGATGGGCGAGGCCAACGGGTCGCTGATGACCTGCGAGCCAATCCTCCAGCGCGAACGCGCTGGTGCGGTCGGGAAGGCCAAACACGCCCTCTCGCTGTCGTTCGTCTCCCCGGCGGCCGCCGAGGCCGGCGTCGGCGAGGAGTACGGACTCGACTCCCGCGTCGTTCCGGTCGAGAGCACGCGCACGCCCGGCAAGGCCGATATGGTGTACAACGACTACTGTCCCGACAACATCGAGGTCGACCCCGAGACGTTCGAGGTCCGGGTCGACGGCGACCACGTCACCTGCGAACCGTCCTCGGAACTCCCGCTCGCACAGCGGTACATGTTGTGATGGAATACAACAAATACAGACAGAATCCATATAATTGCCCCATTCAAAACAGATTTACAACACATACAGAAAGAGCTACACAGAATGATTGAACATTCGACGTACAGTCAGTGCCAGAGACAGATCGGCGAGTCGGGACGACTCCCGGAGGGGACACGGTGAGCGAGCCACGAATCCCCGGGGAAATCTATCCGCGCGGCGACGGCGTCACCATCAACGACGGGCGCGAGACGGCCGAGGTGACCGTCGCGAACACGGGCGACCGCCCGGTGCAGGTCGGGTCGCACTTCCACTTCTTCGAAACCAACGCCGCCCTCGAGTTCGACCGCGAGGCCGCCTTCGGGATGCGCCTGGACGTCCCCGCCGGCACTGCAGTGCGGTTCGAACCCGGCGACGAGCGGTCGGTCGACCTGGTCGCCGTCGGCGGCGAGCGTGTGATGTCGGGGATGAACGCGCTGGTCAACGGTCCACTCGACGAGTCGACGAAGGCCGCGGCGCTGGAACGCGCTCGTGAGGGCGGCTACGGGGGGCTCTGAATGGCTCGCGACCTCTCGGCCGACGAGTACGCCTCGCTGTACGGCCCGAGCGAGGGTGACCGACTCAGACTGGCCGACACCGAACTCGTCGCGGAGGTCGAGACCGACCACATCACGCACGGCGACGAGACCGTCTTCGGCGGCGGCAAGACCATGCGCGACGGGATGGGACTGAAGCCCGGATTCACCGCCGAGGAAGGCGCGCTCGACTGGGTGCTGACGAACCTGGTCATCCTCGACCCCGTCCTCGGCATCCAGAAGGCCGATATCGGCATCAAGGACGGGTACATCGCCGGCATCGGCAACGCCGGCAACCCCGAAACGATGGACGACGTCGACGAGGACCTCATCGTCAGCGCGAACACCGAAGTCGTCTCCGCGGAGGGAATGATAGCGACGCCCGGTGCCATCGACGTCCACGTCCACTTCAACTCGGCGCAGTTGCCGCGCCACGCCATCGCATCGGGCGTCACGACGATGCTCGGCGGCGGCGTCGGCCCCTCGACGGTCGGCATCATCACCAGCGGCAAGTGGAACTTAGAGATGATGATGCGGGCCGCCGAGGCGTGGCCGATCAACGTCGGCTTCTACGGCAAGGGCAACTCCTCGCGGCCGGACGTCATCCACGAGCAGGTCGAGGCCGGAGCCGTCGCGCTCAAGATACACGAGGACTGGGGCGCGACGGCGGGCGTCATCGACACCTGTCTCGACGTGGCCGACGAGACCGGCGTGCAGGTGGCCATCCACACGGACACGCTAAACGAGGGCGGGTTCGTCGAGAACACCTTCGACGCTATCGACGGCCGGACGCTCCACGCCTACCACGTGGAGGGGGCCGGCGGCGGCCACGCACCCGACATCATCGAACTCGTCGGGAAGAAACACATGCTCCCGTCGTCGACGAACCCCACCATGCCCTACACGGACAACACGTTCGAGGAGCACCTCGACATGGTGATGGTGTGTCACCACCTCAATCCCGACGTCCCCGAGGACGTGGCCTTCGCCGAATCGCGGGTCCGGGCCGAGACCATCGCGGCCGAGGACGTGCTTCACGACATCGGGGCGGTCTCGATGATGGCGACGGACTCACAGGCGATGGGGCGGATGGGGGAACTGATTGCACGCACCTGGCAGACGGCCTCGAAGATGAAGATTCAGCGCGGGCCCCTTCCCCAGGACGACGGAAGCGGCGCGGACAACCACCGCATCAAGCGCTACCTGGCGAAGTACACCATCAACCCTGCCATCACGGCGGGCATCGACAACTACGTCGGCTCGCTTGAACCTGGAAAGCTCGCCGACATAGTCCTGTGGGACCCCGCATTCTTCGGCATCAAGCCCGAGACCGTCATCAAGGGCGGGTTCCCGGCGTACGCCGCGATGGGCGAGGCCAACGGGTCGCTGATGACCTGCGAGCCGATCGAGATGCGGCCGCAGTACGGTGCCTTCGGCTCCGCACCGGACGTGACCAGCGTCCAGTTCGTCAGTCAGCAGGCTTACGACGACGACATCGGGTCGAAGTACGACCTCTCGAAGAGGGTCATGCCCATCAGCGACACCCGCGACCTGACGACCGACGACTTCGTGTTGAACACGTACAGTCCGACCGTCGACGTCGACCCCGAGACGTTCACGGTCGAGATGGACGGCGAGCAGGTAACCTCAGACGCGGCCAGCGAGATTCCACTCGCACAACGGTACATACTATGAAACTCACACCCAAAGAGCAGGAACGACTCACGGTCTTTACTGCAGCAGAAGTCGCGCGGCGCCGCAAGGAACGCGGCGTCCCGCTGAACCACCCCGAGGCGGTCGCCTACATCAGCGACTGGTGCATCGAGCGGGGTCGTGACGGCCAGTCGGTGGCCGAAATCCGTTCGGGGGCGTCGAAACTGCTCGGCCGCGAGGACGTGATGGACGGCGTCCCGGAGATGATAGACATGATCCAGGTCGAACCCGTGTTCCCCGACGGGACGAAACTGGTCACGGTCCACGACCCGATCCGGTCCGACAGCGTCGGGGCTGCTGACGACGACGCGGACGAGGCAGAGGCGACAACCGACGGCGGAGACACGGACACGGACGAATGAGTCTGACACACCGCGACGTGGCGACGGTTGGCATCGGCGGCCCGGTCGGCTCCGGGAAGACATCGCTGCTGACCGCGCTCGTCCCCGAGTTGCGCGAGCAGGGCCTGGACGTGGGCGTCATCGCCAACGACATCCTGACCCAGGAGGATGCTGACGTACTCCGGGAGCGCTTCGCCGGGGTCGTCCCGGAGGACCTCGTGGCCGGCGTCGAAACGGGCGCGTGTCCGCACACGGGCATCCGCGAGGACCCGTCGATGAACCTCCAGCAGATCGACTCGTTCCTGGCCGACCACCCGGAACTGGACCTGGTGTTAGTCGAGAGCGGCGGCGACAACCTCGCGGCGACGTTCAACCCCGAACTCGCCGATTACTCGCTGTACGTCATCTCGGTCGCGGAGGGGGAAGACATCCCCCGGAAGCGCGGGCCGGGGGTCGTCGACTGTGACCTGCTGGTCGTCAACAAGACCGACCTCGCGCCCCACGTCGGCGCCGACCTCGACGTGATGGAACGGGACGCCGACGAGGTCCGTGACGGGCCGGTCGTGTTCACCAACTGCAAGGACGAGACGAACATCGACGCGGTGCTGTCACACGTCCGCGACGGGGTGCTGTTCGCCTGATGGCCGCCGACGCGCCCCATCCGGCGTTCGAGGGGTACGCGACCGAGGCCGTGCCACAGGCCGCCGTGGGGTCGCCGGGGAAAGACGGCGTGCTCGAACTGACCTTCGAGCGGGCGGCCGACGGGACGACTCTGGTCCACGACTACGCGACGGTCCCGTTTCACATCTCGGGGACGCTGGGCCACGACCCCCATCCCGACGCCGACACCGTCTTCGTCCAGTCACCGACCGGCGGCGTCGCCCAGGGTGACCGCCACGACGTGTCCATAGCCGTCGGGGACGATGCCATCGCGCACGTCTCGACCCAGAGTTCGACGAAGGTCCAGACGATGACGTGTAACTACGCCGCCGCCGACACGACGCTCAGCGTCGGCGCTGGCGGCCACCTGGATTACGTGCCCGAGCCGACGATTCTCCACGCCGACTCGCGGTACCTGCAGGAGCTTTCGGTCGATCTGGCCCCCGGCGCGACCGCCGTCGTCAGCGACGTAGTCGTCCCGGGCCGTCTCGCCCGAGGCGAGCGCTTCGAGTTCGAGCGATACCTCTCCCGCGTGCGGGCGACGGGCCCCGACGGACTCCTGTTCGAGGACGCGACGCATCTGACGCCGGCCGAGGGCGACCCCACAGCGCCCGGCGTTCTCGGCGAGTTCACCGTCTACGGGACGACGTTCATCCTCGCGCCGGCCCACGATGAGGCCGAGCTGAGCGACGCGCTCCACGCGGTCGTCGCTGACGGCGAGGCCCGGGCCGGCGCGACAGCGTTACCGAACGGCGCCGGCGTCGCGGTCCGTGCCCTCGGTGACCGGGCCGAGACCGTACAGGAGACGCTGCAGGCGGGCTGGAACCTCGCACGAACTGAGTTACTGGACGCGCCTGCGCCGTCGGGGAGGAAGTACTGATGCTGGTCGCAGACACCTACCTCGGCCACCGGGACGACGATGCCATCGCCGAGGCCGTCGATGCGTCGGACCACGCAACGGTCGTGCTCTCGGACACCGAACGCCGCCGCTCGCGAGTCCGCACCGAGACGGCAGACGGTCGGGACCTCGGTATCGTGGTCGCCCGCGACCTCGCGGACGGCGACGTGCTGGAGGCCGAGGACGGGACCCCTGTCGTCGTCGAACTCGCCGCAATCGAGGCTCTGGTGCTCGATTTCGCCGACAGCGACGTGTCACCGACCGCGGCGCTGGAGCTCGGTCACGCGGTCGGGAACAGGCACTGGAACCTCGCGGTCCGCGGCGAGGAGGCACTGTTCCCGGTGACCGAGTCGAAAACGCGGATGGAAGCAACGGTCGCCGAACTGCTCCCCGCGGACGTGCCGACACGGTACGAGCACGTTCCACCGACGACGTTCGACGATAGCGGGGCCGGCCACACCCATGGCGACGGGGACCACGACGCCAGCGACCACAGTCACGGCGGCGGTGGCCACGCCCACGCCCACGACCACGGCATCCGGACTATCGACGGGGGCGACCAGTGAGCGACGCCGCGACGCTGGAGTCGTTCCGGCTCGCAGACTCGTTTCTCCCTGTCGGGACCTACACTGTCTCCTACGGGCTGGAACAGTTCATCCAGGACGACCGGGTCGAAGACGCGGCGGACCTCCAGGCGCTCCTGTCGACGTACCTCCGACAGCAGGTCGGTCCCGCCGAACTCATCGCGTTGCGGGCCGCACACGCCGCCGCGACCGAGGGCGATCTCGATGCGGTCTGTCGGGCTGACCGGCGGCTCTCGGCCGTGACGCTGGCCGCGGAGTTCCGCGAGAGCGCACAGCAGTCCGGCGACCGGCTGCTCTCACTGCAGACGGACCTGCGTGACGAGGCCCTGCTGGACCGCTACGCTAAGCGCGTCGACGCCGGCGAAGCCCCCGGTAACTACGCCGTTGTGCTCGGCGTTGCGACGGGGCTGGCCGACGTGGCTGTCCGTGAGGCCTGCTTGCTGTGCTGTCACGGGTTCGTCACCGGATTACTGGGCGCAGCTCAGCGGCTCCTCTCGCTCGGTCATACAGATGCGCAACGAATCCTCGACGACCTTCAGTCGGTGATTACAGCCGCTGTCGACGAGAGCGCGGACCGGGAGATAGACGAGATGGCCCCGTTCGCCCCACTGGTAGACGTGTTGGCCGCCGAGCACGAACGCGCAGAGCGGCGCCTGTTCGCAAGTTAATCAGCCTATGGGAATTTTAACTATATAACCGGGTTTTTAGAAGGTGAAAAACTGAAACACACCCAGATAGGTAAAAGATATGGATAAGAATGCCGAAAATAAACTCATATCCCAAAGATAGGTAGAGATAGCCTGATTATGAGTATCAAGGCTACATACTAGAAATCGAAATCAGAGAGGGGTCTGCATATAGAACCCGACCCTGGAGGAAGTGGGTATTGTCGGCAGCTGATTATAACATATGTACATCTGTTATTATAGACAGAATCGTCCCTCAAAAAGGACGCCCAGGGATACTGAAACCGCTCCGCTCAACGGCTGTCGTGGCGTTCAAAATGTTCGAACGGAGTGGTTAGATTATGAACGATTGCTCATGTTGATATTGACTTCGATAACGTTCGCCGAATTAACGACCTTTTCGGGGAGAGTTTCTTCGAAACGGTCTCCCTGCAGAACGCTTGCAGGCCCCGAGACGCTCAACGAACCCAGTACGTCGCCACTGGGTGTCCGGATCGGCGCCCCCACGGCACAGAACCCTTCGATTTCTTCCTCCTTGTTGTACGCGTACCCGCGCTGACGGATTGCTGCCAGCTCCTCACACAGCGTTTCGAAATCGGTTACGGTGTTCGCTGTCCGTTCCAGTAAGCCGTGCCGGTCGATGATTTCAGTCACACGCTGTTCGGGAAGGTAGGCAAGTATCGCTTTCCCAGAGGCGGTGTAGTGCAAGTGATCCCGCTGCTGAGGTTTCGACGTCTGGTACTCCCCGCTTACGCTCGTATCGCCTTTCACCTGATAGAGGTTGATTGCGCGTCCGTTCTCTTCGGTGACGATGTGGACGTATTGCCCCGTTTTATCAGCGAGTTCGTTGACCTGTGGCTTCCCGTAGCGATACAGTGGGTTCTGACTACGGACGTATTCCCCGAACGCGAACAGTTCGAGTGCGAGTTCGTATCTGCCGTCACGTTGCACGACGAGCCCATTCTCTACCAGCGTCGTCAAGTGGATGTGAGCAGTGCTTTTCGAGAGATCAAGCTCGGTCGCGAGTTCCGTCACACCAGCCCCATCCAGCTCTTTGAGTTTCCTCAGCACCTGTGCGGATACCGAGACAGTCTGCAACGTCCGAGGCCCGTCGTCACCACCGGTTGGAGGCATATTACCGTCTTTACATCAGGATGACTTATATGTTCGCATATGTTGAACAACATTCCGGAGAACTGCCGAGACATACATGATTTTGAGAGAAATCGGCCATTTCTAGCAGTAAATCCCCGGTATAATGGATGACTCATAGCTCGGTTGTGAGCTGAGCTGTTCGTATATTTTGAATCGACGGCGTTTGATTCAGATATTTAAGGACTTGGTACCGCAACTAAGGTATACGCTCACCTAGTCCGCCTTGAAGTAGTTATAACGTATGTAGGGAAAAGCTTTTGAACAGATGGCGGATTTACCTATTCGACGCGAAAATGAGACTGAATGCCCAGAATATCCAGCTAGTACTGTACGAACTAGAATACCCTATCCTATCCCACGGAGCCAACAGATGACTGACGACGTTACCGGAAACAGTCAGGGTCTCACTGGCGAGATAACTGCGTCTGACTTCATCGCAAAGGGGTCGCGCCGGCAGTTCCTCACTGCACTCGGTTCAGCCGGTGCTGCTGGACTAGCCGGCTGTGCAGGGGGGTCCGGGTCGGGTTCGACTGACGACGGCACCGCAGCTGAGGAGGCCGGGGCACAGACGGACAGTAACGGCGACGGCTCGACGCTCACGGCGAACATCTCGCAGCGACTCGGGACGATCGACCCTGCGAAAGGGACCGACTACGTGCAGGCGATGGCGCTCGTAAACCTCTATGACCCGCTCGTGTTCCCTGACAGCGAGGGAGAGATTCAACCGAATCTCGCCTCGGACTGGTCAGTTTCAGACGACAGTCAGACGTACACGTTCAGCCTGCGAGACGACGCGACGTTCCACAGTGGCAATTCGGTAACTGCCGAGGACGTGAAATTCACCACCGAGCGGTTCCTCGACCTCAACCAGGGGTACGCATCGTTACTGAGTGGTGTCCTCGATAAGGAGAACATCGTTGTCGAGGACGAGCAGACGGTTTCGTTCGAACTCAATCGCTCGTACGCGCCGTTTCTCCCCATCATGGTCCTCGTATTCGTCGTCGACAAGGACAGGATCATGGAGAACCTCGAAGACGGCGACTACGGGGAACGTGGTGACTACGGACAGGCGTACATCAACAACAACGACGCCGGGTCCGGTGCCTACCAGCTGTCTGAGTTCTCCCGTGGCAACTCGATTACGTTCGCAAAGTACGACGACTACTTCAAGGAGTTCCCTGACGGATCGTTCGATACCATCGAGGTCCGCATAATCACCGAGAACTCCACCGTGCAGACGCTGATGAAAAACGGGGAACTGGACATGACCGGGCAGTACCAGAACTCCCAGACCTACAGTGCCATCGACCAGATGGAGAACGCGAGGGTGGACACAGTCCCGACGTTCGGGTTGCTGTACAACAAGATAAACACCCAGAAACCGCCGACTGACGACCCCGCAGTACGTGAGGCGATGGCCTGGGGCTTCGATTACGAACAGGTCGTCAACGATATTCGGCCGGATATGAAGAAGGCCAGGGGACCACTACCGCCGACGTGGGGTGCGCACAAAAGCGACGTGATGCAGCCGTCATACGACCCCGAGCGAGCACGACAGATCCTCGCTGACGCCGGCTACTCGGAGGGGGAACTCACGATCACGAACACGTTCACCTCATCGTACTCCTTCCAGGAGCGCATCGCACTGCTGTTCAAAGACAACATGGCGGACATCGGGATCAACGTCGAACTGAACCCACAGACGTGGGGGACCATCACGGAGATGGCCACTACAGTAGAAAACACGCCACACACGAGTCAGGTGTTCTACGTCCCAACGTACCCGTCGCCGGACTCGATGTTCTACAACCAGTTCCACTCTAAGGCCGCAAACACGTGGATGAGCATGGAACACCTCGATAACGATGAGGTCGACAGCCTCATAGACGAAGCGCGTCAGACCCCGGACCGACAGGCCCGCGTCGAGATATACAAACAGCTCCAGAGCAAGCTTGCGAATCTGCACTGTGACATGCACCTGTATCACACGGTGAAGACGATCGGCTTCCAAAACGACGTTGAGGGGCTCACGCTCCGACCGGCACAGGGCTTCGAGTACACGTTCCGAGACATCCACCGAGTGTAATGGCGCGCATAGGCCAGCTACTGCGTCGGCTTTCGGGGATGACCGTCAGCCTGCTCGGGCTATCGGTCCTCATATTCGTCATCTCACGGGTCCTGCCGGGGAATCCGGCCCGGATGGCACTCGGAGCGATGGCCAGCGACGAGCAGGTAGCGGAACTCGCCGCGGAGATGGGACTCGACAAGCCGCTCCCGCTCCAGTACGTCGAGTACATGCGCCGGCTCTTCGTCGGCGACCTGGGCCAGAGCCTCCAGACGAAGAATTCCGTTGCACGTGATCTGGTGACGAAGTTCCCCGCGACGCTCGAACTCATCACGCTCGCGTTCGTCTTCATGGTGGTGTTCGGTATCCCGCTGGGCATCGTCGCCGCGAAACACCACGGAGGTATACTCGACAACGCAACCAGGTTCTTCGCCTTCTCGACGGTGAGCGTCCCGAGCTTCTTCGTCGGCATCGTCTTCCAGCTCGTGTTCGGGTATTTCCTCAACTGGTTCCCTATCACGGGGCGGCTCTCCTCGGCGTACAGCGGCGAGGTGGTCCGATCGACGGGCTTCATGCTCGTCGACACCCTCCTGTCGGGGTCGATTGCAGCACACGTCGACGCGTGGACGCACATCCTGTTGCCGGCGCTTGCGCTGTCGTTTAGCGGGATGGGCCAGATAATTCGCATCACGCGCTCGAGTATGATCGACGTCGAAGGCCAGGACTACATCGAGGCGATGCGTGGCTACGGCCTGCCGACGTGGATGGTCACGGACAAGTACACGCTGAAGAACGCGTTCGTGCCGACGCTGACTATCCTCGGGCTCCAGTACGCGTGGCTTCTCAGCGGCGCGTTCATCATCGAGATAGTCTACTCCTGGCCCGGTCTCGCGAAGTATGGCGTCCAGTCTGTGCTGACCTCGGACGTCAACGCTGTCGTCGGCGTAACTATGCTGGTCGGCGTCGTGTTCGTCGTGGTCAACTTCGTCGTCGATCTACTGACGAGCTACATCGACCCGCGGATCGGTCTGGCAGGTGACAGCGCATGAGCATCGATACCCTCTCGTTCGATACGTCCGAACTTGACCGAATCGTCTCGCCGGCCCGTCGCGAACTGTGGTATCGTTCGTATCGCCGGTTCGTAAACCAGCCCATGAGCGTCATCGGACTCGGCGTAGTGGCCGCTATCACACTCATGGCCGTGTTCGCGCCGTACGTCGCGCCATACCCCGAGCAGGTGGGTTCGTTCACGGACTTCGCGAACGCCTACCAACCGCCGAGCCTCGACCATCCCTTCGGGACGGATAGCGCAGGGCGAGACCTCCTCACCCGCGTCATCTTCGGCTACCGCATCGCACTGCTACTGGTCGCCGTCGTACTGGGACTTGGCGTCCCGGTCGGCGTGATGCTGGGGCTGGTTGCCGGCTACGCCGGCGGCTGGGTCGATACGATCATTATGCGTATTACGGACACCTTCCTCGCACTCCCGCCGCTCGTACTGGCACTTGCTATCGCGTCGGCCTTCGAACCGACCCTCGAGATTGCGATGTTTGCCATCGCATCGCTCTGGTGGACGTGGTACGCACGATTAGCCCGCGGACTGGCCGCGAGTCTGTCGTCCGAGGAGTACGTGCAGGCCGCCGAACTCGCGGGTGCCAGCACGACGCATATACTCTTCCGGGAGCTACTGCCGAACTGCCTCTCGCCGCTGTTGGTCAAAGCGACGCTTGACGCCGGTATCGTGGTCCTGACGGGCGCGTCGCTGTCGTTCATCGGTCTCGGTGTCCAGCCCCCCAGACCGGGGCTCGGGACGATGGTCGCAAACGGCACCCAGTATCTACCCGCCGAGTGGTGGATCAGCATCTTCCCGGGCTTTGCGATCTTCGTCCTCGTGATGGGGTTCAACATGCTCGGGGATGGGCTGCGTGACCTCTTCGACGTAGAGGTGGAGCAATGAGCGACAGTACCGCCCCACTGCTCTCGGTTCAGAATCTCTCGGTCGGGTTCGAGGGCTTCGACGGCTACGCGGCTGTCGTGGACGGTGTCGACCTGACGGTCGAGCACGGAGAGGTCGTCACCATCGCCGGCGAGACAGGCTGTGGCAAATCCGTGACGACCAAAGCCATCACTGGACTGCTCGATGAGCCGCCAGCCCGCGTCTCCGGGGCCGTCGAGTTCGACGGACAGGACCTCCGGGCCCTCCCGGACGACGAACGGCGAGCACTGAACGGCGACCGTATCAGCGTTATCTTCCAGAACCCGCTGTCGAGCCTCAATCCCGTATTCACCATCGGAGAGCAACTCACCGATACGGCACAGTTCGGTGGTGAAGGGGATACTGGCATCCTCGGATACCTACGGCGACGGCTTTCGTCGCCGGACCGGTTGGCTGCCCGGGAGCGGGTCCTGGAGCTTCTCGAAGAAGTCCGGATGCCCGACCCGGAATCAGTGATGGACAGCTATCCGTCGGAGCTCTCCGGTGGGATGCGACAGCGAGCGATCATCGCGCAGGCGCTCTTGAACGAACCTGACCTGCTAATCGCTGACGAACCGGGGTCCGCGCTGGACGTGACCGTCCACGATGAGATCCTCTCGTTGCTCGAAGACCTCATCGCGAAACGGGACATGAGTATCCTGATGATTACGCACAACCTCGGGGTCGCTCGACAGCTGAGTGACCGCGTCTACATCATGTACGGCGGCCGTATCGCCGAAACCGCACCGACGACTGAGATATTCGACGCGCCACGCCACCCGTACACGCAGGGACTGATCGCGTCTATTCCCCGCCTGTCCGGCGACTCGATGGCCGGCGGCATCGGCGGGTCAGTCCCGGAGTACACGGACCCGCCGATGGGGTGTCGGTTCCACCCGCGCTGTCCGTACGCTGACGACGGCTGTCGGTCCAGCGAGCCGCCAGACGTCTCGTTTGGCGAGCAGGCCAGAGCCGCCTGTGTCCGTCACGCGGACGGCGACACGGGGCCAGTCCCGACGCTTGCGGAAACAAAACAGAGACTCTCCGAGCCTGAGCGGCCGGCAGCGGGAGGCGACTCATGAGCGGCCCAGTGCTCGAGGTCAAAGACCTGAAAAAGCACTTCCCGGCCGAGGGGCTGTTCTCGTCGGACCCGCCAGCGAAGGCGGTCGACGGCGTCTCCTTCAGTATCGACGAGGGGGAGACGCTCGCCCTGATCGGGGAGTCCGGAAGCGGAAAGTCGACGGTGGCAAAGACCATCATCGACATCCACGAGACGACTGCGGGGCTCATCCGGTTCAACGGGCAGGACATCACCGATCCGATTCGACAGCAGCTGGCCGAGATGCGCTCGGAGATCCAGCTCGTGTTCCAGGACCCGACGTCCTGTCTGAACCCGCGTCGGACGATCCGGAAGTCACTCCTGGTCCCGCTGAAAGCGACCGGAGTCCCGAGATCGGACCGCGAGGAGCGCGTCCGACAGATGCTGGAGCGGGTCGGGCTCAACGACGAGTACCTGTACAAATACCCGCACGAACTGAGTGGCGGCCAGAAACAGCGCGTGAACATCGCCCGCGCGCTGGCCGTCGAACCGTCCCTGTTGCTGCTGGACGAACCGACCAGCGCGCTCGACGTTAGCGTGCAAGCCAAGATTATCTCGCTGCTGGAGGACATCCAGACGGAATTCGACCTCACGTACCTCTTTATTACGCATGACCTCTCACTCGTACGGAACTTCGCGGACGAAACGGCCGTCATGTATCTCGGTGAGATACAGGAACAGGGGCCGACTGACCGGCTCTTCGATAACCCCCGGCATCCCTACACGCGGTCGCTCCTGTCGTCAATCCCCGTTACGTCCCAGCAAGAGGAAGCGCTCAAACCGGACAGCGAGTCACTGGACGGTGAAGTACCTGGTGCGCGGAACATGCCGTCGGGGTGTCGGCTCCACCCGCGGTGTCCACACGCGACCGAGGACTGTACAATGAGACATCCAGAACAGTACAACGTACATGACCGAGACGTGCGGTGTATCGCATACGAAGACGGAGCAGACGGGTTCGACCGACTCCGTAGGCAGACCTCTGTCGGGAGTAGCTCCGATGGCAGCTGACCTCCGTGTCGTCGGTGGGACGCTTGCCACAGCACAGGGAACCGTTGATACGGGGTTCGCTGTCGAGGACGGAACCATCGTCGCTACCGGCGACGAACGCCACCTTCCCGACGCGGAACACACCCTAGACGTGACGGGGAAGATGGTCCTGCCGGGTGTCGTCGACCCGCACGTCCACATAGACGGGTTCAACTCTATCGACACCTACGAGACCGGGACGGCGGCGGCGGCCCGCGGTGGCGTCACCAGCGTCATCAATTTCGCGTGGCAGACGTGGACCGGCGAGCGCGAGCGCGATGCTGCTGGGTCAGTGTGGGCCGACAGCGGGTCACTCCTCGACGCTATTGACCGCCAGCGGGCGAGTGCGTCGGCGGCGTACGTCGACTACGGGCTGCACGCGACGGTGACCGCCGAGGACCGTTCGGTCTTTGACGAGTTCGATGCGGTCGTCGAGGCGGGCGTGCCGTCGTTCAAGTTCTTCACCGTCTACGACGTCGGCGTCTCCAACGGGTTCCTCCGACTGGCCTTCGAACGTCTCGCGGACCTCGATGCGGTCGCCGTCCTGCATACCGAAGACCAATCCGTCTGTCAGGCACTGACTGACGAACAGCGCCGCACCGGCCACGGACACCCGACAGACTATCCGGAGACACGTCCCGACTACGCGGAGGCCATTGCACTGTCGGATGCGGTTACGCTGGCGACCGAGACTGACTGCAAGTACTACGGCATCCACACCACCTCACGGGCCGCCGTGGACGAACTTGCAGCGGCACGCGAGGACGGAACGCGGGTTCGCGGCGAGACGTGTCCGCATTTCACGACCCTCACCGAGGATGTGTACGCGGAACAGGGAACGATGGCGCTCCAGTCACCCCCGCTTCGAACTTCGGACGACGTCGAGGCGATGTTCGAATCGCTCCGGGATGGCACGCTCGATATCGTGTCGACGGACCACGTCGCGTCAACGCGGGCCGAGAAGGCCGTCGAGAACTGGTGGGACTGTCCGTTCGGCGTGAACAGCCTGCAGACGTCGCTCCCGGTGTTTCACGACGAGGCGGTCAACCGTCGTGGCCTTCCCTACTCGTTCCTCGTCCGGGTCCTTTCCAGAAACCCTGCCCAGACGTTCGGCCTCTCACAGAAGGGCCGTCTCGCAGTGGGGGCCGACGCCGACTTCGTCGTGTTCGACCCGACGGAGTCCTACGAGATATCGGCGGCGGACAACGCGTCTCTGGCGGACTACTCGATATACGACGGCAGAGAGGTGACCGGGAAAGTCGTCGAGACGTACCTCAGAGGGCGACGCATCGCGGACGACTCCGGCGTCGTTGGGGACCCGCGCGGCGAGTTCCTCGTCCGTGACGTTCCGACATGGGACCCACAGGGAGGTATGGCGTAGTGGACACCACAAGTGACGTCGACGCCGATTCGCTCCGAACAGACATCGAGCGTACCGGTGACTTCGGCAGCGTTGCAGCCGAAACCGGTCGCGGCCGGACCGCCCTTCCGGCGGACGATGCAAACGTGCGGGCGAGAGAGTACCTACTCGACCGGATGGAAGAGGTCGGTCTCGACGTTCGGGTCGACGCTGTCGGCAACATCGCCGGCCGGTGGGCGCCGTCGACGTGTGACCCCAACGCCGCACCGGTCGTGGCTGGAAGCCACCTCGACTCCGTGCCGAGGGGTGGGATTTTCGATGGTCTCCTCGGTGTCTACGCCGCGCTCGAAGCGGTCCGAACCGTTCGGGACAGCAGCGTGGTCGTCGAACGCCCGCTTGAAGTCGTCTCTTTCACCGGTGAGGAGGGAACTCGGTTCGCGGACGGAGTCCTGGGTTCTTCAGTCGCCGCCGGGGAACTATCGGTCGAGGACGCGCTGGACCTCTCTGACGGACGCGTCTCTCTCGGAACGGCACTGGCAGAGACTGGTTTTCGCGGGACGGGACGCCTCGACGCGAGCGAGTGGCACGCCTGGATCGAACTCCACATCGAACAGGGGGGGCACCTCGAAGACGCGGGCATCCCCCTCGGCATCGTGACCGATATCACCGGCACGACTCGGGGACACGTCAGTATCGATGGGAGCGCCGATCACTCGGGGACGACGGGCATGCAGGCGCGTCGCGACGCGCTCGTCGCGGCGAGCCAACTTGTCCTCGATGTCGAGGAGACCGCAACCGAGATCGCCGCCACGGGAACGGAGACTGCAGTCGGGACTGTCGGCCGCCTCACCCCGAAACCGAACGCAGTCAACGTCGTTCCGGGGAGCGTGTCGATGCGTCTCGACCTCCGGTCCATCGACCGACTGGAGATCGACCGCCAGGTCCGGGCTGTCGAGAGCTCGCTTGCTGATCTGGAGCGCGAACACGGCGTCGAAACGTCGCTCGATATCCCATACGACATCGCCCCGACGCAACTCTCCGAGCGCATTCGGGACACCGTAGAAACAGCGGCCTCCCGGTGTGATATCGAGACACTCGCGCTCCACTCCGGCGCGGGCCACGACACGATGCAGGTCGCCAACGTGACCGATGCAGCGTTGTTGTTCGCCCCGTCTGCGGGTGGCTATTCGCACTCGCCCAAAGAGTGGGCTGAATGGTCGGACTGTGCTGTGGCGACCCAGGTCCTCGCAGAGAGTCTCGCATTGCTTGCATCGAACACTGAGCGACACCATACGTACGAATGATCGAAATTCAGACCGACGAGACGACGTTTACAGCTGAGCTACACGAACAGCAGGCCCCCGAAACGGTTGCAGCACTCAAAGCGATGTTACCGCTTCGCTCGGAGTTGATGCACGTCCGCTGGAGCGGCATCGCGACGTGGATCAACATCGATGAGGTCGACCTCCCGGAACTGCCCCGAGAAAACCACACGACGTATCCGTCGCGTGGCGACCTGTTGCTCTATCCGGGCTATCGGAACGACGCGGAAATACTGCTCCCCTGTGGACCGACCTGTTTCAAGAGTCAAGCGGGCGAGCTTGCAGGGAATCACGTCGCGACGGTCGACGCAAGCGCCGAGCAGCTCAGGCAACTCGAACAGACGACACTCCACGACGGCATTCAGGAGGTCGTCATCAGAGAAGTCCACCGGTGACGGACATGGCCGTCCGTCGGCAACAGAGCCACGGATCGTAGCACCCATTAAATATCACTGCATACGCCGGCCGCACGACTGCAATGCGATCGGTGGGCAAACCGTTTTAATCTGGGACTGCACGTATCGAGGTATATCTGACACCAATACGAGACACTTTTCTGGAGATATCTGAACATACATCTCATATAGTGCTGCTATCAGTCGTAAATATATTTAGAAGTCTAAAAGAGCTTTTTATTCCCAAAACAGGAATACTTTTACAAGATAGGCGTGTCTCGGTACATATATGAATCTATACCTATCGAAACAGCCGGTCTTATGGGCCGATTCGGTGTCCGATGTAACTAGATTACCAGGGACGAGACCGGTCAAGCAACTCAACCGATGATACCCGCGGGCGGCATTCGGAAAACCGGCGTGGACAGTGGGTGCCGTGACCTCACTCGGCACTCACAACTACCAGGAACGTCTCCGGTCGCACCGCCTCGAACTCGACGGTGAAGCCGTGCTGGCGGAGCGCCTCCGTGGCCTCGGCAGCTGAAAACCGCTCGTCGACGGGTGGGCCATCGCGACCGCTTCCGGTGGCTGCCCAGTCGGCGATAGCGAACGTCCCCCGTGGCTTGAGCACGCGTGCGACCTCGGTCAGCGCCCCCTCGCTAGCGAACTCGTGGTATGTCATCGTCGAGAACGCCGCGTCGAGGCTCCCGGTATCGAGGGGGAGGTCGTCGACCGCACTCGTCACGAGGTCGACGTTGTCAGGGACACCTTTCTCCCGGTAGTAGTCGTGCATCGCCTCCTGAACGTCGACCGCGTACACACGGTCAACGTCCGGTGCGACTTCGTCGGTGTAGAATCCGGTCCCGCTCCCGAGGTCCGCGACCGTCTCGCCGCTGTCGGCCGACAGCGCCCAGCGGAGCTCTTCCGCCGAGAGGAACCGGTACCGTTGCTGTGCGTCTTCGAGTTTGTCGGCCCGGTCGGCCTCGAACGTGTGATAGCCCATGTTAGAGGTTCCGGAACGCCTCGTCGACGATCTCGCCGGTGTCGGCGACGATGTCCGCCATCTCCTCGTTGTCGGGTGCCATCCCGACGAGGCGGGCGATGCGCATGATGGAGACGTGATAGACGCGCTGTTGCCCGGGCTCTTCCTCCCAGATGACGACGTTACAGGCCATGAGCGCACCGAGTTTGTTGTCTGTCGCATCGAGGGCACGGTCGGCGACCTCGGGGTTGCAGGCTCCCAGCACGTAGTAGGGGTCCCGACCCGCGTCGATCTTCTCGTTGAGCATGTCGGAGGGCGAGAACTCCACGGGGACGCCGAATCCAGCGTCGGTGAACACGTCCCGGACGTGTTCGATCGCGTCTTCGTGGCTCATTTCCAGCGTCGTCTGTTGTTCGCCGATGTCTTCAGGGTCGATCTGACTGGGGTCGATTGGGAGAACCATTCGTGTATTGTATTGTGCCTACAGGACAAAGGCTCTTGGGGTCTCCCGTCACATGAACAGCGACCCCTCTGACCTCCTGCCCGGCCGGAAAGCTCTGTTATCGTCGGTACCACGGCGGTGGCCGTTCGACCGACTGTCGACCGACTGCTCGGGCTCTCGTGGTCGGAGTCCGCCGCTGTTGGCGGCCCATTTCAGACACTCTCTCAATGCGGTGCAGTATTGTATACTATATGCAAAACAAATAAGTCGATTCAGGTCGAAGGTCAGAGCGATGACCGACGAGCTAGAGGAGATCAGACGGCAAAAACTGAACGAACTCCGTGACCGAGGCAAAGCGGGGAGCGCCGACGAGTCGGAACCAGAGCGCGTTTCCGAGCCGATCTCGGTCGATGGAAAATCCGAGCTGACCGACATAGCCACCGAGCACGACGTCGTTCTGGTCGACTTCTACGCAGACTGGTGTGGCCCCTGCCAGATGCTCGAACCCGTCGTCGAAACGGTGGCCGCCGAAACCGCTGCGACAGTGGCAAAGGTCGACGTCGACGCGAACCAGCAACTCGCCGCCGAGTACGGCGTCCAGGGGGTCCCGACGCTCCTGCTATTCGCTGACGGGGCGCCGGTCGAGCGACTCGTCGGGATGCAGGACGAAGCACAGCTCCGCTCGGTAATCGAGAGCCACGCCTGATTCCACCGGCCCCGCAGGTGCCTAACCCGGGAGCGAAGCTCCGGCCGACGGGACAGGTCTCCAGACGGATAGTCGGTTTTCCCCTCGCGATAAGGTCCCGTTGTTCGGGTAAGCAGCCACTCGTTGTGCAGGAGAGACCAGGTCTGTTTCCGTGTGATGGAGACCAGATGTGCTCTCGTCGATGTGCGATTTGGAAACGGTTCAAGCCCTCCCTATCCTTCTTGCCCGGCGACTTTCTCGATGGCCAGAGTTTGCCGATTGGTAGTTTGTAGTATTGTAATATTCACGAAATACTTTTGAATGCGCCGTTCCTTTCATAAAACATGAGTGACACGGTCGCAATGGCGCTCACAGCGGGCATGACGGTGACCGAACTGCGGACTGCCGACCTCGCCTACGCGCCCCCATTCAGTCCCGTCCGGGACCCGGTATTGACGGCAGCGAACGTCCTCGACGGCAAATTCGACCACGCATGAGCGACGCTACTCCACCCGACTACGTTCGAGACCACCGCGAAGAACTGGTCACACTCGCCCTCGACCTCATAGCAAGCGACACGTCGAATCCACCCGGAGATACGCGCGAGATTGTGACCGATATCGAGGGGTTCCTCGACCCGCTCTCGGTCGATGTCGAGCGGTTCGCAGTCGACCCGGCGAAGCCGAACCTCCTCGTTCGGATTCCCGGTGAGGCGGACCGAACGCTGCTGTACAACGGTCACCTCGATACGGTACCGTTCGACGCCGATGCCTGGACTCACGACCCGCTCGGCGAGCGCGACGACGACCGTGTGTACGGCCGCGGCGCGACCGATATGAAAGGTGCCGTGGCGTCGATGCTGTTTACCATCCGGGCCTTCGCCGCGACTGCCGCTGAGCCGCCTGTCACACTCCAGTTCGCCTTCGTGAGCGACGAGGAAGTGGGCGGCGACGCCGGCCTTCCCGCGCTGCTGGAGGCCGGACGACTCGACGCCGACGCGTGCGTGATCGGCGAGCCGACCTGCGAGGCGGGCCACCACTCCGTTACAATCGCTGACCGGGGCAGCATCTGGCTGACGCTCGAAGCCAGCGGCGAGGGGGCCCACGGCTCCCGGCCGGTACTCGGCGTCAACGCTATCGACCGGCTCTACGACGCCGTCGAGACGCTGCGGGACCGCTTTGGCTCCAGGCGACTCGATATCGACCCCGACCTGGAGTCGATCGTCGACGAGTCGGTCGAATACTACGCCCCGTCACTGGGCGAAGATGTCGCTCGCGACCTGTTCCGGTACCCCTCTATCAACCTCGGCGTTCTCGAAGGCGGCGACGCGATAAACAGCGTCCCGCAGTCCGCCCGCGCCGAAGTCGATATCCGACTGACCGCCGGGGTGGAGACGCCCGACGTGCTCTCGGAGATCCGGTCCTGTGTCGCCGACTGCGAGGGGATTACGATCACCGACGTCTCCTGGAGCGTCGGGACTGCTGAGAGGCCAGACAGCCCGCTCGTCGAAGCTGTCACCGCGACGGCAGCGGACGTCACAGGGGAACGCGTCTTCCGGCGGAGTGCCACGGGGGGCGGCGACGCCAAGACGCTCCGGAACGCGGGCATCCCGACCGTCGAGTTCGCGTTCGGGACCGACACCGTCCACGCCCCCGACGAGTACGTCCCGGTCGATGTGCTCGTCGACAATGCAGCCGTCTACACCAGACTTCCCGCAGTGTGGGCGTCCCAGACAGGCCGGTAGCAGTCCGGGGACATCCGAGTCCGCCGGAGACACTGACTCGGAGACAGGCCGGCCATCGAGTGAGACTCGGATGTTACCGTTGTAGACTTGTGGATATAGAAGACAATATTGGTACAACCGAGGGACGGACTCGCGCAGTCCACGGTCCCGGGCTTGCCGGTGTCGGACTGGCGACGCTCACCGGGCTGTCGAATCTCTGGACGTCGTCTGGGGCCATTTCGACACTACTCGGCGCCGTCCTCGGCTCCCTGCCCGCGTCGACGCGCTCGTGTTTTCGGCTAGCTATCGCGTCGCGCTCAATGCAGCTCTGTGGTCGCCGTACGTGCGATAACCTTGCTCGGCTTCGCCGTATCCCTCTTTTTCACTATCTTGGAATTATAGCACAATACTAATACGGACCAGCCCCAACTAACTCCTGTGAGATACCCATGACCGATATCGAACCTGACGACACCGTCGACGCCCGCGGCGCAGCCTGTCCCGGTCCGCTGATGGACCTCATCGGAGCGATCCGGGATGCCGAACCCGGCGACGTGGTTCGGCTCCTGAGCGACAGCGAACAGTCGCTCACGGACGTCCCGGAGTGGGCCGAAGAGGCCGGCAACGAACTGCTGGCCACCGAAGAGCTCGAGGACCACTACGAACTATACGTGGAGAAAGCATGACCGACCAAATCGCCATCGTCGGCGGCGGAACCGGCGGCGCTGTCCTCGCGAACGACCTCGCCGACCGACTGGGCTCCGAACTCGACGCCGGCGACGTCCGCATCACGCTGTTCAACGACGGGCCCGACCACGTGTACAAGCCGGTCTGGCTGTACGTGCCGTTCGGACAGCGCGAACCGGACGACGGTCGGCGACCGCTCGACGAGCTCGTCGACGACGCCGTGGACCTCCGGATCGACCGCGTGACTGAAATCGACACCGACGCCCAGCGACTCCGGTTCCACGGTACCGCCCCGTCAGTCGACTACGACTACCTCGTGCTGGCGACCGGGTCGACGCTGGAGCCAGAACGGATCCCTGGCCTCGCCGAAGGCGGGCACGATTACTACAGCGAATCGGGTTCGACCGCGCTCCGGGACGAACTCCTGGAGTTCACCGAAGGGCACCTCGTGTTGAGCGTTATCGGCTCACCGCACATGTGTCCGGCAGCGCCACTCGAGTTCGTCTTCATGGCCGACGACTGGTTCCGCGAGCGCGGGCTCCGTGACGAGGTCGACATCACCTACACGTACCCGATCCAGCGCGTCCACGGCAACCCACATATCGCCGAGTGGGCCCGACCGATCATGGATGAGCGCGACATCCAGGTCGAGACGTTCTTCAACGCCGACGAGGTCGACCCGGACTCGGAGACGCTCGTCTCGATGGAGGGGACCGAACTCGACTACGACCTCCTCGTGACGATTCCGCCCCACGGCGGTGTCGACCTGATCAAGGAGGCGGGACTCGGCGACGACGGCTGGGTCGACGTCGACAAGCACACCCTCGAAGCCGAGGCTGCCGACAACGTCTACGCGCTCGGCGACACCGCCGACACTGGCGTCCCGAAAGCGGGCAGTGTCGCCCACTATCAGGCCGGGGTCGTCGGCCAGCGCCTCGCCAGCGAAGTCCGCGGTCGGCCGGCGACAGCGACCTACGACGGGAAGACGCTGTGTTTCATCGAGACGGGGATGGACGCGGCGTCGTTCGTCGAGTTCGATTACGAGAACCCACCGTCGCCGGCGCCGCCCTCGGAGAAACTCCACTGGTCGAAACTGGCGTACAACGAGTCCTACTGGCTCACCGCACGGGGGTTGCTCTGACCATGTCCGGGGAACAGGCCACCGAGCAGGCCGACCTCGAAGCGGCGATTCAGCAGAACCCCGAAGCCGTCGCCGAGTTTGTCGAACATCTCGACGCCGTCAACGAACTGCTGGCCGTGCTCTCACTCGGCGAGAGTGCGCTCTCAGACGAGATGGTGCGTGAGCTCTCGGCCACGGGCTCGACGCTCGCCGAGTCCGTAGACGGGCTCGCGACCGACGAGACCGTCGCCCTGGCCGAGACCGTCGGTGAGAACGGCGACGAGTTGCAGAACGCGCTCGAAACCCTGCTCGTGCTCCAGCGAAGCGGCACGCTCGACGAACTGGCCGAACTCGCCGAAGTCGGCTCGCTGGCAACCGCCGCGCTCGACGACGAGATGGTCACTTCGCTGGCAGGCACCGGTGCTGCGCTCGGCGAGGTCGCACAGACGGCCGCGGACGAGGACACCCGCAACGGTATCGAGACGCTACTGGCGGGCCTCGGCGAAGCGGAGCGCGAACCGGCCGAGCCGGTCGGCCCCGTCGGCCTGCTTCGCGGGCTGCGCGACCCGGACGTCCAGTACGGGCTCGGCTACTTGCTGGCGATTGCCGGCGCAGTCGGCAGTGAGCGAGCCGAGGAAAAAACAGAGTAGTCGTCCGACGCAGCTACCTTACACGCGGTTTGTCGCTTCAGACGAGAAGCTGGATGTCGGCGTCGGCCATGTCCTGCAGCGCTGTCGCGGCGCCGACACCGGTGGTGACGCCGTCGTAGAAGTCCTTCTCGTCGTAGTCCATCAGATCGATGGTCATCTGGCAGGCCTGGAACTCCACGCCCATATCGAGGCTCGTCTCCAGCAGCTCCTGGATGGTCGCGGTGTCGTTGTCCGCGATTTTCTTCTCCATCATCTTCGTCGTCACGCGGTCCATGCCGGGAATCGCGGCCACGGCGTTCGGCATCGGCATGTTCGGGTTGCCGACGGAGCTGAGTTTGAGGTTCTTCGAGCGTTCCTCGTGGAGGATGTCTAGCCCCCAGAACGTGTGGAAGACTGTCACCTCGTACCCGAACGCAGCCGCCGTGCTGGCGAGGATCAGCGGCGGGTACGCCATGTCCAGCGTTCCCTTCGTCGCGATGATGCTCATCTTCTTCGTGTCGTCCTCGCTGGTGGTCTCCGCGAGCGCGTCTTCCAGTTCGTCGACGCGGGCGGCCAGCTCCGCACGCGAAGGCGGGTCCTCGGATGGCGTGTCGGCCCCGTCCGCGTCGGGTGTGTCCGTGCTCATCGTTACTCGGTCTTGCGGACGTAGTGTTTGTACACGTTGTCGCCTTCTTCCTGGGCGAGGAGTTCGACACCCTCGGTTCCGGCGGCCCAGCCGTCGATGTCGCTCATGCTTCCCGAATCGGTCGCCAGGACTTCCAGGACGTCGCCGGCGGCGAGGTCGTCGATGGCCGATTTCGTCTTCACCACTGGCATGGGACACGATGCACCTTTCACGTCGAGCGTCTCCGCGATGTTGAATTCAGCGTTCATTGGTTGTGTACTCCGTTGGTCTGTCTTGGAGGTATCACACAATACCACCCAATCAAGTAAAAGATTGTCGGTTCTTGTACACACTACAAACAACACCTCGATTTCGAGACACGCGTTTCGAGGTCTGAAGGTCGCTCAGGTGTCGTTCTGCCCTCTCTGAACAGCTGACTTCGGCCGATAGTATTGTTCGTAATGTGAATTACTATGCAAATGCTTTTGTGCATCCGACCGGTAGGAACGAGTGCACAATATGAACGCCGACGACTTTCCGACGCCGGACGTTGCCGTGGAATCAACGGATCCAGAATCGCTCAAAGACCGCATCGACGCCGGCGAGGACGTCACGCTCCTCGACACTCGGATGCAATCGGACTACGACGAGTGGCACATCGACGGTGCGAACGTCACGTCGATCAACATCCCGTACTTCGAGTTCCTCGAGGACGACATCGACGACGACGTCCTCGCTCAGATTCCCGAGGACCGCGAAGTGACCGTCCTGTGTGCGAAAGGCGGCGCCAGCGAGTACGTCGCGGGCACGCTCGCGGAGCGCGGCTACGACGTCGACCATCTCGAAGACGGCATGAACGGCTGGGCGAGCATCTACGAGGCCGTCGAGGTCGAGCGCTACGACGGCGCCGGCACGCTCCTGCAGTACCAGCGGCCCTCCTCGGGCTGTCTCGGCTATCTGCTCTATCACGACGGCGAAGCTGCAATTATCGACCCGCTGCGGGCGTTCACCGACCGTTATCTGCAAGATGCGGAGGATTTCGGCGTGGAGCTACAGTACGCATTTGATACGCACATCCACGCCGACCACGTCTCCGGCGTTCGCAATCTCGACGCGGAGGGCGTCGAGGGCGTCATCCCGGAGGCTGCGGTCGACCGCGGCGTCGTGTATGCTGACGACCTGACGACAGCGGCCGACGGCGACACGTTCGGCGTCGGCGACGCGACTATCGAAACCGTCTCCACGCCCGGCCACACGACCGGGATGACTTCGTATCTCGTCGACGAGAGCCTGCTCGCAACTGGGGATGGGCTCTTCATCGAAAGCGTCGCCCGCCCGGACCTCGAAGAAGGGGACGACGGCGCACCCGACGCTGCCCGGATGCTCTACGAGTCCCTGCAGGAGCGGGTGCTGACCCTGCCCGATGACACGCTGATTGGCGGCGCGCACTTCAGCGATGCAGCCGAGCCCGCCGAGGACGGCACCTACACAGCACCAATCGGAGAGCTCGTCGCGGAGATGGAGGCGCTCACGATGGACGAAGACGCGTTCGTCGAACTGATCCTCTCGGACATGCCGCCGCGGCCGGCCAACTACGAGGAGATCATCGCGACGAATCTGGGGCAGAACGCCGTCGACGACGAGGAAGCGTTCACGCTGGAACTGGGCCCGAACAACTGCGCGGCCAGCCAGGAATCCCTTGCGGGTGACTAACCACGCCAATGGTCATTGAGGCACTCCCACTGCAGGCAACCGCCGAACTGTTCCCGAACGGCATCAGTCGCTACGCTGTCGGGGGCCTGCTGGTGGGGCTCGGAACTGTCGTCATCTACGTTGGCACTGGTATTCCCGCCGGCGCGAGCACGTTCCTGGAGTCGACGCTGTCGTACGTTTCAGACCAGTCCCGGTTTCAGCGGTACGTCGGCTCCCGTGACTGGCGGGTCGTGTTCACGCTTGGCATCGTCCTCGGTGCGGCTGTGTACGCAGTCGTCTACCAGGGCGGCGCATGGACCACAGACGTCCAGCCGTGGCGACTCC
>NZ_JAHYBW010000016.1:0-25666 GCF_032027985.1 Haloarcula sp. 1CSR25-25
CTTTCCCGGATGCCGCGGCCCGCGGCATCCGGGCTGTAACGCCCATGACTCGGCTTCTTTCGCACACGGACCAGTCAGTACGACGTGCTCTGTGGCACGGATCATTAGTCGGTCTCTTGCGCCCCATATCTTAAGTCACGCTCTCATGGCGTAGCAGCGTTTCCATCGAGTCAGTACAGGGAATCTATGTATCAAAGAAGCCGACCTTCGTAATCTCGAACCGGGCGCCCTCCTCTGTGCTGTCTGTGACACGAATCTCCCAGCCGTGTGCTTCCACGATGTCTTGGACGATTTTCAACCCGAACCCCGTCCCCTCGGTCGTTGACGAGTATCCAGCCTGAAACACCGTCTCGCGGTCGGCCTCCGGGATGCCGTCCCCGTCATCCGCAACGAAAAAGCCCGACTTATCAACGATATCGCCCACTGTGATACGTACATCTCCGCCACCGTGCTCGATGGCGTTGCGAAACAGATTCTCGAACACCTGCTTCAGCCGACTCTCGTCCGCCAACACTGTGCGATCGGTCGTCACGGTTAGGGTCGCATCACCTGTCTTGACGGTGGCCCAACAACCTTCGACTAGCGATGGAAGATGAATCGCATCACGGCTGCCGACAGCTTCGCCCTGGCGGGCGAGCATGAGCAAATCTTCGATAAGCTGTTCCATCCGGGTCAGTGCCTCCGCAGCGATTTCGAGGTGGTCGCTCTCGCAGTCTTCTTGAGCTAATTCAAGACGGCCAGTCGCGACGCTGAGCGGGTTCCGAAGATCGTGCGATACCAAACTTGCGAACTCTTCTAGCCGGTCGCGCTCCCGGAGCACCTCCCGTTCCCGCTCGCGGAGTTGTGCTTCACGGTCGAGTCGGGCCAGTACCTGCGTCACGGTGCCGGCCCAGATCTCAGCCAACGTGACGTCCCTCTCGTCGAACGCATTCGGTTCGGTTGCCGCGATGTTGAGCACGCCATATTCGCCCAGCGGGAGAACAAGTTCGCTTCGAAGCGGTGTCTCAGGATTGTGCCGCTCTGGGACGCTCGTCAGGTCATCAATCACGCGCCTTTCCTTCGTGGTGAACACTTCCCACGAGAGGCTTTCGCCCCCCTCATAGGTTGGAATCGTTTCAAGAAGGGCGTCGCTTCGTTCGGAGGTTGCCGCGGGCTCAAGAACTTCGCGAGACTCATCGTAGAGCCAGAGGCCGACGATTGGGAAACCGAGAATGCGGTCGAGATACAGGATGGCCCGCTCAGCGGCCTCTTCTTGGGAGTCGGCTTGCAGCAGCTCTTGGACAGCCCCGTGGAGGCCTTCGAGATACGCGTTCTGCTCGTGGACTTCGAGTTCTGCGAGTTTGCGCGTCGTGATATTAAGATGGCCCATCACGGCGAAGCGAGCACCCTGCTGTTCGAATCCCTGCACGGTCATCAGGAACCAGCGTTGTTCGGTAGGGGAGTGACACGGATATTCCAAGATGAACTGCTCCTCCTCACCGAGGAGGACGGCTTCGAGCCCATCTGCAGACGCCTGGGCAGACGCATCGTCCGCAGCGATCGTCACCGTGAGATAGTTGTCACCGATCGTGGCGGCGTCCGCACCGACGAGGCCATTCTCTAATCCGAACGCCCGCCACTGAGCGTTCGTATAAAGGATCTCTCCATCTGCAGCTAACACGGCAGCTTCCGCCGGAAACACGTCCAAAGCGGTCGTCAGAAGGTCAGCACTCGGAGAGGTAACCATACTGATAATACGTGTAGGGATGTATAAGCCCACCCAATTAAATCAGTCCCAAATTTCGAGTTAGAATTTGTCTCAAATTGAGCGGGTAAATTGGTTGGCGCGGTCGGTCCTGTTCGATTTATTTCTTCCCACTACCAGGGAGACAGTCGATATGCCGACTCAGTTGCTGGGCACAGGCACGGAAACACGAAACAAAGTGGACAGAGGGAACAATGTGGACTATGGTACAATCGTCACCCCTGTCCACTACGTAAACCACCACACCGATTCAAAAATTTATCCTGTATTATTTTATTTAAAATAGGGGTGTGCCGACTAATACGGATTTACTCACGCGGAGTCTGCCTCGGTTCTCGCTTTCTGGGACACATAAATCACCAACCCGAGTATCCCGAACGCTCCGTATGCAACCCCTCGGACTTTTGGCGACGATAAATTCCGCTTCATCGTATCTCGATAGACGTAGTAGCCGACCGTCGGCCAGAAAATCATGAGATACAGCCCAACACGGACGAGAAATCCATTATATGCAGCGAGCCAATCCATAGGTAGTAGAAGTTTCTCTCAGTGAAGAAGTGGAACGGTCACTATACTGCCGTGACGATTTTCTAATACGCTCATGCGTAGCACACCTATCCAAGCTAATTAAGTTAAAAGATGTTAACACTAGGTATGGTACCAAGTGTTATTGACGAGACCGACTGGGGCTTGGTCGCATCTTCTGTCGATACACTGCCGAGCAACATTGCAATCCTCGACGCTGACGGCACGATTCTCGCGACAAACGACTCATGGCGAGAGTTCGGAGAGGCGAACGGCCTCGAAGCCACGCCTGATTCCGTCGGTGTGAACTATCTCGATGTCGCGGACGCGGCGGACGATCCGGACGCTGACCGCGCCGTCGCTGGAATCCGTGCGGTCCTCCGGGGAAACCGTGAGCAGTTCGAACTCGAGTACCCGTGTCACTCGCCGGCGGAGAAACAGTGGTTCCTGTTGCGCGCGACTGCATTCACACATGGGGGTGCTCGGTTCGCCTCTGTAGCCCACGTCGATATCACCGAGCGCAAACAGCGCGAACGAAAGTACCGGCGAATCACGGAGCGGATTTCCGACGCCTACTATGCACTCGACTCTAACTGGACGGTCACATACTGGAACGACGCCGTCGCAGACCGATCTGGCCGCCAAGCGACAGAGATTGTGGGTGCGAAATTCTGGGATATGTTTCCGGAACTCGAGACCACCCACTACGAAGACACACTCCGACAGGCGATGGAGACCCAAGAACGGCAGTCCTGTGAGTTCTACTACGAAGAGGACGATTACTGGGTCGATGTTCAGGCATATCCAGACGACGAGGGAATCAGCGTCATCTCTCAGGAGATTACCGAACGCAAAGAGTATGAACAGGAACTCAGGCAGCGACGTGATGAGCTGGTACAATTAAATCGGCTCAATACACTCGTCCGGGAACTCATTCAGGCATTCCCAGACACCGATTCGCGAGAGGCCATCGAGACGGCCATCTGCGACCGCCTGACCGCGTCAGAACTGTATCAAAGTGCCTGGATCGGGGTTCGCGGTGCAACTGTGACCGGTGAGCGGACAGTGATTCCCCAGACGACCGCCGGTATCGACGCGTCCGATCTCGAAGAGATTCCGGCGTTCAAGAAGCCAGCCAAAACGGCTATCGATACCGATACCGTGCATGTTGTCGACATCGCGACTGATGATACGATTCCGGACGCCAGTCAAAAAATTGCTCTCGAACACGATTATCACATGCTGGCGGCCGTCCCACTCACGACTGGAGAGGTGACCTACGGCGTGCTGGTAGTCTATCCGCCAGACGGTCAGACCATCAGTGATGGTGAGCGGGCGGTCTTGGCAGACCTGGGCCAGTTGATTGCCCTGGCGATTCAGCGCGTCCACAGCCAGCAAGCGCTGAGCGCCGAGACGGTCGTCACTCTTACCCTTCGGTTACCAGACCCCGATCTCTTGCTCAGCGAGGCGTCCACCATGTTCGACTGTGAACTGACTCTCGAACAGTGGGTCTCGACGAATGACGGAGGAGCAATCTACTACCTCACTGTCCACGACGCGGATCCCAAGCGTGTGAGCGCGTTCATGCGGGACTCCCCTCTGGATTGTGACTGCACCGTAGTTCGCGAAGGTGATAACGACGGCCCGGCCCGCATCGAACTTCGGTTCGCCGACCAGCCGAATCTGCCGACCGACATCCTCAGTAACTATGGGGGCTCAATGACGACGGCCCACATCGCGGATGGTGATGTCCTACTTGATATTGAGTTGCCACCAACGGTTGATGTCCGGACCGTAGTGGATGCGATTCGTGAGGTAGCACCCAATGTTGAACTCATGAGCAAACAGACAGTCGATCGGCCAATTACGTCGGGACCTGGGTTCCAGAACCACATCATGGACCGGCTCACCCCGAAACAGGAAACCACTCTCAAAGCGGCCTACGCTCGGGGATACTACGCATGGCCTCGGGGTACGACGGTTGACGAACTCTCGGAAGCGTTCGATATCTCAGCGCCGACGGTGCACTATCGCCTCCGAAAGGCCCACCAGACAATTGTTACAGCTGTGATTGACGACGCTTAGCGTGGGGGTGGCGCACACCACTCACGCCGCTGTCTGCACACCGGCACTCATCTGAAACCGTGGCGGTAGAGGCCGAAAGCTCATGGTATCTCTACGTAATATTCCACTCGCTCTTCTGTAGGAGATTGTTGATAGAGTTCTCTATCAAGCAGAGATGATAGAAACTACTGGGTAGACCGCTCAGCGAACTGGTTCTCAACTGGCCAAGTCTGCGATAAAATCGCAAGATAGCTCTACATCAACAATGTGCTACGCATGAGCGTATTCCACTAGTGCATTGGTTTCAGAAAGCACGGTATGTCGTTGCGTTATGTGTCATCGTCTTCACCGGACTCAGCGTGGCCACCGAAGTTGGCGAGGCGCCCATCCAAGCCCTTGCCTCCCGGTATCTTCTGTTAGCAGCGATGGTGGGTCTACTGGGTCTCGTTTTTTGGTTCGATAACCGATATTAGAGTGGCTCCGCACTACAACCCGTATGAGTCGCATGAGACTCAGTCGATCACATCGACAACCGCGTAATCTCGTCTGATGGCGGTAAATCAGATCGAACCGGTCGTGGAGCATCTTCGAAGCGCTAGTGAGCGTGATCTTCGAGATGGAGCGTTGCTGTCGGCGGCGGACTGTCGCCGACGCGACAGTGTCGCCACTCACGACCGCTGTCCGGATTGGTGGACAGCTACCTGAAGAACCGGTCGTCAAGTGGCTGGTTCGCTGGAACACACCTTCGAACACCGAGGGCTGTCCAGCTGCGCGGAGCATCATCTCATGGAACTCTGTGAACGACCACTGCCAGAGGCGGTGCCCCCCATGACGGGGCGCCACCATGGTTGCACATCCTCTCCAAGCAGACGCTTACTCTAACCCGATGTGATCGACCGAGACTATATTTCGGCCAATTCGCAACCCTGCTGAACAGCTGGTCCGCCCTAGTAGTTTTGAACGAAGCTCAGTGATTCTCGTCCCGTTGCTCCGTACCTGCATAGCCGAATTGCTGGTTGGGGCGTTTGGCTACGTACACTCTGAGGGAAGAGGAACGCCCGAGAAGCTCCAACCCAGTGATTACCGCTGGTCGTCTGTGATGTACCGCTCATAGACGTATCCCCCAAGCGCACCGAGTGGGGTGATGACGGGGGCGGTAATGGCACCACCGAATACAGCGGTTAAAACAGTGAGGAACAGGAACTCGAAAATAGCACCAGCGAGCGCACCAGCGAAAACCTGACTCAGAGAGAACATGAAACCTATCGAAGCCGCGAATACGAACAGCGAACCGAGCGCTGACACGACGCCTGCTACGGCGCCGTAGGTTGGGTCCGGCTCATCAGGCATCATCACGCGCCAGACGACGGTCCCGACGATCACAGCGATAACCGGTGCAAGAATCATCCCGAGGAAGAAGATCTCACTCCCTCGTCGATACTCCGCTATACTGGCGGAGTCGAATCCTCGAGCCCTGAACGTCTGGAAAAAGTTCCAGAGGTTAACCAGACCGGCACCGAGAAGCGCCGACCCGCCGGTGGCGAGGCCTGCCCCAACGTCCCGCCGGGACACAGCTAGATAGTCGGTCATGTTCCCATCGGCGAATCTTTCGGTCGCCCGATAGTAAAGGTGTGACAACCTAGCATCTTGACTGGCAACACTCACTCATGACCGACACAAGCCCTATATCTCGCATGGCTACTGGAACATCTCTTGGGGCTGGTGCACTCCCCGCAGCCGGTACAAATCAACTGAGTAGCTGGTTCAGCCCATAAATTTCGAGATCAGCACTTTAGCAACTGTCCGTTAGCTCCGATTTCACTAATTCAATTTCCGCTCGTGCGTCTCATACTGATTAGAGATGGCAGCTCTCAAAGAAACTGATCATGATTATCGCGGTATGCTTGACCGACCTTTCTAATGATTTGCACAGCGTAGTCTCCAGTCCGTTGTTTGAGGAACCAACACTCCTTTATCGTTGGCCACAAAACCAACGTAGTACCGGATGGAACCAACGGCCGACGATCTCGATGGATACGATAACGCAACAGTGTACGACGATGGGACTGTCGTTCGCGTGTCGATCCGGCGGACGGACGACGACGCCTATCCGTCGGGGTGGCGGTACACGCTTCACTACGGAGCGTTGACCGCCGGTCCCAAGACGCTTGACGACGGAACGATCCGTCGCTATGACAACTCACACGAAGACACAAAAGGCCATGAAGTACACGTCGCTCCTGACTCGGAACCGGCGTTCATCGAGTTCCCTGGCATCGAGGAACTCTACGAACGGTTCTGGGACGAGATTCCGAAGCCACGCTTCGGTCCATCCAAAGACAACGGTGATACCCATGACTGAACAGAATGTGCTCGTGGTCACGGTCGACGACGAAACCAACTCGTACGAAGAAGGCCTCGAAGCGATTCAGACACTCAAAGAAGGAGAGCACCTCAACCGGCCGGCCACTATCCGGTTCCCAAACGAGAGCCAACTAACGGACGTGTTCAACGAACGGACATACACGCTCTTGCGCGTGATTAGGGACGAAGAACCCGACAGCATTCGTGAGACAGCACGACTGGTTGGCCGTGACAAGAAGAACATCCACGAAGAACTGACGACACTCGAAGCGCTGGGCGTTATCTGCTTCGAGGCAATCGGGCGGGCAAAGAAGCCAGTGTTCCCCTACGACGATCTCGTCGTCTCACCGCTTGCTCACGACCCTGGAGACGGGGCCACTGCCGCTCCCTGATATTTTTGCTCTCTCGGGTATCTCATACAATCAGTTATTCATTTGCACCGACAAATGGGCCCTGCAGGGTCTCGTCTATGTGATGGTTGTCTTTGTGATTATTGCGATGTTTTACCAACTCGTCAAAAATATATAAGGTTCTAAATATTAAACGCAGCTGTAGAATACATCCTCAAGTAAATCACATAAGTAGAACTGCTTAGAGTAGGGGAAGATACAGTTGAATTGCTGGATACGTGCTGTGTATCTTTTATCAGAACCCTTCGCTGTGCTGGCAGAAACCCCAACGGCCAATACGCAGACTAACTGAACAGGTAAATCATCTCCAGCAGTCTTGAAACCAACCCCCTTGTGAACTGTTCTATGACACCCTGTCAGAGACTAACAAATCCTGACTGGCTGAAGCCGTTGATGGAGTCAGGAAAACAAACAGTAAGGCGAGTGCTGCAGCTACATGAAAAATCTCTCGCCGAAGGTCTTCATAACAGTATATTTACTAATCTATTTTTAAAAGATAACTGGAGGAACTGGTATATACAGAGAGCAAAAACAACGGTAATACTTGTGTATCCGCTGCAAGCCGACATCTGGTCTACCCTCACCGACGTAAGCCTCGGTACCTGGCTCGGCTTCCTCGTCACAATCGCAGCCAGTTTCGGCGTCTACCTGTACCGACGAAGACAACAGAAAACCAAGCTACGTCGCTCCCTGATCTCCGAACTCGAAGAACAGGACCTCGACCAAGTCATCAAAGCAGTCAACTCCTCAGAATTCGCAGTACCCCCTGACGACAACGGTGAAAGCCCGGAACTTGACCCGTCAGAACTTCCTCCTGCCGGCACCCTGCCAACCCAGATCTACACATCAAACGCCGGCAACCTCGGCATCCTTTCACAGGACGAAGTCGACGATATCGTCTCCTACTACTCAGGCCTGCTCACCCAGAAAGCCATCATCGAATCCATCCGCACAGATGAGGAAGCGATGACCGCCGACCAGAAAGAACTCCGGGACAGGATCTCGGACCTGGAAGACAAACGATCCTCCCTCGTTGATACACTGGAAAACGCCAAGTCACTCCTCTAACACCGGAGAAAAGCCAGGAACCAGTCACATCGTCGAAACAAATGTTTTTTGCTCCTTGGGTATAACTTCCGAGGTACACGGCCAACCAAGAGTCTCTAATGTCCAGTACCGAAGCGGATTTCCTCGATGCGATCGACCGCGACTTCTCCTCCAGAGCAGACTTCATCTCCTACATCAACTCAGAGGTCGACCTGGGTAAACTGGACAACAAACTTAGCCTGATTGGCTCGGTCTCCGACCACGACCGGGCAACCTTCATAGACCGGCTTAGCAACCACTTCAAACTCGTCAACCAAAACGACGACCTGCTCCTCTTGTGGGCCCCCGACGAACGCATCCCATACTACGTACACCTGGAGGACAGCGAGTTCCCGATCTTCTTCACCGCAGCGAATAAGACCGACGAAATCCCGGACACCCTGGTCGAATACCTGAAAAAAGACAGGGCGATGAGCCGGATGTGGGTCGGGAAACGGGAAATGGAACGTCTCCGCCAGCAAATGGTGGACGAACACCGCGACCTGATCATCCCTCAGTTCACCGCCAAACGCTCCAAACACACCGACATCCCGGCCAAAAAGAGGCCTGAATACGATCGGACGATGCGGTACTGGGCGGACGACGGGTTAGAGACCTACCGGCATATGAAAAGCCGGTACGGTGTCCTCCCTACGAACATCCAGTTCGAGGTACCTGGCAACTTCAAATTCCAGATCACTCAGGACGGAGTGTTCACCGCTATCGACGGCGGCGTTGACAACATCGCATCCTTGATCGACCAATCGACGAAGCGGCTTCGATTCGTCAAACAGATCATCAATACCTCGGACTACGACGAAAACGGAACCGGGTTCCTCGAAGACGTCTCCCTTCCGTACAGCAAGCCATGGGCGATACAACTGGATGACAGACCTGCGAAGGACGATATCCGTCACTTCGAGGGTAACGTCGAGGCAAGTAACCTCGAGTTCAGCGTCGTCCATTTCGACTCCTACCTCGACTCACGAGGATTCGACGCCGAATTGATGGATAAGAACAACTACGGGAAGACTGCTGTCCGGACAAAAGAAGACGCGATAAGAATATATCCAAGGGAAGACACCGGGATCGATCAGTCATTCCGTATCTACAATTTCGTCGACGATCACATCGAGGCAGATCCTGAGGCCATCGAAGTTGTATGAAAGATCCCGAGGACCCTTGGACGTTCGATGACGGATATCTAGATGATCTGAGCTCGCGGAATCAGGAACGGTTTGAAGAGGATTTTGACGATAACCTGGACGAGTTCAACGAGGAGACGGTGGAACGCCGGTTACAGACCCGGTTCAACCAGGCGGAAGAACATTTGAAACTGGTTAAGGCGGTAGCTGCCTGTTTCCATCCTCGGGAGGGCGCAGGACGTTCTGAAAGCGGATTCCGGTATGTAGGTGTGGATCCTCTGCAAGCTGTAGCGGAGAACCCGGCAGATGCCCTACTGGTGAAACCGGAGTACAACGGAGCGTATTTCTGCGTGGTTTGCTGTGAGATTGGCGGTGAGAGCAGGAAGGACTGGGTTGAGAACGTGAACGAGGCACGGAAAGTGTTCGAGTCACGGGACAACCGAAGTGTCCTGACCTCGCAGCTGGGAATCGAGAATGATGATCTCTCGTTCCAGTACGTGACGTTGACCCGGACAGATGATACGGTTGAAATGGATTTCTCTATCCTTGATCGGAACTGTGACGCTGATACCTACACCGTGTGGTCCACAGATATAGAGGACAAATGGATGATGCACGAGGACGGTTCATTCGTCCATGCCGACCTTCGCTCCGCTTTCTCCGAAAAACTGGACTACATGCGCCGTGAGGACCCGTTGAAGTACACGGTCGGCACTCATCCAGTGTTCCCTCTTCAGCAGCTCGTATACCAGGTTGTCAAGGAGAAGTTCGAGTTCGACGACGAGCACAAATCCGAGTTTGCCCACGATACTTTCTATGAGTTATTCGATCAAGGCCTTCAGATCCAGTGTGGTGGTGAACGACGGGAGCGTGTGGTGTCGTCGGAAGTCGATAGACTGCTGGATATGGCCTTGAAGACAGGGGTTTTCTCGGATGAGGATGATGATCTGCGGTCAGATGACCGGGATTACAGGATTATGTATTCCGGGACTCGTGGCCCGGATCATGCGGAGAACGCGGTGAAGTCGAAGTATTTCGATAACATTGGTAAGGTTCAGGTCGGACAATTGGCGTACGAGAAGACCAGAGACGGATTTGATCCAGAAACGGATCTTGGCAACTACGGAGCTCTATAACCTGTTGGAATCAGAAATCAGTCGTCGATGTATCTGTAGGCAGGCTGGTCGTACATCTTTTCGTATAGTTCGTTGAGGAGGCCGGGAAGTTCGTCAATCTTGTTCAGGTCATCCAGTGTGGAGAGGGTAAATCGCTCCTCCACGTCATGTACCAGATCACGGCGGACCTCCCGGATATGCCGGATACCTTCCCGAGTCTCCTTGTCGATTACCCCGGCCTTCGCCAAGAGGTCTGCCCGTCCCGGGTAAGAACCTATCTGGCTAAGAAGAACGTCGTCGGTTCCTTCGTCGACGTCGTCACTCAAGATCTGGGGGAGCAAGCGTTCCAGCATATCGTTGACGAACTCGTAGGCCATCGAGTATACCAAGGTCACGTTGTTCCCAATCACATACCGTGCCGATCTCTCAGCAACACTTCGAACTGTTTCATCATCAAGCGGTGCGTCACCGAACTCAGATAGAAGACTGTCAGCCTGTTTGTGGAACATTTCCTCTCCGGCACTGATCATCGTAGCAATCCTGACCGCCGTGATATAGTGATACTCGTAGTCCTCAATCTCCTCGGAGTCCGTGGTGACGATATAGTCAGAGGCCGCCTTCTCGATTAACTCAGAGACCTGCATAGGATCCTTCCGAGGATCTAATCCTTCTTCGTCAAGACGGTATTGAACGTAGCCGTGGATATCTGGAGGATACTCTCTTTCGGACTCTTCTCCATCCTCCTCGTCACTCATATACGTTGTATAGTGAGGGGCGATGAGAAAAAACCACGCAGAGGTGGCTTAGACTTGCAGACAGAACTTCTCATCCGTATCTGGGTAGAATGGTTAGGTTGGCAGCGAGCAGGCCGAGCAGGATAATCAGGGCATCGAACCAACCGGACCTGTCTGACGTAAATCGGCCGAGTCCGAACCGTGAGTACCAGAACTGGATAGGATACTTTACGAAGAATATGAAGAAGAGGAAGACTAAGTTCAGTACAGAAGCCCCGAAAACCCAGGATACCAAGAGCCAGATCAGGGCGTAACCAGCTATCCCTACTGCGAACACACCAAGAAGCTGCGGAGAGGCCTCCGAGTCAACACGGTGCTTGAGCCAGGAAAGCTCCGAGGGTATTGCAGTGCTGTTAGAGAAGGCTACGAACAGGCCTGCTTTGTCAAGGTACCAGTCATCAAGTTCCTCCGTTAGCCCGAATATTTCTGCGTCTTCTGCACGCTTTGAGGCGTTGTGGCTCAGGAGGGCGATATAGAGGCTTGCGTCCTTGGTCACCTTCTCGTGGAATCCGAAAACTCCGAGAACGAACAAGGGGATAAGTGGAGCAGCTGCGACAACTGGCGATAGAGATAGAGGGAGTTTCGCGGCGAGGTATGCTCCCGCTTCGAGAAATATGTGAACTGTCGCAACGAGGGTTATTGCCTGGATGAAGGGCATTGTCCATCGAAGCACTGGTTCTGAAGGCCCGTGCTGATTTGAAACTGCCATCTTTCGGAGCAGTGTAAGCCCACTCAGAGAGATTACCAAGGCCTTGAGAACTGTGTATCCGAGGTCGTTAACGGGAAAGCTGAGAACGACTGTGACTACGAATGCGGTGAACGCGATCTCGAAGTCAACTTTGTCGCTACGTTCACTGCCGAATACGGTCCCCGGGTCAATTCTCTCCATAGTGGTGCGAGTGTTCAGTCGATTCTCCCGGTTTTCTGGAACAACAGGGAGACTCCTACGATAATTACCATAGTGCCTCCGAAGAAGGTGTATGCCGCGGGGTATCGGCCGATAATCGGCCTTAACAGGTGGATGATAATGAGACCCCAGCCGATGATACCGGCGATGAGTGAGATACTGTAGGGATCGGTGAGGCCTGGACCTGTATCGATGTCTGGGTTGATGTCTTCTCCTTCAGCGATTTTCTCTGTCTTGTCCTGCAGCAGCTGGCGGCGGTAGTCGGAGTAGTACCATTGGACAGCCTCTACGACGAAGACGAGGCCTCCTAATACGATGGGGTAGATCCACCAGATGTCGAATCCTTGGTAGAGTGCATAGGTGGTACCGGCTAGGATGAGAAAAAACGCAACTCCTACGTCGGCAGTAGACATCCGATTTGCTACTCCATAGACGATTTCACTTAGCTCAGGTTCATCTTCGGGCAATGTCTATTGAAACGGAGTTCCCCTCAAATATTGAAAGCTTGGGAAGATCAGGTAGATCTTCGATCCGATTATAGCTGTGCTTTCACTTCGAATCCTTCTAAACTAACTCTCAGGAAACGAGGCGAGGGAGGTGTGTGAACGGTTCTCAACTCAGGAAATCCGGAGTGTAGGGGGCGATTTGAGTAAGGCTGACCAAGAAATATCTGATATCTGAATGTTATATCTTATAGATATTGATAGGATAGTCAGAATTGGAATCCAAAGAAGGCGAAGCGATAGCATCGAAAGATAACCGCAATACGGCGTCTACTATCAATTAGCTTAGTAAAATCCAGTAAATAAAGCTGCACTGAACCTGTAAGCGTCTCTAGCTACCTTATAACCACTTAGAGAAATGGGTCTGGTAGACGAATACCCTCTCCTCTTTTCCTGAGAGAGAATCCTTCACACACCTGACTTCCCCCACACCAGATTTCCTGAGTGATTGCGCTCATTGAACGGAGTCCGGGGTTTTGATCTGTCTAGTCTGCTGTGGGCTAACCAGTACAATTATGACATGAGAGTGTGGTTAATTGGATAATGCCTGAGGACTTTGCAGGCCCGAGGAAACTTCGTTACTTTACCTTCCTTCTTATGGCCGTAGTGCTCTTATTCGTTCTTGGCACTATTCTCTCTCAGTTCTACGGATACACGGCTTTAGAGACCGTCACCAGGTATTTTGTGGAAAACCCGATGGTCCTTTTTGAGCTAGCGGGGATGCTATCGCTGATGGTCGGGATTGGTATTGTTGTGAGATTTGTGCTGAAACACGTAGATTAACCGAGAGAAGTCCTATGGAAGACGATTCCCCCTCTTTCGGTCTCACGGTCGAGGACCAACGGTTCCTTCTACAGAGGCAGTACGCCAAATATCGTGAGATCAGGGATAAGACCAGTCGAATCTTCCAATTGGTGCTGTCCTTCGTGGGTCTCATTGCCTCGATTGGGTTCATCCAAATTCTGTTTTCAGGGAACGTTAGGGTTGCCCAGATGCCGGTGAGTGCAGATCTGGCAAACCGTTGTGCCCCCGAAGCACTCACCCATTCAGGAGTAACTCTCCGTGGACTCGGCTCTATCAACTACTGGCTCGTCGGGGGAATGCTCATACTCGTGCTCTATCTCTTCGCAGAGATGTGGCGTATGTATTCCCAGTCACAGTCTCTTCCAACCCTGCGACCACAGAGTGAGCTTGAATTATACGTCTACGACTACTCCGACTTCCTTGAACTCAACCGCACTCACCTCAAGGACGCACAGGAATACCTATCTGCAATCAAGCGCCGCCTCTACTACGCAAGCACATTGGCCGGAATGTCTGCCTTCCTACTGGTTCTCCTAGACTACAGCCGTGCGCTCTTGCTCCTTATCGCTGATTATGCAATTTTGCTTGTTGGCTTTGGACTACTGCTCTACTGGGGTTACCGGTACTCCAGAACCGATGATGCAGAGATTTTCCAGTGGAGAACATACGCAATGTCCCCCGTGTTTATTCTCCTTTTCACTCTAGTCTGGATATTTCTCCTCACAAAGATGTATCAGATATTCCTACTCCTGGACTACTTCTTCATCTGTTGAGTTGGTCTCCTGCAAAGCAAACTAAAAGTGGGTTGTCTCTCATCTCCTACCAAGCGAATGCCCAGTTTCTCTTCCTCACTTAAGGACGAAATCGAGGAACGAATCGATGATAGAGCAGACACCGTCGAAGAACGACTTGACCACATACCTCGTGGTCGAGAGATGCCTGATTTAGAGGATATGACGATCCATTCTGCGAAAAAATTCCGACTGGGTACCGTTTTCATCGACATCAACAACTCCCGAGGATATATGAAAAGAAACGGTGTCGAAGATACCCTCTTTATGCTAAACAACCTGATACCTGAACTAATGGAACTCGTCCGAAAGTACGATGGGTACTTCGAGAAAAACACCGGCGACGGAATCCTTGCCTACTTCGGAGCCGGAGGAGACGATGAAGACGCTGTAGAAAACCTCCTCGAATACCTTGTCACCGTAAGATGGACTCTCGCCAACCACATCAACCCACTATTAGACGATCACGGGATTGAAAAAGTTACAATAAGCGCTGGTGCATCCTACTCCGGAAACGTCCACATCTCCCGCATCGGAGTCCACAGTATGAACCGTCGAACAGCAGTTGGCCACGCCGCAAACTCCGCAGCCACGTTAGAAGATAAAGCTGGACAAGACGACTTTTACGTCAACGAAGGCATCAACAAATTCTCAGACGACGAAAACGGATGGGGAAAATACATCTATCAAGTCGGCCGACACGAAGGATTCACTTGGGGAAGCGAATCTTCCGGCTATAGCCCAGCCGACTACTACAAATTCAACGGAATCTGGAAAGGCACGAATGAGGAAAACTTGACGACAGATGACTGAACTATCACAATTCGTCGAAAAAACCCATGAACACCTCAATGAGTATATCAATCTCGCAGACCGGAAAGCATCCGTACTCCTTACTGCTCTCTTAGCCTACCTCGCACTCTACGCCAATGTTGCAGCACCTGTATGGAGTACCAGTTCGATCTGTTTCAAACTGCTTACGGCACTCGTCGGCGTTGCAGGACTTTTCGGCATCGGATTTGCAGGCTGGACTGTTTACCCACGGACGCCCGAAACCCCTCAGGGGTTAATGCTATGGGATAGCATCACGGACATGAGTAACGATTCGTACCGTGAATCACTACAGGATCTTGACGCCAATGGAGTCGTAGAAGAACTCATCGACGAGAACTATCAGCTCGCAAAAGTCGCGTCTAAAAAGTATCAGTATCTTCGGTTTGCGCTGATAGCTACAGGGGTCATGGTTATCCTTTCCATCTTAGCCGCGCTCACCTCAATTTTCAATCCGTAGACCTACTCCGATACGTCACTAAATGAGCTACGTAATCTCTCTAGGTCATCTCCAGAAACCGCTGGATAGAATTTACCGAACCATGCGTAGTATCCAAATCATCAAGGTTTAGAATGTCCAGTTATCGCCGCATCTTCCGTTAGATTCTAGTCTATGCCCGCACAGTCCTACATAGGAGAAACGGCCTCGGGACTCATAGGGCTCGTCACTCCGTTGTAGAGGGGGCGATAGAGTAGCCGCAGTGTGGTCGTGATTATCGCAGCATGGCCTACCAAGTAGACAGATCATCAGTATAGGGCGCGGATCTCACACTGAGAATAAATGGAATGAGTGGAATCATAATCAATCAGTACAGAGCGCGCAGTCAGCACCAAGTGAACCACATCAGATAGGTTTCTGGGGCCGCTGTTGCCTGTGATACTGCTGTGGTCCACCAACGATGGCATGCCGACGCCCATGCAGGGAGGAACACGTGCTGGCTAGTACTGATTGTAGGGACAGGTCACTGACCTATCGGAGCCGGCGAACGGCGCGCAGCGCCAGCGAGACGGCGGTTCCAAGCCCAGGGACCTTTGAGGAGAGCGCTGCAGCTCCAGTCAGGAGAAGGCCACTCTTCGTGCGCCCGCGGAGAAACGCTACGGCGGCGTCAACTAATGTCGAGACGATACTCAGCCGATTCAGTGAGTCCGTATGTACTGTCGACACATTTCCTAGGACGCTCTCCAGCCCAATATACACACCACCTGTCTGTGCAGGCTGGCAGATAGAGCGTGTGTGGTGGGTAGCTGTTCCTCCGTGAAACAGGTACAGCCTTCATACTGAATCCACTCCGTGGTTGTCGTGGTTCCGGCGAGAGCGTGGCTGGTTCAGACACCAAACCAGCGCAGGAAGGCGCCGAAAATAGCGACTATCGCTCCAGCAATGAACGTTCCCGGGAAGGGAATCACGAACAGTACGATCCCGATAGCAATGACGCCGGTGGAAACTCGCATCGTGTCCGTTTCGTGGGCGGACAAAAAAGGTGTCTCCTATAGATGCTATTGGGTTCCTGTGTGAAGTTCGCTCACGTGGATGGTGCCGTCACCAGAGATAATAATCTCACAACCAGCATACGTGAAATGACACCTCCCGGCAAAGCCATCCATGAGTGTCCTAAGCGAATCCGCATCAATAGTGTTCTGAAGTGGGGGCAAGTTTGTTGCTTCTGTTCCCAGTACGTCAGCAACCTGTGTTAGGAGTGTATGTAGACTGGTTTGCGAGTTCGCATGGTTACTTTGAGAACTCATAGTTCTCTATTTTATGTCTTCTGTTATGAACGTATTGGAGATATTATTACCTTTGATAACACCGTCGCAGATAGAGTCAATATAGCGTTAGTGTGACTACTCGTAAACCTCAATCCACTCTGTATTCCGAAGGTCCGATATACACTCCTCACAAACGACCACATCTTCGATAATTTTGGAATTATCCAGAACCAATGTGTATCGTCCTTGTGCGGACTGTCCACACATAAAACACTCTTTATTCATGCCTTATTTACCAAGGTTCAGGGTTTTACTCTTTTGATTCTGTGAATTAGTTGTCAGTATTTTCTATTCTAACTGTTAGTATTGGAATAAATGTTATGAGAAATCCTATATTCCAATCTGTCAGTTTACAGAATTTTATCGGTTCAGCACCGCGTCATCATATTGGAGCTACTTCAATACCCACAAACATTTATACAGGTATCACTCAAGATGGTTTCATGAATCAGACATCAGCATATTTCGATTTACTGGCTGATGACCACCGTCGAAACATCCTGTTTTTGTTGTGCGATACTGAATCCATTCAAGTCCCAGACGGACTACTCACACGAAGTCAAGCACAACCCGTAGACACTCACTCACACTCGTCACCCGGGTCTCGTCAGCAGTCCACCAAACAAGACCTGAGCCAGCTTGAAGCCCAGTTACATCACGCGCATCTGCCGAAACTAGAGAACAACGGGGTCATTGAGTGGGACCAAGAAACACAAACCGTTTCACGAGGTCCCAATTTTGACGAGCTTGAACCAGTGCTTCGACTGTTCGCCACAAACCAAGACCGATTCCCAAACGACCTCCTCTAACAGGGTATCACTTGTGAGTCTCTCGTACGCAACTGACCGCTGACGAGTGATAATTGAACGATTCATACTCTCTGTAGGGTATTTATAACAAAGTTGGTTTAGTGGGTTTTTCCTAGTGGAGCGAACAGACCGATAGACTGTCACACGCTCCCGATTCCCCTTAGATTCAGGTGGATGACCAGTCTCATACAGCCCCGACGCGCGGCCATGCCAGAGAAAACTGGTCCGAAATGGTTCAGAGGCTGAGTGAGATACCACCACCTGAACATTTTATTTCCGCTCTCTGTAGCTGTTGGTATGACTTTCGCTCCGACATGGCGGAATCTCTTGGACAATATCGAGGAACTCTCTTCCGACGCGACCCTCGTTACACCTCTTTCGCGCAAAGCCTTTCGCGTAACCAGCGTACAGGAACATCGCGTACTCATCCAGTACCGCGACGACGATGAGACCATACCCCTTCAGCGCGACCAGTTCGAGACGCTGTACCGTCGTATTCGAGATATCCGTGGAAAGTTCGACCTTGACCGGTTGCCCTCGGACGCTGAACCCTATGCAACCGTGCTGTCCTTACACCCACGTTTCAAGGTGGACGACCGGGAAAGCATGCTAACCGAGAGCAACCAATCAACGAGCTCGCCGTTGGTTGAAGCGAAGGGAGACACTGACAACGCCGACGAAGAACGTGAAGAGCCGGATGTAGACGTGTATGCTGACGCTCTATTACTAATTGACGCGCTTGAACGCCACGCGTGACCAGGCTCGAAGACGTAGAGACACCGGGGCTGGTGAACCTCTACACCCTGTTATCGGATGTTCAACGGAATGCCAACGACTTACGGAAAGACATTCGAAGTGTCTTGCTCGATCGCCTACACCACGACCAGCCGGTATCCGGTCAGTTCGGCTCAGTCCAACGAACGAGTCGCAAGAATCGGTCATTAAAAGACGACGAACTGGTGTTGAACGCCTTCGATGCCGCCAGGATTGAACGTGAACGGCTGACAACTGTCGATTCAAGCAAGGTAAACGAAGCACTTGATGTCACCGAGATTTCCGAGACAGATGTGTATGAAGTCGAAGAGAGCGAGTACGTCCCGAACAACCCACTCCTTGAGGTCGTTTTGTGATAGCCTTAACTTAGCGGTTACATGTTTGGGACGATGTTCTGGTATTGGTAAATTCCGGGGATTGATTATACTATAGTTAAATTGTCCTATATTCGGCACTGTATAATGTGAATTCTTCAAACTCAGCTGGTGTTATATACTCCCTGATTAAATTCAATTACTTATCAGGAGGTGTATACTAATCATCCATTCACCTATAGAGAATGTTACCTGCGAATGCGACTGAGGGGGTGAAGGGTGCGGCGTCAGTGGTTTCCCTCTGAACGATTCGTAGGTGGATAATAGAAATGAATCGACGCGACTTTACAAAATTGTGCGGGGGAATCGTAGCAACAAGTGCGGCTGGCGGAGCGACCGTTTTAGCAAGTAGTGGCGGGGCACGTGCAAGCGCGGGCGGTAGTATCTCGAACCCGTCAGCAGCAACGAGTGATGACGGAGAAATCACATACGTTACAGTGCAGACAACTGGCCGACTCAACTGGGACGGGTTCGATAAACCAGCGAAGTCGGGCCGAATCATAAACTACGTCACGCTCATACAAGATGGGCAGGAAGTGTGGGGCGAAAATAAAATCCACGACACGGGAATGTTTGACCTCACCCAGAACGACTGGGCTGGTGACGGAGAGGAAACGTCACTCAAAGGCGACCACGAAGCTGGTCAAGAAGGACATATCGCCTCTGACGTGGACTGGGGAATCGCTCAAGAAAATCGAGAGAATAATTACAACAACGGATACGGCCTTCCCTCTGACCCGGCACCAACCAGTCCGTTTACGGCTGGTTCCGACGGCTCTCAGCGAAAGACGCGTGTCAAACTTCGTGCATTGTACATCCTCTACGATGAGAATGGCAATGAACTGACTGGGCAGTCCGGGTACCCCGACCGGCCCTCCACGACCAGCGAATTCGTTGTGACGGTTAACAACGAAGAGTCCTCAACGTCCTTCGGGGATGACGATGCCCAAGGAGATACAGACGATACGGCTGGCGTCGAAGTCTAATCGTCGAATCAACAACCGACTGAATATCCGTTTTTTGCCGGTCTTGTCGTCGCTCAGAGATAGTTTGCCAGAAGTTCATCGAAAACCGTAACGGGGGCTACGAGCGTTTCTATGGCACGCTGTAGGTACAAGACACCACTCATTCAGGACTCACAACATCATCACAACACAGACACTCTGCCCAGACGCCCTCCGTACCATCCTCTTTCTCATACTCAACCAATACCCATGCAAGAGGGATACCCTCACCACAATCTGGGCACTGCCCAAGTGATGTATCACTGATCATGAAGAGCGTAATTTGTTCCGTCTATCTGAACTTGTGTTGTCCCTGAAAGTAAGCCTTTACCGTCTCATAGTCTCATCAAACAGTTCATATACTCTTGGTCCGCGGTGCTTCGATTCGTTCAGTACAGATTACTTAATTAGCAATTTGGATGGTACGGTCGCTATAAATCACGACTTCATATCCACAGTAATAGAATGAAGCCGACTGGGGCTCTTCTTCAGGACCGGGATTTGAATCAACAATATGGCTCTGTAGTTTCGGTACACTGCGCTGGATTTCACGGATATCGGACGCTCCGGCGGAGGTTGTAGACGGTGGCTTTGAGGATAATTTCACGGAATTCAAGCCACCAGCTTCGCGCACGCACGGCACCGCCGAGCGTGCGCTTGATGCTTGAGAAGACGGTTTCAGACATGGATCGCTGGTGGTACCGATCACTGTCCATGCGGGCGTTGTGAGCGTGATCGAGTGAGTTGAACAGACGGTGTTTGATGAGCGGGCGGATGCCGTTTTGACGGAGTTCGTTGCGGAAGGCTTTCGCGTCGTATCCTTTGTCCGCAGCGAGGCTTCGCAGGTCGCCCGCGTTCCGGCGGGCGACCTGCGGGCCGATCTTGGCGTCGTGTTTTTTCGAGGTAGTCGAATGGATGTCGGTGACATACAGCGTTTCGACATCCACCAGCGCAGTCACTTTCAACGCCCGGACGCGGTAGTCTGTACGGTTAGCGTAGTGTCGGCTTGGTTGGTCACGGTCAAAGCCAGTTGCATCAATCGAAGCATGGCCAGTGCGTTTCTCGGCCGACGCGCCGAGAAACGCACGCCATGTCTCGGTCGGAATCCGTTCAAACCACGTGCGAAGAACCGTGTAGTGAGGCAGCCGCGTAAGGCCGATCTCGTCAAGGACACCGGGCATCTCACTCAGCAAATCAACTGCGACACGATAGGATTTTGCCAGCTCGATACGGAGCGCATGGAGCGTCAGCATCGCCCATTCAGCGAACCCGCCACCCCCTTCGGGGTCGGCGGGTTCGTCCGGATTAGCAACAACTGATTTAGACTTAGCGACCGTAACACGGGTGAAGAGGCGGATTTCGGATGTCAAACCAATCTGTCTCTTCGCTTTCTACCAAGATAACGCAGTCGTAGCTGTCGCGGCTAGCGAAACTACAGTGCCGAATGATTAATTGACATCCTCACCCGCGTGAACGCGGGTGAATCCCACGGTACCGCTACCGCTGATTTGGGATATTAGGGTTTACGACACTACCTGTTCTTGAGGTACGAATGCACCTGTTTCCGTGTCAAACAGGAATGTCGATGGCTGTGCCAACCAGCCGTTACTCCTATCACCGCCGTCCGTGGCGAGACTCGGAGATACTTGTTGCCGGATGTTCTCAGCACCATTCACGTCAGCATTCGCAACCAAATCACTCTCGTCGCACACGTACAACCCACGCTCAACGCGATTGGCATCGCGCTCACACCCACACGAAGAACACGACTTCGAGGTGTTCTCTTCGGACACACGTTTAACAGAGATGTCAGCTTCTTCAGCCTTGTATTCGAGCATGTCTGTGAATCGGTTGAACGCCCACGAGTGCAAGTCCAAGTTACCGTGCTTCCCCCAGTTCTTCGCCTCGCCGTCTTCATCTTCACGGATGCCACTGAGGTCACCAATTGCAATCACGCCAACGTTCTCGTCAACACATCTCTCCACAATGTGTTTCGAGAGCGTGTGGAAATTGTGCTTACGACGATTAGATTTCTTACCGTTCAACCGTGTCGCTTCCTCAGAGGATGAATCGTCACAACGAGCAATCTGCTTGCTGAAATAGTAATCATCCTGTTTGAGGCAGTTCAACGGGTATAGCTCAGACTCTTGCTGTTCAAAGGCGAGAGCGGCGAAGTTGCAGATTCCAAGGTCGATACCAGCGGTCTTCTCTGCGTTGTTCTCTGAAACATCAAGTTCGACATTGCAGACGATGTGGAGTTCCCATTCGTCTCGTTGTTTGTTCCAGACAGCACGAACCTGCTGAACACTCTCAATCGCAGAGAGGTCAACATCAGGTCGTGTTTGGATGTCACAGAGAATGAAGTCCGACCAGGATTCTTTCAGGTTCTCGCCTTTGGAGAGTCGGATACGTCCGTTGTTGGTATCGAGCTTGAAGCCAGCGCCTTTGAACGTGAGCGTTGAGCGTGGATGCGCGTCGTTGTGTTTGCGATATGCTGGTGGATTCGCTTTCGAGTCCCCGTTCTGGCGTTTCCTGTACCAGCCAACAAACGCCTCAGAGAGTTCTTCAAGAACTCGCTGACTTGACTGTGAGTGCAGGTCACTGTAGCGTTCGTGGGATTTGAGGTACGATTTGAGTTCGCCATCCTCGGGGATGTGGCCAGTTTCGTTCCAGACGCGCTCGCTTGTCCAGCGGGCGACGTTCCAGAGTTTACTGGCGGCGAATCCAAGCGAGTCAAGGTCATCCTGCACTTGCTGGTGGTTCTGAATAGAACCAGTGAAAGTGCGTTTGACGACCTGTTTCGCCATACATAACCTATGAAAATTAGATTATGTATTAGTGTCGTTTTCTGTTAGCGTGGAATATCCAGCAATGCAGAACAGCGGTTATTGTATCAGCAGTTGACGGCGCGTATCCACGGCCTGAAGGCCTTGGTATTGCGCCTGCTCTCCGTATAAGTCTCTGTTTCCCTTTCCTGTATGTTTCAATAGATGAGAATCGGGAAGGAACTAATTTCAAGGGGAATGGTCCAATCTTGAACCAATGTCAGAGGAACTCCGTGACTCGATTTCATCGGATATCCATGGTCTTGAGATAGACGCAGCTCGGAAATGCGATTACTGCGGGGAAGACCTGGATACTCGAAGTCCAGTCCAGTGCGAAGTTGCTCAACTCGGAAAAATGCCAAATTTGAAGATGGTCTTGTCTGCTTCTCCATTGCCCGAACCCGATGGCTGGGAACTCGACGCTCTTCGCTGCCGGGACTGTGAATTAGATTCACTCTCTGTTGGGACTGATGGATTCGACGAGGCACTCGTGATGCTCAATATTGCAGACACCGCCGGACAGGTTGCCGCTGACGCCTCCGAGTTGAGGATAGTCGATGCGTCAAAAGATGGGTCCGGCTACCACCCTCCGAAAGTTAATTTGCAGGTGCTCATTCAATTCGAAGATGTAGGTCTGGTACGCTGGAGCCGGATCGAGGGATTATTAAAATTGCAGGCTACTTCCAATGGCGAGGCATCTGAGGTCGTCGAGAAACTCAAAGAAGCCGCAATAAAAGGGAAGGACGTCCCCCCGGAGGTGGCCCCGCTACTCAACTAGCCGCGATTGGGACACATGCAAGTGGGATGAAGAAGATGGCGAGGTGGTCAATTATAGAGTACGACAGAATCAAAACGAGTCTAGTGTTGTCGATGTCTCATCCGTTTCAAATAAATCCGCTATCCGGTCGTCCTCTTGAAGGACCTCCTGCGCCAAATCCGCACGAATCGAAAATTCGTACTCATAATATGAGCCGCCCTTCGGACCTTTATTCTGTTCGTCGACATCTAAGAATCCTTTCAATGTCAACTGCGACAACCGGTCGTGAATCGTTCTGTCAGTCCGCACATCCGCATCGATACGTTTTGCAGCCATTACATACCTCTCGTAAATCCGGTTGCGCTTGGACGGCGTTTCATCCTCCTGGTCCAACAGTAACAGGGAGTAGAGAGTCAGTTTACTCTGTGTCGGCAGGCGAGTTAACTCGTCACGGACCTTATCACGCTCAACAATTTCGTCTGCTTCTCTCACATGCGCTTCAGTGATGACATCGGACTCCTCGTCTCGTGCCAAGTCTCCAGCCTTATACAATCGCTTTAACGCCTGTCGGGCGCTCCCAGAGTCTTGTGCGGCAAATGCTGCACATAACGGAATCACATCACCCTCCAAGATACCGGACTGTAACTCGTAACTTCCATCGTCAAGTTGCTCAGCCGAAGTGTCATGAAATGCATCAGCAGCCCGCTGTTTTAAGATATTCCCGAGTTCATTGGCATCATACGGCGGAAAGTGAATCTCCTCATCGGCAAGACTATCTTTCACACGCGCCGAGAGATTGTCGCGGAACGTGAAGTCATTCGAAATGCCGATCACCCCAACGAGTGTCTCTTCAACGTTCTCGTTATCATTTGCCCGTGGAAGCTTATACAGGATGTCGTCATCATTCCCAATAGCATCGATTTCATCAAGTAAGATCAAGCAGTGTGTGGCATCGAGTGCTTCCAGTTCATCGAACAACATATTGTAGATCATACCGCTCGGATATCCGGTCGGTTTGATCTGGTCGGTGGGCGGGCGAAATTGATTAATGAGGTTTGCAGCCACCTGGTAGCTGCTATTCAGCGATTTGCAGTTTAATTCAATCACCTGCACATCGACACCGTCGATATTTTGCTGATCTTCAATCAGTCGTTCAACGACCATCCTTGACGATAGTGTCTTTCCGACTCCAGTTTGCCCATATAAAAACAGATTCTTCGGCGGTGCTCCGTTAATCACAGGTTTGAGTGCACTCTGGTACCGCTCAAGCTCTGCGTCGCGCTCAATAAGCCGGTCGGGTTGGTACCCATCTCGTAGGACCGATTCGTCCAAGAAAATAGTCGAGTCAGGAGAGAACGGTTCAAGTCCCATCGTGTATACGATAGATACGAGGTATGTTAAATAAAACCACTGCTTCATGGGCATCATTTGTTTCACGAGACGCCACCACCCCTTCATGTGCCATATACGACGATTTTCTCACGAGTTGGGACATCCTACGTCAACCCCCTCCCCCCACATTTCACGAGAGTTTTCATCAGAAGGGTGGGGAGGGGGCGTAGAATTAAACTCTAAATCTGGGGAAGATTTAATACAGATGGCAGTAAACAGTATCTGTATACCATTCCTATCTATTCTATTCCCTAGAAATGGTCTAGAAACAAATGTCAGACATTATTTCTCTCTTGCCTCCCTCTATAGCAACTCTCGTGAAAAATGGGGGGAGGGGGAAGGATTCCCCTGCCTACTTCATTCAGTAAAGGGTTTCAATTCTCCATAGGCCGTCCCCTACATCGGCAGAGGATGCCCTTAGATAGTGTTCTCTGTGGATAGGAGGCTCTGTCGCCATTTGATCTCCCCCCGAGACGAATCATAGCCCCGTCTCCACTCACGGCCTGGATTCTGTGTCTTCCCTGAGTACAACGTAATAAAAGCACCCTATCTTTCGAAATAACACCCCACATTTCATGAGTCAGGAGATGCCCAACTATCTTTCAACTCTCATGAAAAGTGGGGGGTGGGCAACAAAACACGGATTGATTAATGAATACTAACTCTCGTGAAAACCGGGGGCCCCCACTTTTCTACGAACGATAGATCAAGACTGACTATAGTAGACGTTAGAAATAGTTGCTCAATTTTGGGGTTGAAAGTTGGTCGAGAGCTGTATCGATCGCTGTCGTCAGCTCGTCGAGTGAGTCAAAGAAGCGGTTGCTAAGAAACGCTTGAAGCTGTCTCCAGCACTCCTCGACAGGATTCAGTTCCGGCGAATA
>NZ_JAHYBW010000017.1:0-23854 GCF_032027985.1 Haloarcula sp. 1CSR25-25
GACACAATGACACATGAGAACTCCGCGGTTGATAGACCTGTTTCAATCCCGTGCTGGGTTTTCTGGCCGTCGCGACGACATCACGTCATCACTGCAACGGTTGTTGATACTGGTTTCAATCCCGTGCTGGGTTTTCTGGCCGTCGCGACGGTACGAGGACGTCAAGCTCTACGTTCCGACGAGTTTCAATCCCGTGCTGGGTTTTCTGGCCGTCGCGACCGCTTGAGCCGGGCGGTTTTCCAACGGGACTTTCTGTTTCAATCCCGTGCTGGGTTTTCTGGCCGTCGCGACATCGCCGATAGGAGTATAGACTCATGTCAGTCACAGTTTCAATCCCGTGCTGGGTTTTCTGGCCGTCGCGACACCATCACGCCCCTCGCAAGACGAGATGGTCGTGTTTCAATCCCGTGCTGGGTTTTCTGGCCGTCGCGACCGGGTCGGAGGGTATCCAGCGCGAAGCCGACATCCTGTTTCAATCCCGTGCTGGGTTTTCTGGCCGTCGCGACACTTGGCGCTCGCAAAACCGGTCTGGGGAAGACGGTTTCAATCCCGTGCTGGGTTTTCTGGCCGTCGCGACGCGTCGTACTGCCCACACTGTGGCCGTAACGTGTTTCAATCCCGTGCTGGGTTTTCTGGCCGTCGCGACATCCAAGAGGGGCGGTACGATACCGAACTCTCCGGTGAGTTTCAATCCCGTGCTGGGTTTTCTGGCCGTCGCGACGTCACGCTGGCCACCACGCTCAAGGACCGCGCCGTGTTTCAATCCCGTGCTGGGTTTTCTGGCCGTCGCGACCGCCAGTGTCGACGAGCTGGCTGCCATCCCCGTCATGTTTCAATCCCGTGCTGGGTTTTCTGGCCGTCGCGACCGACACCGACGACGAGCTGATAGCGAAGGTCTACACAGTTTCAATCCCGTGCTGGGTTTTCTGGCCGTCGCGACATCGCCAGTATGTCCGCCGGCGTGGCGACGAGGACCTGTTTCAATCCCGTGCTGGGTTTTCTGGCCGTCGCGACCGGATGTAGTCTGTCATTGTGTTGTATCTCGCACTCAGTTTCAATCCCGTGCTGGGTTTTCTGGCCGTCGCGACAGTTCTTCGTCGACGGCAGCGGCAACCCCAAGGAGTTTCAATCCCGTGCTGGGTTTTCTGGCCGTCGCGACCTCCAACAGTGCCGCGGCAGCTTCGATGACGTCCGTGTTTCAATCCCGTGCTGGGTTTTCTGGCCGTCGCGACCTGCGGACAGGTCGTCGCGTGGGGCAACTCCTCAAGTTTCAATCCCGTGCTGGGTTTTCTGGCCGTCGCGACCAGATTGACGACGGCGACCGGCACCGCGTCACGTTGTTTCAATCCCGTGCTGGGTTTTCTGGCCGTCGCGACAGGGGGTGAAAATACGGTTATCTGGCTGAAAAAGCTTTCTCAGGTTGCGATATTGCACCCCAACTACGTCGACCGGGGCTGTACACTGATTTAATAAAGGTCCACGTAGCTCAGTTCAGAGAACGTTGGACTGCTCATCGGGTGGGTCGGACCCTATATCGGTCGTGTTGTCCTGACAGGACTGACACAACCGATAAATCCGAATTCGGTCACCGTCAGTTGGCTCGATATGTGATTCCAGTTCGTCCTCAAGATCGACACGCTCAGCTTTGGTCACATCGACCTCGAACACGCTGTACTGTCGCCAAGCTCCATACCGCTGGAGCGTTCGATACACTTGCCGACGGTTTGCATCGTCACTCACGTCGTAAGCGATTGCCAAGCGCATGATTATTTCGAGAAGGTCAGGGCGTGATACTCGTCCAATTCCTCGGTAATCGCCTTCCGCAACAGGATTGCTTGCTGCCGAACAGCCTTTCGTCGTGAGACTGTGTATTCGAAGTACGGGTGGGTGAATTCCTCCTTCATGAACTCGTCGAACTTCGAGCAATAGGTTTTGAACGCATCGTTACCCAGATGATTATCCTGTGTAAATTCATCGTGCGTAATCACGCCCCGGTTTACTAGCCGTGACACGAAGGCGTCACAAAAAATCGGCCTGAACTCTTCTTGAAGGTCCAGCGCCAGCGACGGTCGCCCATGTCGGTCAGCATGCAGAACGCCCAAGAATGGGTCGAGGTTGTATTGCCGAAGTGCACTCAACACCTCATTTTTCATGAAAACGTACGTTAGCGATAAGAGTGAGTTGATGTGATCTTCAGGTGGTCGCTTTGTCCGTTTCTCGAAGGTCCATCCCTCAGTGAGTGTCTCGTCTAAGCGACTGAAGTACCGCTCACTGGCTTCGCCCTCAACACCGCGCAGGTCGTCTTTAGTCGAGACCATCGTCGCACGCACACCGAGATCTTTCAGCACGTCTGTTCCGTGGACACCTTTTCGTGAGAGCAACGTTCTAGCATTGCGAATCTTTGCGGAAATCATTGATGCCGCAATGTCCAGTTCAGCAGTCTCACTGAGTGCATACTGTGCTCGACGAACCTCAGCAATGGTATTCCGTTCCGGGACGAAACTACCACGATACTTACCATTCTCAGTGAAGTAGTTGAGAATGATCCCGTGTTCATTCGCCTCCGCGACAAACGGTGTCGAAAAGTTCACCCCGCCGAAGACGTTGATCGTTTCGAGTTTCTCCGTGGGAAAGGTGGCAAGTTCGCCCCCATCTCCATCGACATCCCAGACAACAATTCTCCCACCATCGGTTCGGACTTGAGTGCCCTGTTTAGTGACATAGACGACCGACTCATCAAACATCCCCTCGGTTGCTTTCATACTTTATCCTCCCAGCCGGAACCGCGGGCTTTCTCTGGTTCGAGCATGGCTGTCTCCTCAGGCATACAGTACTCCCGAGCAGAGCAAGCCTCACATTTCGAAGGGGTGTCGGTGAGTGGAGGTATCTCGTCAACGGACATGGTCTGGATTCTCTCGACGATTTGGTTGACTGCTTGGCGATGATCCTCTGTAATCCGAACCGAGTGTCGCTGGTCTGTAGAATATAAATAAATGTATCCGAAATTAACAGGCTCACCGATTGCTTTGGATAACAACATACAGTAACCGGCTAGCTGAATTTCATCGTTGGTGTAGTACCCGCCACTTTCAGCTCGCTTCCGCTCGATCGGGGTCAGAACCCCGTCCTCGGATTCGATAATGTCGATTTTGCCATGAAGGCCGAGTGAAGTATCACATAAATATCGTTCGTTGATCCAGTTACCCCGGTGAGCAGCGTTCTCGTGTTTACTCCGACCATCGACCAGTTCGTAGGGGGTTCCGATTTCGTCTTGATACCGCTGGTAGTAGAATCGTCGTGGGCAGTAGAGGTACTCATTCAGCGCACTCACGTGAACCAAGTCGTCGTGAGCTGCAACAGAACTTGCTGACATCACAACTCACCCAACTCAATATCAAGTCCATCGTCGTCCTGCTGATCCTGTACTCGACAGTACAGATAGAGTGCATCATGACTGAACGCGATTGCAGCCGTATCTCCTTCTGGGTGTAGGAGTGAATAAACGAATCCGAACTCACCAATGGAGTATTGTTTCGAAACTTCGCTGACGTGGCCTTCAATCGGATAACAGAGGATTTCGGTTTCACTAAGATTGATTTTCAACTGATCTAGCCCATCAATATCCGGTGAGGTTTCGACTTCCAATCCAGTGCACACCTTTGGTTTCCGAGTCTGGCGTTGTCCCCCACTCAACAGTGAGTACAGCTCACCAGTTGGTTTGAAGCAGAGGTCACGTCCAGTGTATTCTTCATCGCCTTCGGTCCCATCGCCATCGTAAGTCCCGTAATAAATGCAGTATCCAATGCTGTAGCGTTCTACTCGCGATACGTCGTCTTCGAGATGATCGGGAATATGTGTAAAAAAGTCATCCCGCTCCAATAACCGGATGTCGCCGTGTCGTAGTAGATATGTCAAATTATAATTCTGGACGGCCTGTTGGTCTGGATCATAGACGGATAGCTGGAGGCTGTTGCCGCGGTACATTTGCAACGCATCGAGAATCTTTGTTTGTACCGCGTCATGGCATCGTTCCACATCTTGTTTCGAGAACACGGTACCATGCGGTCGGCAAAAGTGCCGTTCGATTCGTTTCCAGCCCTCTTTTCGGATCAGGCCAGCTTCGTCCGATGGTGCGTTCTCTACACGTTGTTCAACGTGATGGTACGCCTCGACGGCCGAATACCGCCAGTCAAACGACTTCGGTGTGGAGTTATCGACGTAGTGCTGTTCAACCAACTCCTCGAACCGATCCCGACCGATCCACTCGTTACCGAAGTCATCAATCTCCGGCTGAAGTTGTTTATATACGTAGGGTGGGAGGTACGCGTAGGCACTTGATGTCTCTTCACGTGTTCGGAGTCGGCCGAGTCGCTGGAAGAACGTTGCGGCGCTGTGTGCCGAGAACAGTACTTGATCAGTATCGAAATCGACACCAACTTCGACTGCCGCATTGCTGACAAGCGTGTCAAATCGGTCGAGTTTGTCAGCAATATCTCCACGATGAAATCCGTCGATTCGTTCGACAATACCGAGTTCAGAATCCTGCAGCAACCGATATATTTGGTCAACTTCGTGGATGCCATCCAGCATCAAAACCGTTCGTCCTTGTAAGAGGCGGTCGATGGTTTCCTCCCGTTCCTCAGCTAATCGTGTCGCAGTCTGAAAGGTCGCTGATGGCTTCAACCGGAGTTCGAGTGGTGGTAATACTGGACGGTAAGAAGTCGGCAACTGACCGGGTGCAAATGCAATAACTGGCTGGTTATCCTCAGCCATTGCTGGGTGTGGGGTCTCACGCCATCCGAAATCCGTGAGTGGATAGTAAGGTGCAGAGACAGCCTCATCGAACCGTTCGGCTAGCTCCTCATCAGGTGTCGCACTGAGGAACACAAGATGTGATAACTCACATATTTCAGTATCGACGTCTTGCATTTCGTCCAATAAAAACAGGAGCGTATTCTGTTCCTTTCGTGTCGCTCGATGGAACTCATCGACCACAGCGACTTCAAAGAGATTGATGCTATCGATTCGTTTGTAATATATTTCTCGACGTAATAGGACAAATATATCTGGGTTTGTGAGCAGAATTACTGTTTCTGGACGCTGAAATGCATCCCGCAAGAGGTACGACAGTAGCTCTCCGTTCGACTCAGCAGCAGGATACTCTGTGGCGTACTCGTCTTGGAGTGTGTCACTTGAGACTGCCAGTAAATGGACGTCATCTCCACCCTCGATATCGTCCAGTTGTGACTCGATGTTCGCCTGTTGATCTTCGATCAGTGCGTTCGTCGGGTACACTGCAACTGTGTCAAGACCCTCCGAAATCGTCGGTGCAAGCCACGAAAGTGTCTTCCCCGCACCAGTTGGTGCATCGTTCACGAAGACACCTGGAACACCTGTTGTCAGAGCGTCGTGGAGTGCCCACTGGTGGCGGTGGGGTGTGACACCATCGACTGGATACGAATCGCCAGGATATTCCCGCAATGCAAGTCCCTTCAGTCGAACGGTTGATGAAGATGAATCAGACATTGTCACGTTTCGTTGCAAGAAATTTGGCACCTGCCGGGTAGTACACGCGGTTAGCAGAATCAATCGGAGGTTCTATCGCGTAATGTTCAGTTTCGAACTCACCCTCGAACCAGAGCGGTGTGGGTTGCATCTGCCGCATCACGACGCCACCGAGTGGCTGTGCGCTATGATCGTAGATACTCAGCGGATGGCCTAGCGAGAACATCCCCGACTTTCGCTCGGCATTGACGATACGGTACCGAACGTGGCCTTTTCCACGTTTTTTACCGAGTCGGATGTACGGCGGAAGCGTCTCTTTGACGGACTCAGCTGTCCGGCCATACGGAAAGACGTAGAACCGGAAGTGGTTGCCCGGTGCTAGCGCTCGTTCACGCTCGAACGTTGGAAGGTTCTGGCTGGCCTTTCCCGTTGGATCGTCGTCAGCCGGATAGTTCGGGGTCGCGTACGTATCCGTTCTTGCGTTTCGGTTGGTCGTGAGGTATTCCGTTCGGATCGAATCGCTCTCGACTGCAACAGGTGTTGCAGGGGTCACGTACACTTCGTCTACGATATCCGCTGTATCCTCAATATATGTTGGCTGGTGGGTAACATCAACGTAGTTGCCACCCGCCAGCCCGAGTGCATAGTGCAGTGCTGTGTTGAGGATATACGGATCGGTGTCGGCCATCCGACCAACTTCCCGAGATGCAAATCCGACTTTTCCGTGTGTTGTCAGCGTTGCTTCGAGTACCTCCATGTTCTTGGATTAGCTCTCGTCTGCTGCGATTGCATCGTCGATGAACGACTGAGAGTGGGATTGTTGAGCTTCGAGCACACCCTTGAGGTCATCGTCACCTGTGAGCGCCAGTAATTCATCAAGGACCTCGTCATCGACAGGGGTCTGTGCAATTGTCTCCGCACACGCTGTGTCGTAGGTCTCTCGGACGTATGTCGCTGCTTTGTCAGCATTCAGTGCTGGAGCCTGGACAACATCACCAAGCGTTCGATCACTCTCTCTGGCGAATGAGACAATTGTTTCGGCGGTCAACTCTCGGTTTGACGGTCCCTCTTCAGAACCAGTGTAGAGACCGAGGACACGATTGTTAACACGTCCAAGCCGAGTCGTTGCCGCCCCGTAGCGTTTATTTCGGCTCGTAATCGCAGCGACGAACGCCACTTCCGCAGGTGTTGCGTCACGAAGAGTTATTGTACATGGGAACAGCGTTCCCGGTTCGAAAAAGTCTGGCTCTCGAATGTTGGCAGTCGATCCTTTAGCGTACCCCTCACCGGGCGCGTTCTGGAATTTCTCATCGATACAAGCACTGGCATCGCGGACAGTAAACGCAGTATCGTACATCACTCGCGACGTGACGCCGATATCCACATCGTCGTCTCCACTAGCAGCACTGCCGTAGAGTGCCGACTCGACGGACTGGGGGTTCATATCATTAACATCCATTGAATCGCTCTGGTCGTACTCCAACAGTTCGCGCTGAATCGCTTTTCCAGTCCGGCGGTCGCTCCCGGTCTGTTTCCGCATGAACATCAGTCCTGGTGAGTACTCGATACTCCCGTCATCGCCAACGACCGATAGTGAGGTGATATCTGCGTCCTGCCCATTCGTTGTGAAGACCGCATGGCTCTCCAATTCCCGGAGTACTAACAACGTCGTGTAGTTCGTTCCGGGTGTGTTGGTCATGCCATCAATTGGAACAGTGCCATCGGCGAGTGCGTCGGTAATACTGTCTGGAATCATTGTTAAACTTGATCTGCTGTCTGCTTCTCTGCGCTGTCTTCTTCGTAGTACTCTGCCTCTGCTCGAAGTGTTGCGCCGAAGAAACCGTCTGCGAGGTTGTTTTCGAGACGCTTCAGTTGGGAGGGACGCCCGTTAGCGATCCCATAGAGGATTTCATCGACGAAGTATTTCGCGTACTCTTCGATGCGTTTCTGGAGCGGTGTTCCAGCGTTTGACTCCTCGGCACTGACCGGATAAACTGCGTCGCCGGCCTGCCGGTCGATCATCTTCTGAAGTCGCCCAGAGACACACATCCTGTAGTCCTCTCTGTCGAGTTGTTGTCCTGTCTTCGAAACCGCTTTGACGCTCTCACGGAACACGCGTTCGACACGATGGGGTTTCCGGTCGTGTCCGCTCGCCGGCCGGATAGCATCGTATGCGAGATCTGCGAGTGTCGTGATGCGATTGTGTGGTGTGTCGCTCATCTGTGAATTGGATTGTCTGATTGCGTTTCGCTGATCGAGTGCGACTGCATACCTCATCAGGGCGGGTATGTACGGCCCCTCATCTGAGGTCTGAACAGCGCGCTTGAGTAGATACGACCCCGGCAACAGCTCGTTCCGGGTCGTCCGGAGGTATTTCGCGAACAGGGAGTCGTTGCGGTCGTTACCCTGGATTGCGTATCCGAGCTTCACAACGGCAGCTGCTGACTGGAGTACTGACCGAAGACTGGTCAGTGGGACAGTCTCTCCGTAGAAAGTCGTCACCTGCGTGAACCCGCTCCCGATTTTTGCAAACTCTGGGAAGTCACGAGAGCGCATCTCCGGAACAGGCGACGAGCTCAGATATACGCGCATCCCAGTGTATGCACTCACGGTGAGGGCCAGAAATGCACCGAAAAACTGGAACTCAGTGTCGTTATCCGGGTTCTTGAAGTAACCGACTGTCTGGGCACCGAACTGCTGATTACGGTCGAACTGTTGGGAGAGTGACTCAATCATTGTTCGCCCGTTCCCTTCCGGCTGTGTCAATTCGTCCATCACGCCGGTGAACTCTTCGAGAGAGTCGATATCGAACACCCGCTCGGCAAGTCGTCCCAATCGAACCCGGTTTTCACCGGTGAATCGGTTGATCAAGCGAGAATAGAGTCGCCAGGAGTAGGGTGTATAGAAGTAGTCAGGAACCAGGTGGAAAAACAATCGACCTTCGTCTCGTCGAGAGGCTGCTGTCTCGCGCAACGAGAATTCGATTCGACAGGTCGAACACAGCAGGAGTTTATCTCGTTTCATTCCACCGACCATCTCCCTGTTCGAGAACCCACCCTGTAACGTTGTCAGGGATTGTTTCGATTTCATTGGTCCAAGGTTCCCACCCGCCGCGACGCCACGGTTACACAGCGTACAGGTCTTTCCACGTGATGATTTGACGTATTCGTCGTAGGTATCGACCGTCGCACTGGTGAGAATGAGGTTGCCACCACCGATACGGAGGTTTTCGCCGATGAAGGCTTGGACCTCTGTCGACATATCACCTGCGTGTGCGTTCTGAATGAGGGTCTGCCAATCAGTGTCATCATCAACGAGAGCGGCCAATCCATCCGACAGTGTCGTAACGATCTCGTCTTCGACAGTGGGAATTACAGGTCCGGTTCCATGTCGATCGAGGAGTGCTTGTGCAATTGCATACGAGTACTCCCATTTGCCACCACTGGTCAGCTCCGAAGTAGTGCCTTCGGAGAGAGCAACAAGATCCTCGGATAGCTCATCCGAAAGACCGAACGCGGTGACAGTGGCTCGAATCAGGTCGTTCGCAGTTCTATCGCTGGGAAGCAGCGGATCAACAAACCAGCTTTTTATTGTGTTCACGAACCGACCGAGACCGTACTGTTGCTCCGTCTTCTCGAACTCAGTCCCCAGTTCATCTTCCAACAGTTCCATCGACTCTGTGGCAGCGTCCGTGGCACTATTGTCCGCGTCGCCGTCAGTAATCCCCTTCCGAACAACGGCTTGCAACATCGTTCCACTGCCAGCGTAGAAAAAATCGGGCTCGTTCAGACTGTAGAGTCCCTGGGCGCCAACAATCGAGAAGTTTGAGCGCAGTTGATCGACATCGTTGTACGATGGGTGGGAATCGCCGATACTATCTTCCAGCTGTGAAGTGATTGCGGCAACGATGTCTTCGTCAGTGTCTGGCTGGTCCTCTTCCGTTGGTGCTAGATACACACAGCCATCCTGGTACATCGTGAGTAGCTGGTAGTTGTATTCCTCTTGTAGATACTCGCTCACGGCCTTGTTCAACAAGTTCGTAAAAATGCCACTGACGTGATCGGTCTGGTGATATGCAAGTTCGACGTTTCCACTGGGGAATGCCTCGCGGAATCGATCTTGGACGCGAGCATTCGTCGCTGCCTCTGGTGTCGTTGAGGAAGCCATCGCGTCGGCCAGTCGGATTAGTGGCCGATACTCTCGCCAAGTCGTCGTGACGCGAGTCGAGTTAGCGTTATCAGTCTCGTGATGATCGACGGCGCACGAACGGAACGTCCGCATTGAGAGTGCCGAGTCAGGATCGTCCTGAATAGCGCTAAATTCGTCCAGTCCGATTTGCTTGATAAATGGCTCCAGTTCCTTGATTTTGATATCGAACCGTTCATCTGGATTCTCGTCTTCTTCGCGGAGCTTGTGATAATCGTGAGCGACCGCGAGTGCAACGAAATGACGGAGTTTTTCCGGTGTAATCGGTGGAAGATCGGTATTCTCTACTTGTCGAGCAAGCTGGTGTAAAAAGTATACTAGATTTCGAGTATGATTGAGCATCGACTGGTCGACTTTGCTGTATTCGACGCTCTTGTTCGGGAGAAACGACCAGCCTGCTTCCACGAGCCGTGGGTCGATTTCTGAAATATACTCGCTTAAAATACTATCCAATTTTGACTCGCTAGTATCTGAGTCGGGATGAACTCCGAATTCTTCCTCTGGGTCTTCGAAGAGAGACTGTGAAAACGAATTAACGCCTTCAGTAGGTTCTTTTTCTGAATCACCATCGCCTTCTGACACAATTTCATCGAGTTTTGCCTGCTTTCTATCATTGTCGGTCATCAGTCTTTGACCTCCGTACTCACCTTTCCACAACCCCGCGCTACTGCACTGCCGACACCCGAGTATTCAGCAAACATCCCGAGCGCCGATACCGCGTTCTCGACGGACTCGCTGGCTCTTTTGAATTCGTAGGCACAGTCACCAGTGAAACCTTGCCGGAAGATATTCCGCGTCTCCCCGTCTTCGTTTTTGACCCGGTTGACTAACACTGAATGGGTATCGTACGTGCGTGCGTCGGGTTTCTCGATTACGTTCGCTTCAATTGCCTCTCGACTCAGGTCAACCTCCAATTCCTCCGGAGCAGACCGGTTCCACTTCCCTAACAGTGACGAGAATACGGCACCCCGATGAGGAAACATCGTCGTAATTTCATCGGCTTCCTCAATGCAGGTCGCCGTTTCGAAGGACATCTCGATGGTCGGGTTATCCTTCGACCCCGCCTCGTCCAGTAGCTCGGCCTGTGTCGTGTTCAGACTCTCGAACTGCTCAACGTGCAATTCCCCGTGACTCAACTCGATACGATCACCTTCCAAGACGAGTGCGTTCACCAGCGCCTGAAAAATCTCGGTGTCGGCAGGGTCTACTACGCCAAGTGTTAGCTGATATGTCTCGTCTGGCAGGAGCAACTTGTGATAGGCACGGTCACTATCACCGAAAGCACCACGAAGGCCACTGCTGTGGAGACTCCCAAGTGACGAGTCATGAATGTGTCCGCTCACGTCCGCATCAACAGCTTCGAGCACACCTAATAGAGCCGAATACACGGAATATCCGTCCGAGATCGGCAGTGGAAACCGAGATGCCGGCCGAGCCGTGATGTGGATCTGGCGCAATCTATTAGTCGCCGTTACTTCTTGTTTATTCATCAGGTGCGTCCGGGTCGTTAGCCCAGTAGCATCATAAGCGTTTCCCAAAAATGGGACGATTTCAATTTCATGCAACTAAAATTGAATAGTCGTCGATTTCACTGACACGCAACAGTACTATTTTAGCGGGTCAAAACGATTAGCAGGTAATGCATACATATCTCTCAGCGATTGGGTTTAACAGTACAAGCGTTACCCGGCCGCTGCTAAGCCATGGTGTCGACACCGGTGATACAGTCGTCCTGATACGGCCGGATCAGGCACCAGATTCGCGCGCTGAGGAAGCAATTGGAGATGTCGAACGTCTCTTACAGGAGATTGAACCGGATCTTAATCTTACAACAGAACGAATCACGCACAGTGATTTTCAGACAGCTGTTTTGGAGTGTAGTGATTTGATCCGGGCAGCAGAAGGTGAACGAATCGTTTCGCTCGGTGGCGGAGCACGGGACGTGTTGCTGCCATTCACGATTGCTGCAATGACACACGTTCGATTGCTCTCTGCTGCACTGTTTTTCAGCGACCTTGATGGAACAGTGCGGGAGTGGAATCTCCCTCGGTTGACTGCCCAAGTTCAACAGACGACGATGTCAACACTCCAGACGATTGCCAATACAGAGGGGGAGATCTCGATTCCCGAGTTGACTGCGGAGACTGGCAACTCGAAAAGTACGGTGACACGCCACGTCACCGCACTTGCCGATGCAGGAGCAATCGAGACATGGACAGACGGGAAAACCAAGTTCGCACAGGTGACCCTGACCGGACAGTTGCTCCTTCGAGACGATGGCTGACTACGTGGACCCTTATTAAATGAGTGTACAGCCACAGTCGACGTAACCGGGCCTTTGTTTGGCGGGCTGAGAAAGACTTTTCAGCCCTATAACCGTATTTTCACCCCCTGTCGAAGCGGTCAGAAAACCCGAACCGGGATTGAAACCGTAATTACGTCAACGGGCTCAGCGGGTCGCCTGATGTCGAAGCGGTCAGAAAACCCGAACCGGGATTGAAACAACAGACTCGCGAGATTTCGCAGTGCTTCGGCGTCGGTCGAAGCGGTCAGAAAACCCGAACCGGGATTGAAACAGACATAGGTTAGCTGACTTGTCTGGCCTCAATACTGTCGAAGCGGTCAGAAAACCCGAACCGGGATTGAAACTCGTTCAGTGGGTCACTCATCCCGGTAATCCTCACTGTCGAAGCGGTCAGAAAACCCGAACCGGGATTGAAACGATCCTGTGTCATGTTCGGGAGTTTGACGATGGGGTGTCGAAGCGGTCAGAAAACCCGAACCGGGATTGAAACATCGGGAGCGCTCCAGCTCAAAAAGATGTTAGAGCGGTCGAAGCGGTCAGAAAACCCGAACCGGGATTGAAACTAGGCGGAGATATCGGCCGCCGCATCGTCCGCCCGGTCGAAGCGGTCAGAAAACCCGAACCGGGATTGAAACAGATACAGCGTGGGCATAAAAACACGTGCAGGGTGGGTCGAAGCGGTCAGAAAACCCGAACCGGGATTGAAACAATACGATGGCTGCGACGAAGTCCGTGGGAAGTGGGGTCGAAGCGGTCAGAAAACCCGAACCGGGATTGAAACAAGTCCGTGCGGTCGTCGTCGTGGTAGCTGACGGGTCGAAGCGGTCAGAAAACCCGAACCGGGATTGAAACTTGTCGAACTTCTCCAGGCCACGATCTCGCGCGGTCGAAGCGGTCAGAAAACCCGAACCGGGATTGAAACGAAATCGCTATGAAGCAATACATCGATGCGGACGGTCGAAGCGGTCAGAAAACCCGAACCGGGATTGAAACAACGGTACCCACACCTCCACTGTCACCACCGTCGAGTCGAAGCGGTCAGAAAACCCGAACCGGGATTGAAACAAGGGAATGCGAACCTGATGAGTCACTTGGTCGGCGGTCGAAGCGGTCAGAAAACCCGAACCGGGATTGAAACGAAAAAGGAATGCGTGTACCCGAGCGCCGTCCCCAACGTCGAAGCGGTCAGAAAACCCGAACCGGGATTGAAACTACGTGAGTCCGCCCGCCGACCACTCGATTCGATACGTCGAAGCGGTCAGAAAACCCGAACCGGGATTGAAACGAACTCTAACTGATCGTGAGCTAATGCGGTCGCTCCGTCGAAGCGGTCAGAAAACCCGAACCGGGATTGAAACAGTACGGGCCAGTTCTCGGGGCCGACCGCGCCTCGTCGAAGCGGTCAGAAAACCCGAACCGGGATTGAAACAAGCCGTCCGTGCCGTCGGGTTCCATGACGAGAGGTCGAAGCGGTCAGAAAACCCGAACCGGGATTGAAACCGCACACGGCGTCGGCGTCGACCCACTCGGTCGTCGAAGCGGTCAGAAAACCCGAACCGGGATTGAAACTCGACGGAGCGCCGCGGGGTCAAGCGCCGCGAAGTGAAGTCGAAGCGGTCAGAAAACCCGAACCGGGATTGAAACTCGACGGAGCGCCGCGGGGTCAAGCGCCGCGAAGTGAAGTCGAAGCGGTCAGAAAACCCGAACCGGGATTGAAACCATCCATCCCGTCCGTAGCGGGTTCGGGCGGGTCGTCGAAGCGGTCAGAAAACCCGAACCGGGATTGAAACTGGTAGAAAAAAAGAAACCCACCGCACACATGGTGTCGAAGCGGTCAGAAAACCCGAACCGGGATTGAAACTGCGTGACGGAGATGCCGTCGAACAGACTGATGTTGGTCGAAGCGGTCAGAAAACCCGAACCGGGATTGAAACAATAACCGGACGACGGCCGACACGTCGCTGGACGTGGTCGAAGCGGTCAGAAAACCCGAACCGGGATTGAAACGGACCAGGACCTACTACCTCGCCCACCCCGATAGCGTCGAAGCGGTCAGAAAACCCGAACCGGGATTGAAACTCGCTGATTGCGTCGTCGGTGAGCGACACATCGTGTCGAAGCGGTCAGAAAACCCGAACCGGGATTGAAACACTGACTGGGAAAACGCCCCTGATGGTGCGATTGTCGAAGCGGTCAGAAAACCCGAACCGGGATTGAAACATCTCGACGACGTCGTCGCTACTCAGGGCATGGACTGTCGAAGCGGTCAGAAAACCCGAACCGGGATTGAAACCAACTAATCGGAGGTCACTAAGATGTTAGACAAAACGTCGAAGCGGTCAGAAAACCCGAACCGGGATTGAAACGATGCGTCCAGGTCTTGTTCAGTAACACCGACCAGGTGTCGAAGCGGTCAGAAAACCCGAACCGGGATTGAAACCGTGGGGGCCGAGCTGGCCGGTGGGTCGTCGGTCAGGTCGGAGCGGTCAGAAAACCCGAACCGGAATTGAAACAGCAACTCTCCGACTCCGACCGTGACCGCGACCGCGACGTCGAAGCGGTCAGAAAACTCCGACCGGGATTGAAACCGCTGGTTGCCTTTCTCACCGATGATGGTCGTAATAAAAAACAACACCAGAACTGAAACTCAGACGGGTTCATCAGCTAAAATTTGGGTTGGGCGTCACAACGAGCAGAAACACACCAGTCCGTTATAATCGGGGGACAGCGTAGTGAACAGCTGTGGTCGTGATTATCGCGGCATGCTCGAACGAGCTACCCAATAGTCAGTACAGAAGGTGAGATTAGCGCGATAAATATATGACCCATATGACATCAGATTTAAGTTTTCATCACGTACTGGTCATACGATGAGAATCCGCGAGACAGTACTCGGATACATTCCCATAGTACTCATGCTTGCTGGGGCGATACTGTACTTCGTTCCAGCCACCTGGGTCGAACTACCCATAGAAACAACCACCCTCGGAATGGCTCTGTTTGCCCTCGGTGGGGTGCTGTTATACGCCGGTTGGTACGACAGGTTCGACACCGAATCAGACACGAGTGCAGATGAAACCACATACAAGTTCGACGCCGAGTCAGACACGATTGCAGATGACACCACATCTCCTGCTCAAACAACTGGATATCTAGCTACGGCAGGCAATTACGGCTCTTGGATACTCATCTCGATCGGAGCTGTACTAAGTTGGGGGCAAATACGTAACCCAGATAGAGTGAGTCTGGTGGACAGGGCACCGCTCGAACTACCCTGGGGGGAACAACCGGTGGTCGGATTTGGATTTATATTAGCCGGATTAGCGCTGTTCGTTCTCATCCATATAGCAATCCCATTTTTCCAGGGCGACTAGTACGCGATACCACGTTGACTGTTCAGACTGGCTGCCACAGAGCGGGCAAACGGTTCTATGAGAGGCTGCCTCCGTTTCACGGGTTCTGTGTGAGATACGCGCTCTGCATCTTGCACGGCTATCTGAACGTCTCGTCAAGCTGTCAGAACACCCGGCAGTCAGTTCTGAAGGTCACTGAGCAGTTGGGGTCAGAGCGGTTTTGATCTCAACACTTTGAGCACTGTTCTGTGGCCCGGAACTGCGTATTCGATTCTGGTGCCTTTCACGCAAAGCAGAGTCGCTACGCTAGTCAAGAAACTGGTCGTGCTTCTCGCCGGATGCTTGACCGAGTTCTCTATCGATTGGTAGAAGACATTTATTAGCCAATCCACACGTACGGCCACTCAAATGGAGAAAAAACAACAGAGGTCGGTGATAGGGGCCCTAATGGTTGTTCTTGGGTTCGTTCAAGCGACGTGGGCCATCTCTTCTAGCGACTTGGTGTTTGCCGGATTGGGCCTCACGTACGCCGGTTTCGGTGTCCTATATCTCTGGTTCGAAGTCTATCGAGATGAACAGTAGGCACGTCTACCGACCGGCTAATCCATCCAAGTCGGTGAGACCGCGCGTTAGTTCGAGATCCGCGAGGACTGTCTCTCGATCGTCGGTTCCGACTGGAATCACAATTATACATCTAGTAGACAACTCTTAACGGCTTGGACGGGAGGGGTGAACGTCGGGAATCAACGTCGACCTCCAGAGCAATTCGTATCTGGGGATCTGCGTAAGTCGGTCATCACAAGGGAACGTTGATATGGAAACAGTAGTATGGACACGTATGCCGATATCTAATGATGAGTGGGATAATGGTTCCACGGCAGATAGTGCAGACACAGCAGCGACGACCCCGGTTGGGGACTACGAGGACGAGAAGGAGCTGATCGTCGCGTTCCTCTCCGAAAACGTCGATAATGCCTATACGCGAAGCGAGATCATCCGTGGCGTCGACTTCGGCAACGACGCACGCCCGGAATCGATCCGAGAGGTTCTCACCGAAATCCAGGACGAGTTAGTCGATCTCGCCGGCGACGTCGTTGCGAGCGGAATGCTGGTCGATGACGTCGACGAAGCGCTCGATGAACTCGTTACGGAGGGAATGGTTGTCGAAAAGGAGGTCGAGACGGGGGAGGGAACGACGACCTACTACCGACTCAATACCGGCGACGCTCGGGAGTGAGACATCTTTGGACTACCGATCGTTTGTGTGAACTATCTAATGGTTAGTACAGCACAGACACGTAACGCAAATGTCTGTGGCGGTGTAGCCGGTTAGTATGGAGCAGTACGGAACCCTCACCTACCCTGATTGGGGTCTGATAGGTGTCATTACTGTCGTCGCAGTGCTGTGGCAGCTTTCCATCGGCAATTCATTCACGTCGAGAGCTACCAGCGCGGTACTGGCTGGCGGACTCAGTCTCGCAATCAGTATGCGCTTGGCTCGGTGGTATCGCGAGCAGTGACCACGCAGACACGCTGAGTAACTGGTTCATCTCAGCCGTTCTGAAATCAACTCAGTGAGAACTGTCCACTGGTTCCATATCTGCGTATTCGATTTCCATTCGTGTTTCTCTCGCTATTTACGGCGTCAGCTCTCTCCAAGAAACTGGTCGTGCTTCTCGCAGCATGCAGGTAGATTCAACCGTATAGACACGATTGAGCGGCTATCAATCGCGTTCTCGGCCTCGTCAGATGCAATCTATCTTGTTGATTGCTTCGGTCGCGAGCTCGCCCAACTCATCGGCCTCAATGTGCGAGTAGCGCTTACGAATCATCTTCTCTGAGTTATCGAGATACCGGGCAGCAACCGTGTATCCAAAGCTACGGACGAGGATTTCGCCCATGCCCCGACGGCCACCATGTGGAGCTAGATAATCGTGTTTCGGATGCTCGATGTCGACCTCCGCCTCATCTGAGAGCCGCTGGAGAATCGACCGTGCTCCATCCGTCGTAATCGACGGCAGGTGGATGTCTTCGTCGAGAGCCAACAAGAAGTCCCGAGCGTACTCGTCACGTTGTCCCTCGATTGTATCTGGCCCGTCTTGAACGAGCATCGCGAGCGTCCGCTGGTCGAACGTTGGGAACACAGGCCATTGTACCGTTGGTGGGTCCATCAGCGTTTGATAGCTCCGGAGTGGCGCAATCACTGGCTCGGGGAGGCTCGCAACGTCCCATTGCTGTTTCTTCCGGTAGACATCCATGCTCCCGTCGTCTAACGAAACCTCTCCCCACTGGATCCCACGCCGGCGTGGGTCGTTTGGGTCACGAAGGATTTCACCAACTCGAACAGCTGTGTATGCGATAACAAAGACGAGAGCACGGTCACGAGCCGCCTTCAGAATCGTATATCGTGCTCGCTGCCTGTCGAGCGAATCGACATCATCTGAGAGGGCTCTATACGTCTCGATTGCATCGTTGACTCGGTCATCAACGTACCGGGTGAGTGTGTGGCGTTGCTCGGGCGTCCATATCTGCTGGTCGCCAGGTTTGCGGCCGTCGTCCTCCGGGAGTGGTGTCATCGCGCTTGCCCGCCGAGCGTAGTGTCCCTCAAGATATCCCTCGTTCGCGCACCAACCACACCACGCAGAGATGTAGTGATAATACGTGTGGATGGTGTTTTGCTTGAGCGCGCGGTCACTGCCGAGGTATCGGGCGTACGCCCGGAATACTCGTTCGTCGAGATCCTCGAAAGTCGGATCCCGGTCGACATCATCTGGTACGATTCCTGTCCACTCGCTCCGACCACGGTCACCGGAAGCCCACTGAGCGAACCGTTTGAGTTCCCGGGCTGCATTTCGTCGGTAGTTCCCGCCATCGCTACCACGCCCTTTCCCCTTGTCCAGAAGGTAGCGTTCAATCGATTCGTTGATGGAAATTCCTCTTATTCGGGCCGATAGTGTATTTGGGCACATAGCGCTCTCTCAGAAGATCAAATAGAATTAGTCACAAAGACAGACCCCGCCCTCTCGAATCTGGCTCACTACGAACTGGTGAACAGCAGTTGCGAGCTCGGTCATTGCTTCGGCCTGTTCCTCAGTTGGACGACCACCACCGTAGTAACTCTCAGTCCGGTTCTCGCTGTAGAGCTCCTTCATCTCCTCAGCCGTAGTTCTCTCGAACAGTCCAATCTGGTGAGCACGGTCGTAACTGAACTGGTGGTCCTGAAAATCCTGGAGCGTATCGTTGGTCATCGAGAGCGCATACGCCTCTATTGACCGTTCTATCGCCCCGAAGCAGACCTCTATGACGGCTGTGTAGTACCCGTCCTGTGCTTGGAGTGTGTCGACGACTTCGAGGAGCCGACAGGCTTTGGTCAGCTGCGTCTCCCAGTCTGCGTCGGCGCTGATTCCCTCTTCGAATACCGTCCTCCCTCTGCCGACCATCTCGAAGGCGTCCTGCGCCCGTCCAATGGCGTCAAGCACGGCAGCAGGGTCCGAACCGTTACTCATTGTCGGCACCCTCCTCTAGAAGGAGGTTTTCGACGGTTTCGAAGTCGCTCGTCTTGTAGACCGGAATGCCTGAGACGATAATTTCTCGAATATCATCCGTGTAGGCTGGAATCGCCTGAACAGCCTCAACGTCGATATCGTAGGCGTACCGGTCCCCATCGAATACCATGTCTTCGAGGTCCCGGGCGACGGCGTTCGCTTCCCGCTGGCTCTCTGCCCGCCCGGAACGAGTGAGGACCCAGATATCGATATCACTCCGTCGGTCAGCATCGCCCCGAGCAACGCTACCGTACAGGATGATTCCGACAACGTCGCTGATGGTGTCACGGAGCTTCGTGACCGCCGTTTTGACCGGCTTGTGATACTCCGGTTGGGGAATCCGAAGAATAGGATCGTCTGGGATAGACAGTCGGTCCCTGTTGATCTGTACGAGTCGCTGGTTGCTTTCGGGAGATTCAATCACCAGGTCATTCGAACTGAGAACATCTACTGCTCGTCGCACGGACTGGTGTGAATGGCCGATCTGTGTCGCGAGTTCTCTTAAGGAAAAGTCGCTAAATCGGTGGTTAGTTAAAAATAGAAGAATATCGCTCGTTGCTTTGTGTTTGAATAAATCTGGATCTGAAGTGGGTATCGGAAGCGAAACAGAGGCACCAATTAAATCAGTGCCTTCCGTCTGACGGTTCATATGCCGTAACACGGACCACTAGTATAAAAATATTATATGTATTTCAGACCTTTCATAAATATCTAACTCGGGATCAACACTACCATGCCCAGGGAGACTGGCTTCTGTGAGCGGACCTCAGCACGTTCAGTCTATGGGATAATCCGGCACCACGATTCGTGATCCACCGACAATGGCGAGGCGATTCGTACTGATCGTGATTATCCCAGCATGCTCAACCCACCAGAGCAGCGGTCAGTACAAGGTGCCTATCGTTCATCCCAGGAGAGGTTCTCAACGGTCGGAAATTCAGTTTTCGCGGTTTGTGGCGGGTTGTAGTATCGGGACTTGATGTCGTAGTATCCGAACTCCGGCGGGATACGAGTACACGCCTCTGCCAGATTTGCGTCAGCTGTGTGAGTGATGATACGGATTCGGGTGTTCCGCTCGAACAGTCGAACCGCTAATGCAACTAATGCCGCGTCTATCCAGTTGTTCGTCTCTGGGTACTTGCTCTGCTGGTTGAGAAACGAATCCGCGACGAACCGCGCTTGCTCTACTTGGCCAGCATTGGGGTCGTAGCCGTCAGATCGGTTCCCGGGGAGTGGTGTCGCCACTCGAAGCCACCCATCTTCGATTGCCGCATCAAGATACGGGTTTGCCGGCGAATCACCGGTTCCAGTATCTGCCAGTTCGTGATAGACCGCTGCTGGCACCCAGATCTCGGTCCCAGCTTCCGCAACGGCACGCTGAAGTGATTGTAACTGTGGACTGGGATGTTTCCCGAGATTCCGAAACATCACGGTGTCTGCGATGTTTGCAGTATATTTCCTCGCCATTACGGTTACTCGTCGAAGAGTTCGTTTCGTAGATTGCTCTCTTCGTCGTCGAAATCGTCTGGTGTGTATGTTGTCGCGGCCGAATTGTCGCCACCGAGTTCAAGAATCGAATAGAGTGCCTCGACAAGATCGTACGTTGTTCCAGTGGAAAGGCCTGTAAGTTCAGCCATCTGTCGGATCGTGACATCCCCTTCGCTGTGTGCATTCACAAGGTCGTGTGCGAGTGCGAACGTGACGAGGCCATGGTCGTCGAGAACGCGTTGGATAGCTGGATACTCATTTTCATGCGCAATGATTTCGACGAGTTCGGGTGTAATTGAGAGCTCCGTGTTCCGAATTGTCAGCTTCAGCTCGAACTCCTCGGCTGCGTACACAGCAGTCCCGGCGTCGTCTCTAACCTTGCTGATCAAGCCAGCCTGTTCCAACTTGTGAAGATAATCGTAGACAGTCTTTTTCGAGATCGTTGTCGTTTCGACGAGTTCCGGACCGGTCATCGTTCCTGCCCGCCTGATTGACGTGTAGAGGGCAGCAAGATTTGTATTGTCAAGTAACTCCGTGAACGCCGGGATGTTCGTAATCGTACTCGGTGGTTCCCCCGCGTTTCGGACGTGTTCCGTGTCGTAGCTCATATTGTATAGAGTTACGAAACTAGAAACTATAAGCGTTTGCCTTGTGCACGAATGCAATGGCTATACGATTCACTGATGTCATTCATTCCCCCAGTTCCTGACTCTTAGCGCGTAATCTGCCAGTGCTTCTCACGCTGAGCAGATATGCCAGCTCTCTCCAAGAGATTGGTCGTGATTATCGCCCTATGGCGAATCAATTCATAGCCGAATTACTCAGTACAGCGGTGTCTCTATAGCGTTGTTTGAGGAACCAACACGCCTTTATCGTTGGCCACGAAACCAACGTAATACCGGATGGAATCAACGGCCGACGATCTCGATGGATACGATAACGCCACAGTGTACGAGGATGGGACTGTCGTTCGTGTGTCGATCCGGCGGACAGACGACGACGCCTATCCATCGGGATGGCGGTACACGCTTCACTATGGAGCCCTGACCGCTGGTCCTGAGACGCTCGACGACGGAACGATCCGGCGCTACGATAACTCACACGAGGATACGAAAGGCCACGAATTACACGTCGCTCCCGACCCGGAACCGGAGTTCGTCAAGTTCCCTAGCATCGAGGAACTCTATGAACGGTTCTGGGACGAGATTCCGAAGCCGCGGTTTGGTCCATCCAACGACAACGGTGATACCCATGACTGAACAGAACGTACTCGTGGTCACGGTCGACGACGAGACCAATCCGTACGAAGAGGGCCTTGAAGCTATTCAGACACTCAAAGAGGGAGAACAACTCAATCGGCCGGCCACTGTTCGGTTCCCGAACGAGAGCCAGCTGACCGACGTGTTCAACGAACGGACGTACACACTCTTGCGCGTGATTAGAGACGAACAACCAGAGAGCATTCGCGAGACAGCACGACTTGTCGGCCGTGACAAAAAGAACGTCCACGAAGAATTGACCACACTGGAAGCGCTTGGCGTCATCAGCTTCGAGGCAGTCGGACGGGCAAAGAAGCCAGTATTCCCCTACGACGACCTCGTCGTATCGCCGCTTGCTCACGACCCCGGGGACGGGGCCACTGCAGCCCCCTGATCTCTTGTTGTCTTGGGAATTGGCCGTGCTTATCACAGCATGCTCAACCGAACCGTCCAACGATCAATACAGATTACTTAATTAGCAATTTGGATGGTACGGTCGCTATAAATCACGACTTCATATGTCGATCTCTAGCAACAGCTTTGATTCAATGTCGACAGCAGCGTACAGCCACTTCTTTTCGCCGTCGACCTTGATTTGTGTTTCGTCGACCGCGACCCGCGACGGCTTGAGTGGTCAGCGCAATGTTTGAGCTTTCAGAGAGCGTAATTAGCTGCAATGATGGCAAGTCGTCGAAAAGAAGTGACGAGGCATCTGTCGGAAGACCAACTCGACGAAGCGCTCAATACCGCCCAGAAAGCGGATGAGACTCGTCTCATCCGGCGGCTCTGTTTCATGAAGAACCTCTATCTCGGTGATGCGACAAAAGTAGCCGCTCGACGTGTTGGCGTCTCCCGTGATACTGGTGATCGATGGCTCTCCGCGTGGAATGATGCGAGTCTCGATGGACTTCGACCGAGCTTCGCGGGCGGTCGCCCCGCGAAGCTCTCGCCTGCCCAGTTCGAGGAATTCTTCGCTTTCCTTGAGGAAGTAGGGTGTCATAAAACGGTTAGCATGGCTTTCGGTCATGGGCAGAGAAGCCCGCTATCGCTGCTTCTGAATGGCGGCGATATTCTCTACCTTTCAGACATCGTTTTTCGGGGTGCTGCTGAGGTGTGTGAAGAGTTCTATGACACCCCTTTGAGGAAGGGCAACCCTGGACCCCACAAGAGATCGACGACCTTCTGTGGGAGCGCTACAGCGTCACCTACGACCGTGCTCACTTAGCACGCATTCTTCGCGCAGACGGGATGCAGTACGCCAAGCCACGACCCATGGATTCGCGGCAACCGCCCGATGCAGAGGAGGATTTTCGCGAGCGCCTGGGAGAGGCGCTCGCAAAAGACAATGACGGTGAACCACTCGTTCTCGGGTTCTTTGACGTATCGTGGCCACAGCCGTTCGAGAACTCTCAACGGATGTGGTCGTATGACCGAACCGTGGAAATCGACAAGCCAATGGTGGCGGTTCCGTGGAAAACGATTGGGTTCTACGCACTCCTCGGAAACAGTACGCTCATCTTCCGAGAACGGAAAACAAAGGAGAGTATTTGTGCAGCGTTGGAGGCGATTCGTGAGCAGAATCCGGTTGGGCGGATTCTGCTCATTGCCGACAATGATGGTGGTCATCATGCAAAGCTCACGCAGAAACGGGCCGACGAACTCGGCATCGAGTTCGTCTTCCTCCCACCGTACTCACCGATGTTCAATGCAATTGAGGCGCTCTGGAAAAGCCTCAAGCAGAAGATTTCACCGACGATTTTCGAGGACGAAGATCACTTCGAGAAGTTCGTTACTGACACATTCTTAGACCTCTCGAAGCGTCTTAGCTTCGCAAGCGGGTGGATCGAGAAGTTCGTCCCGAATGTGCAGATGTTACGCTGACCACTCAGGAATCGTGAGGCCCGCTTGAGGTTTGTCCCGATTGCTTTCGCTATCGACGCATTCTTCACCTTGATCGTCCCGGTGAACCGTGTTTTCTCCCCATCTTGATGATACACCTCATTGACCAATGACTCAGCACCGGCGGAGTGTGTCATAGAAAACTTCGCATGCACTGTACAATTTGATGGCTCTGGTGAATCGCTGGACGACGGCGGCATCGACCGTTAGAACTAGGAAGTTGAAGCGGGAAACCGTCGATGATTCATGTCTAAGATCTCCCGCTTCACGAGCAAAGTCGTTCAGTTAGCTAAA
>NZ_JAHYBW010000018.1:0-1561 GCF_032027985.1 Haloarcula sp. 1CSR25-25
AGTGAACTACCCTACCCTACTCGCTCACGGCTTGCGCCGTTCGCTCCTTGAGGGTAGGGCTTCCTGCTTCCACGACGCGCTTTGCAGATACGGGTGTATCCACAGGGAGCGCAGTCTCCACAGGCGTTGATTCGGAGTGTCCCACTCCTACATCTTCGAGGCCACGAGAAAGAATGTTCCACGCCGCGTTCGCGTCCCTGTCGGCCTCAAACCCGCAGGCAGGACAGGAGTGTTCACGGACCCACAACGGCTTGTCCGTCGAAACGCCGCACGAAGCGCACTCCATGGTCGTCCCTCTCGGGTTGACCGTCACGAAGTGCGCTCCCTCCCGTTCGCACTTGTATTCGAGCAACGAGAGGAACGTTCTCCACGCCGCAGACGCCGTATTGCGGCTGTTCGACGGCGACTCCATCATCCCCTTCACGTTCAGGTCTTCGACCGCAACGAGATCGTACTTCCGAGCGTAGTACGCCGAGAGCTTGTGCAAGAAGTCGCGGCGCTTGCGTCGGAGGTCCGCGTGACACTCCGCGACTCGCCGTCGTTGCTTCTCGTAGTTGTTTGACCCGTGTTGCTTCCGCGAGAGTTTCCGTTGCTCGCGTTCCAACCGCTCACGTTCGTCGGAGAGGTTGAGCGACCCGACAGCCGTACCATCGGTGTCATGGGCGTACTTGAGTATCCCTACATCAATTCCGACGCACTTCTCAGGATTCTCGGGCAGTTTGGGTGGTTCGCGGTCCATTTCGACGCCGAATGTGGCGAACCACTCGCCTGTCGCCTCTTTTTTGACCGTGACCTGCTTGAGCGTGGCGTTGTCGGGGATGGCGCGGTGGAGCCGTATCGGTATATCCGCGAGTTTCGAGAGTGACAGGACAGTCTGACCGCCCTTCTTGTCGAGCTTGAAGCCAGACTGACTGTACGTGAAACTGCGGAACTCCCGTGGTGGCTTCCACTTGAGTTGACCGACGCCGTAGCCGTTCTCCTTGAGCTTGGAGAGGCCTTTGAGGTTATCGAACAGACGCTCCACGACGGTTTGGAGAACCTTCGAGTACACGGCAGAGAGGTCGTCCCACCACTCTTTGAGGTCGGGTAGTTCCGACCGTAGCGTGGTCATCGACGGTAGTTCGCCGTGTTCGTCTTGGTACTCGTTGAGGCGGTAGAGCGCGTGGTTGTAGAGTTGCCGACAAATATCTCGGTGGCGGTCCAACTCGGCGCGGTGGGGGTCGGACGGCTTGAGACGATACTTGTAGGCGTAGTACATCCGTTACTCTCGTTCCTCAATTAGTTCATCCAGTTGCTCACGGATGAACGACGAGAGGTTGAGGTGGTGGTCCTCTATCCACTCGTCTTGGTCCTCTCGGATGGTGATTGTTTTCCGCTTCACTGTTATGCACGCTATGCACGTTACACGTATAATATCTTCGGTGGCGTGGGCCTGTGGACTGGGCGTCGAACGTGTTTGAAAACTGTGCGGAGCTGTATCCCCTCCCTACTGCGCTACTCACTCGCTTCGCTCGTTGCGTTGCTCCTTGAGGAAGGGGGCTTAGCGCCTCAATCCAGCTAA
>NZ_JAHYBW010000019.1:0-1557 GCF_032027985.1 Haloarcula sp. 1CSR25-25
TCCTGTGGACCGATGAGTGACGAAAATCCTGGCCATAGTAGCAGCGATAGTCGGGTGAGAACCCCGACGGCCTAATGGATAAGGGTTCCTCAGCACTGCTGATCAGCTGAGGGTTAGCCGGTCCTAAGTCACACCGCAACTCGACTGTGACGAAATGGGAAACGGGTTAATATTCCCGTGCCACTATGCAGTGAAAGTCGACGCCCTGGGGTCGATCACGCCGGGCCTTCGCCCGGTCGAACCGTCAAACTCCGTGGAAGCCGTAACGGCACGAAGCGGACGAACGGCGGCATAGGGAAACGTGATTCAACCTGGGGCCCATGAAAAGACGAGCATAGTGTCCGTACCGAGAACCGACACAGGTGTCCATGGCGGCGAAAGCCAAGGCCTGTCGGGAGCAACCAACGTTAGGGAATTCGGCAAGTTAGTCCCGTACCTTCGGAAGAAGGGATGCCTGCTCCGGAACGGAGCAGGTCGCAGTGACTCGGAAGCTCGGACTGTCTAGTAACAACACAGGTGACTGCAAATCCGCAAGGACTCGTACAGTCACTGAATCCTGCCCAGTGCAGGTATCTGAACACCTCGTACAAGAGGACGAAGGACCTGTCAACGGCGGGGGTAACTATGACCCTCTTAAGGTAGCGTAGTACCTTGCCGCATCAGTAGCGGCTTGCATGAATGGATTAACCAGAGCTTCACTGTCCCAACGTTGGGCCCGGTGAACTGTACATTCCAGTGCGGAGTCTGGAGACACCCAGGGGGAAGCGAAGACCCTATGGAGCTTTACTGCAGGCTGTCGCTGAGACGTGGTCGCCGATGTGCAGCATAGGTAGGAGACGTTACACAGGTACCCGCGCTAGCGGGCCACCGAGTCAACAGTGAAATACTACCCGTCGGTGACTGCGACTCTCACTCCGGGAGGAGGACACCGATAGCCGGGCAGTTTGACTGGGGCGGTACGCGCTCGAAAAGATATCGAGCGCGCCCTATGGCTATCTCAGCCGGGACAGAGACCCGGCGAAGAGTGCAAGAGCAAAAGATAGCTTGACAGTGTTCTTCCCAACGAGGAACGCTGACGCGAAAGCGTGGTCTAGCGAACCAATTAGCCTGCTTGATGCGGGCAATTGATGACAGAAAAGCTACCCTAGGGATAACAGAGTCGTCACTCGCAAGAGCACATATCGACCGAGTGGCTTGCTACCTCGATGTCGGTTCCCTCCATCCTGCCCGTGCAGAAGCGGGCAAGGGTGAGGTTGTTCGCCTATTAAAGGAGGTCGTGAGCTGGGTTTAGACCGTCGTGAGACAGGTCGGCTGCTATCTACTGGGTGTGTTATGGTGTCTGACAAGAACGACCGTATAGTACGAGAGGAACTACGGTTGGTGGCCACTGGTGTACCGGTTGTTCGAGAGAGCACGTGCCGGGTAGCCACGCCACACGGGGTAAGAGCTGAACGCATCTAAGCTCGAAACCCACTTGGAAAAGAGACACCGCTGAGGTCCCGCGTATAAGACGCGGTCGATAGACTCGGGGTGTGCGCGTCGAGGTAACGAGACGTT
>NZ_JAHYBW010000020.1:0-1382 GCF_032027985.1 Haloarcula sp. 1CSR25-25
ATGGGGCGCAAGAGACCGACTAATGATCCGTGCCACAGAGCACGTCGTACTGACTGGTCCGTGTGCGAAAGAAGCCGAGTCATGGGCGTTACAGCCCGGATGCCGCGGGCCGCGGCATCCGGGAAAGCCCGAATAGGTGAATCTCTGCTTCACGCACTGGCGTCCCGGGTGAACAGACAATGTACCTTGGAATTGATGTCCACAAACGGTACGCACAGGTGGCAGTAATGGATGAGGCTGGGGAGATCGTCGAAGAGGTTCGCGTCAAGAACGCGAACCTCGACGACCTCGCCCAGCGGTACGCTGGTGCCGAAGCCGCGCTTGAGGCGACCAGTAATTACTACCACATCCACGATACGCTGTCCGAACATTTGGATGTGACTGTTGCTCACCCGAAGGAGCTGAATCAGATCGCTAACTCGGACAAGAAAACCGATCGCGTCGACGCGAAAGAACTCGCGCGGATGGTGCGGCTGAACTCGGTGCCAGAGAGTTATGTTCCGACCGACGAAATCAGGGAAGCCCGCGCACTCGTGCGCGGGCGACAGACCCTGGTCGAAAACCGTACCAAGTACGCCAACAAAATCCATGGACTTCTCTCCGATCACGGCATCACTGAGGACGTGAAGCCGTTGAACAAGGAGGGACGAGAGTTCCTCCGGGAACTCTCGCTCCCGACGCCGTGGGACGCGTTGCTGGAGTCGTATCTCGAACTGATTGAGACGCTCACCGAGGAGATACAGGAACTCGAAGAAACGATCGAGGAGCGCGCTGGGTCTCTGAAGGAGACCCAGCTGCTGATGACCATTCCTGGCGTGAGTTACTATACGGCGTTGACGATATACGCGGAGTTGGGCGAAATCAGTCGGTTCGACGGTGATAAATCGGTCGTCAGCTACGTCGGATTGAACCCGGTGATCCGCGAGTCAGGCGACTCGCGGATCGAGGGGAGTATTTCGAAACGTGGATCAGGGAGAGTGCGGTGGCTGCTCGTCCAGGCTGCCAATACCGCAGTACACACCTGTGATGACGCGTATCTGAGTCGCTTCTCCGAGCGGCTAGCAAGTCGTAAGAACTCACAGAAAGCGATAGTGGCTACCGCTCGGAAGATGCTGGTGTCGATCTATCACATGCTAGACCGGAGAGAAGTCTACGATCCACCTGATGTGAGTGCGTAGACGAGGGAACTGAGGGCCGTCCGCCCGGCGGCCCTCAGTGGCCGGCCGAGGCCCACCGTTAGCAGCAGCTATCGCCAGACAGCGACCGCACCGCGAGAAGATATCGTCCGCCTGCAGGCTGGGAGAGCCGCAGACTACAGGACGACGCAAATATTTTGTCGATAACGGTGGTATATCCGGGTAGCAGCGTTTCCATAGGTGATT
>NZ_JAHYBW010000021.1:0-972 GCF_032027985.1 Haloarcula sp. 1CSR25-25
AGACCAGTACGCTGTGCGGTAGTGCCAGAGTAGCGGGGGTTGGATATCCCTCGCGAATAACGCAGGCATCGACTGCGAAGGCTAAACACAACCTGAGACCGATAGTGAACAAGTAGTGTGAACGAACGCTGCAAAGTACCCTCAGAAGGGAGGCGAAATAGAGCATGAAATCAGTTGGCGATCGAGCGACAGGGCATACAAGGTCCTGTAACGAATGACCGAGACGCGAGTCTCCAGTAAGACTTACAGGAAGCCGATGTTCTGTCGTACGTTTTGAAAAACGAGCCAGGGAGTGTGTCTGTATGGCAAGTCTAACCGGAGTATCCGGGGAGGCACAGGGAAACCGACATGGCCGCAGTCTTACGACGAGGGCCGCCGTCTTCAAGGGCGGGGAGCCATGTGGACACGACCCGAATCCGGACGATCTACGCATGGACAAGATGAAGCGTGCCGAAAGGCACGTGGAAGTCTGTTAGAGTTGGTGTCCTACAATACCCTCTCGTGATCTATGTGTAGGGGTGAAAGGCCCATCGAGTCCGGCAACAGCTGGTTCCAATCGAAACATGTCGAAGCATGACCTCCGCCGAGGTAGTCTGTGAGGTAGAGCGACCGATTGGTGTGTCCGCCTCCGAGAGGAGTCGGCACACCTGTCAAACTCCAAACTTACAGACGCTGTTTGACGCGGGGATTCCGGTGCGCGGGGTAAGCCTGTGTACCAGGAGGGGAACAACCCAGAGATAGGTTAAGGTCCCCAAGTGTGGATTAAGTGTAATCCTCTGAAGGTGGTCTCGAGCCCTAGACAGCCGGGAGGTGAGCTTAGAAGCAGCTACCCTCTAAGAAAAGCGTAACAGCTTACCGGCCGAGGTTTGAGGCGCCCAAAATGATCGGGACTCAAATCCACCACCGAGACCTGTCCGTACCACTTATACTGGTAATCGAGTAGATTGGCGCTCTCATTGGGTGGAAGCAGGG
>NZ_JAHYBW010000022.1:0-946 GCF_032027985.1 Haloarcula sp. 1CSR25-25
TGTGGTGGCTCGAAGGGACGGCCCAGCCGGTCTGGCAGATCCTGACCCGCGTCGGAATCGACCTGTTCGTCATGCTGGTCGGCGGCGCAGTCTTCGCCGTGTTCTGGGTCGAGACCACCGACATGGGTCCGGAAGCGACGGCCAAGCAGATCCACAACTCCGGGATGCAGATCCCCGGCTTCCGACAGAACGTCGGCGTCATCGAGAAGGTCCTCGAGCGGTACATTCCGCAGGTGACTGTCATCGGTGGTGCCTTGGTTGGGCTGCTCGCAGTGATGGCCAACATGCTGGGTACCATCGGTGGCGTCTCCGGTACTGGGCTGCTGCTGACGGTCTCCATCACGTACAAGCTGTACGAGGAGATCGCCGAAGAGCAGCTCATGGAGATGCATCCGATGATGCGCCAGATGTTCGGCTAAGAAGTCCGGATATCTATACTTCTTTACTTTCGCTACGTCTCTCTGCCAGCATCTGGTAACTGCATACTGGAACTCCTATCGAGGGAGGCTGCGCCGTGAACAGTGCGGAGGTCGTCACGATACTCATGTACTGCTATAGTAATCGTTAGAACTTTCTGCCCGTAGTACGTTGAGTGATCTAATGGATCATCTTGACGAGATATCCGTCAAGGAACTTCAAGACGCTCTCGACAACGTGGACGGAAACAAGCCGACACAACGATTGTTAGCGGCGATCGCGTACAAAAATGGCGTCACTCAGACCGAACTTGCTGAGTGGCACGACACCGGTCGAAGAACGATCTATAGCTGGCTCAAGCGACTCGACACTGACGAGTCGCTTGAGCAGGCTGTAACTGATGATAAGAGAACTGGTAGAAAAAGAAAGTTATCAGATTCAGAGCAGCAAAATTTCCAAGAGACTGTTCACGAACCGCCCGAAAAAGCTGGGATCGACGCGCCGGCGTGGACGCCGGCGCTCGCTCAAG
>NZ_JAHYBW010000023.1:0-939 GCF_032027985.1 Haloarcula sp. 1CSR25-25
GGCCGTGGTGAATCGCCAGACGTAGCTTGATTTCACTGTTTTAGCGATTGCTTGATATTGTGAACCGCACACATCAAGACGAGTTCACGAAATTCACCGTACCAAGATCGCGCACGCACGGCGTCGCCGAGCGTGCGCTTGATTGTCGAGAAGACGGTCTCACACGTCGCTCTCTGGCGGTATCGAGGCCCATCGATCCGCGCGTTATGCGCGTGATCGATGGGCCGGAACTCACGATGTTTGATCAGCGGTCTTACGCCCTCTTCGCGGAGTTTCTCGCGTAAATCCATCCAATCGTAGCCTTTGTCAGCAGCGAGGCTGGCGAGGTCGCCCGCGTTGCGGAGGGCGACCTGCCAGCCGAGGTGCGTGTCGTGGCGTTTCTCAGTCGTACAGTGAACGTCCAGAATGGCTTGGCTTTCTGTGTCGACGAGAGCTGTCGCTTTGAGCGTCTGAACCCGATAATTCGTCCGCCGACAGTAGTGTTTGCTAGCGTTTTCGCGGTCGAAGAACGTCGCATCGATGGCGGCGTGACCGCTCGTGTCGTGCAGCTGCGCCGACAGGCGCAGCAGCACTCGCCAGAGTGCGGTCTTGATTCTGTCAAACCACTTGACTAGCGTCGAGTGGTCGGGGAGATCGGCCGCCTCAAGGCCGATCTCCCCGAGTATTTGTGGCATCTCGCTCAGCAAATCGAGTGCCTCTCGATAGGATTTTTCCAGGTAAACCCGCAGACAGTGCAGCGACACCACCGCATACTCGGCGAAGCCGCCACCCCCTTCGGGGGCGGCGACTTCGCCTCGCTCACCAACAGCATTTTTAGCTAACTGAACGACTTTGCTCGTGAAGCGGGAGATCTTAGACATGAATCATCGACGGTTTCCCGCTTCAACTTCCTAGTTCTAACGGTCGATGCCGCCGTCGTCCAGCGATTCACCAGAGCCA
>NZ_JAHYBW010000024.1:0-774 GCF_032027985.1 Haloarcula sp. 1CSR25-25
AAGTCGTCAACCTGACTGTCATTACTACTGTCGGGACCGGTGAGATGTCCGGCGTTGAGTCCAATTAAACCGCAGGCTCCTCCGGTTGTGGTGCTCCCCCGCCAATTCCTTTAAGTTTCATCCTTGCGGACGTACTTCCCAGGCGGCTCGCTTATCGTCTTCACTACGGCACATCACGTGCTCATGGCGCGTGACATACCTAGCGAGCATTGTTTACAGCCAGGACTACCCGGGTATCTAATCCGGTTCGAGACCCTGGCTTTCGTCCCTCACTGTCGGGTCCGGTCTCTCAACGTGGTTTCCCCATTGGTGGTCCGTCCAGGATTACAGGATTTCACTCCTACCCCGGACGTACCCGTTGAGTCTCTCGGCCCCAAGCTGTGTAGTTTCCACCGGACGTCGACCAGTTGAGCTGGTCGATTTCCCAATGGACTTACACAGCAAGCTACGGACGCTTTAGGCCCAATAATATCGGCCATCACTCGGACTGCCGGTATTACCGCGGCGGCTGGCACCGGTCTTGCCCAGTCCTTATTCTTGTACCACCTTACGGTACAGAAAAGCGAGGGCTATATGCCCTCACACTCGGAGTCCCCCTATCGCACTGTCGTGCAGTGTAAAGGTTTCGCGCCTGCTGCGCCCCGTAGGGCCCGGTATCTTGTCTCAGATACCGTCTCCAGGCTCTTGCTCTCACAACCTGTACCGATTATCGGCATGGTGGGCCGTTACCCCACCATCTACCTAATCGGCCGCAGCCACATCCTACAGCGCCGG
>NZ_JAHYBW010000025.1:0-756 GCF_032027985.1 Haloarcula sp. 1CSR25-25
TTGAAAGTTGGTCGAGAGCTGTATCGATCGCTGTCGTCAGCTCGTCGAGTGAGTCAAAGAAGCGGTTGCTAAGAAACGCTTGAAGCTGTCTCCAGCACTCCTCGACAGGATTCAGTTCCGGCGAATACGACGGTAACGTTACGAAAGCGAGGTCGTCACGGGCCGCCAGGTCCGTGACGGCCGACGCCTGGAAATATGGTGCGCCATCTAGAACAACAATCAAGTCGTCCTCGAATTCTTTGCATAATGCCAAAATGAAATGTTTCGCGTGATCGGCGGTGACGTACTCGGTGAATCGGGAGAAAAAGCGATCACCGTCCTCGGTGATCGCGCCCAGCAGACACGTCCAGTCGCGTTGGCCAGACAGTTCGACGGAGGGTCGCGTGCCGCGCGGAAACCACGCGGCACGCGGCTCGACTTGCATGGATTTCTTGGTCTGGTCGATACAGACTACGGTGGCGTCCATCTCCCGCCGCTTTTTTTGAGAGTGTCGTGGAACTCCTCTTGCTCGTCTTCATCGGCTTCGGCGGCTTTCCGGCGCGGTTTCTGATAACTCAATCCCGCTTCTTTCAGCAACCGCCGACAGCTCGGGATTGAATATGTGACACCGTACGTTTCTTCGAGATAGTCTTGAGCGAGCGCCGGCGTCCACGCCGGCGCGTCGATCCCAGCTTTTTCGGGCGGTTCGTGAACAGTCTCTTGGAAATTTTGCTGCTCTGAATCTGATAACTTTCTTTTTCTACCAGTTCTCTTATC
>NZ_JAHYBW010000026.1:0-581 GCF_032027985.1 Haloarcula sp. 1CSR25-25
CTCGTCGGGGGCGTCCTGACGACGCCGTTCCTCGGCAACAGCGAGGGAATCATCTACACCTGGTACCTGTTCATCACCGGCCAGCGCGGCACCGGGCCAGTGCTGGCTGCCGATGGCCTCCAGACCGTGTTGCTCCAGGGCGAACTGCTGGGGCTGGTCACGACGATTCTCATCTTCTCGGTGGTCGTCTACGCCGAGTCGGTCCGCGTCGAGATCCCGCTGTCGAACGCCCGCGTGAAAGGGGCCCGTGGCCGGTTCCCGGTCAAGCTCATCTACGCGAGCGTCCTGCCGATGATTCTCGTCCGGGCACTCCAGGCGAACATCCAGTTCCTGGGCCGGATTCTCGACGCCCAGCTGGCGTCGATGCCGGCGTTCCTCGGGACGTATTCGAACGGCCAGCCAACGGGTGGCCTGTTCTACTTCCTCGCGCCCATCCAGAGCCGTGGCGACTGGATGTGGTGGCTCGAAGGGACGGCCCAGCCGGTCTGGCAGATCCTGACCCGCGTCGGAATCGACCTGTTCGTCATGCTGGTCGGCGGCGCAGTCTTCGCCGTGTTCTGGGTCGAGACCACCGACATGGG
>NZ_JAHYBW010000027.1:0-527 GCF_032027985.1 Haloarcula sp. 1CSR25-25
AACGAGTCCAGTGGACGCCTGGATCGCACGTACACACGGTTTCATGTTCGCCCCCAAGGTGGAGATGGTGGGCGAATCGACCCTTCCCAGGCGCGGTTTCACCCGGCCTGGTGCATCTGTCGTCGTATCACATCCGAACGCCGGCCCACACTTAAGGGGACGGATTCGAAGGCGATACGAAGTACGGACCCGTCGGGAGTTGCACCCGACATCCCCGTGGGGGGATATCCGCCTCGGATAGGTCGTTGTGAGCCCAGCGGGCCCATGCAGTAGTCGGCGCTTGCCGACTCGCGGTGACTTGTGGTCACCAGTCAATGCCAATTAGCCGTTCGAAGAACAGCCAAGTGTAGGTGGGTCAGGGCAGAGCCCTGATCCCGGTCAGTAGGAGGTGATCCAGCCGCAGATTCCTCTACGGCTACCTTGTTACGACTTAAGCCCCCTTGCGGAGCCCAGATTCGACCGTCGCATGACGGCCTCATCCGGACCCCACTCGGGTGCTTTGACGGGCGGTGTGTGCAAGGAGCAGG